>JABMQR010000208.1 GCA_013202335.1 Bacteroidota bacterium
CTGATTTTTTTAACGGTAATAGGTGTTTTATCTTTGCTATACTGCTTCTTTCACAAAATCCAAAGGATAATTATATCCAAAGGATAAAATCGCTTATTCCGACATCAGGATAAGCGATTAAAAGAGCCCGGCCGATCTTTTGAATTACCTCTTCCATCCTTCCGGAACCCTCAATCCGATATCGATGACTAATATGTACTGCATCATCAATCCCGATTCCAATCAGCAGAGGTACGGTAATTATATTGATAAAATCAAACTTTATCCCCAACAGAACCATCGCTCCGAGCAGGGCGGAAAGTGATGCCAAAAGAGGCACAATAGTAAGAAAGGCAAGCTTTATATTACGAAAATCAAGCAGAAGAATAATGAAAATCACAGCAATAGCCACAATCGCGGCCCTTGCTCCATCTTCCTGTACTATACGGTTCATCTGGTCAGCAGCCATAACCATACCCGTGAATTTATCAGTTATAGGAACAAGTTCCGCATAGAGTGCTTCACGGTTCTCTTTTTCCCAAATATTTTCCTTTGGAATTATTGTGATAAGATTTACCGATCCATCCCTGTTGAAATAGGACTCTCTTAACTGATCAGGAAGAGATTCTACGGTTATAAAATCAGCACGTATCTGCTTGTCAATAAATTCTATAATAAATCCGGCCAGCTCCTGATACAGTTTCATTATAATCTGTGTCTCTGCAAATACACCATTCAGCTTATTAATCAAATCTACCTGTCCGGGATATCCAGCCCTTCTGGCCAATAATCGCAGATTATCAATAATAATCCCAATCTCCAACTGCAGCTGCTGCAGCTGATTCTCATTAAGGTTTTCAGGATTTGCAAATCCATTTTCCCCACTACCTGAAAGGATCACTTGTTCCAGCGATTCCTTCAATTCCCTCTGCTGTTCAGAATCAGGAATAAAAGAGATGAATGAATCTACCTCCTTTATCAGGTCTGAATTTTTCAGTTGACCAACGATATGCCGTGTCTCAGCTAAAGATTCACTGTAGATATAGAGACTATCAGGAGATCTTCCAAACTTTCTTATCATTCGCTCCTGCAGAATAACTGACTCCAGCCCATCAGCTTCCATATTCATAATATTTGACTCAACCGAGATTTTAGGACTGTAGAGAGATAGAAATACGGTCACAACAAGAAATGTTATTAAAAAGATAAGTGGAATTTTGCTTACCATACTCCCCAATAAACCGATAACGCTTACCTCTGAACGCATCCTTACTATTGAATCTTTTCTATTGTATTTCCGTATCCAGGAATCCCGAAAAGAGAGCAGCGCAGGCAGCAGGATAATCATGGATAAGAGCTCACAGACTATTCCAATACCGGCAATAACGGCAAGCTCCCGTACCAACGCAGAGTCCGCGATCAACAAAGCAATGAAAGCTGCTGACGTCGTCAAAGCACCAATCACAACCCCCCGTCCACTCTTTTCAATCCCTGCCTTAACACTCTCCTGAAATGTTTTCCCCGTCTCACGCTCCTGCAGGAATGCTGTAAGATAGTGAATCGCAAAATCTACACCAAGACCAAGCAGGGCAACCATATACATTGCTGTCATTATATTGAGCCTGCCTAACAGAAATCCTGCTGTACCTGCAGTCCAAAAAATGCCAACAACCAAAGGAATGCCGGCTACAATTGGTACAATGGTCATTCTGAAATTCAAAACAAGAATTATCAGTATCAGCACAAAAGCAAGAAGAACCGAAATAAACAACCCCTGCTTACTCGTCACCACCTCATCTTTTGCTACTACCAGTAATCCTGTGAGGCCCATTGATACGTTAAAAGCCTCTTCATATTGTGAAATTCCTGCTTCAATTTTCTGTATATTACCGGGTAGTACGGACCAGTCATCAACCGTAAAATCAGGTTGGATAAAAACCAAAGCCATATTCTGTGCATCATTGATAAAATAGGGTTCGGGTATAAGAATATCATTGATGATTTCCTGAAATGCATTGACCTGCTCTATTTGATCACCTGCATAGAACGCATCCAGGAATCTATGCAGACTTAATAAACCTTCATTGATTTGGTTCTTCTCAAGACTGGTCAGATCCAAGTCTGCCAGGAGTTTGTGCAATTCCTGGTTCATTGCAGACACCAATGCTACCGGAACCCCCAGAAGAGGTTGTGGCAGGAGTTGGGTCTGGGGTATTTTTTCTACAGCATTTTCACCTGCCTGCAGTAAGAGTATGGAATCTGAAAATGCTTCAATATCTGTACGTCCCCGAACACTGCGGATAATTTCATTATATTGATCTGCTGACAATTCCTTAGTAACTGCATCTACAGCACTCCTCAATGCTATTGGATCATCCCCTTCAATTACCAGGATAATATTGCTTGCTGATGGAAACTCTTCAGTTATACGTTTGAGTTCATCAACTTTTGCAGAGGATCTTGGCAGTATGGAATAAAATGTCATTTCCAGATGGAGAAAACTAAAACCAACTGCTGCAGCAGCGGTAATCAGCAGAGCTATCAGAAGTGTTTTCCACCTGTGACCGACAGCCCATACTCCCCAGCCTACCAGGATAGTATCAAGTTTTAAGCTCATTTCGATGCTCCCTGCCATGTATTAGTTTTCTTTTTTCAGATAAATGCAGAATATGAGAAACACTGCGATCATCATGTTTCTCTCAAAATTTGTGTCAGCCCGCAAGAATCATTAAGATGATACAAACAGGATAACAGGCAGTAACTTTCCTGTCAAACTCATTCGTTTGATTAGCTCCTGCGCTACCTAAAAGGCCAGTATAATTCGCAGATATTTATTGATTTTGAAGTGACCTGAAGCCGGCGGGATTGTATCAGTTAGTAATTAATGGGTAGTAAAGGATTAGCCCAATAATTTGACCCCAAAAACGGGAATACGTTTTTTGTTCGAATAAATTCTTTGCAGAAATTGGTTTATCGGTTATAAAGCCCACCGTCTTCAGGTCACTTCATATTGATTTATAAAAGCAGTGTGATAAAAGTATTTTTATATTAGAGCAGGATAAACGGAACAATACCAGCTATTACACCAGTTGTGAGCACTACCACAATAAAAAGAATGTATCTGGTCTTGTATGCCCCAAGTAATGTCTGATCATAATATCCATCCACCTTATTATCCTTATAAATTTTTAACAGACCACTAACTAATTTGTGATGGGTTTGCCTGCCCTTTAGCAATCCTGCAACTGCTACAAGGTTTACCACTACAATCAGAACAGTGAAAAGACTCATCACCATGTAGTTCGGATCCCTTTCCCCTGCGAATGCCGAATTGATAGCTAAAGTAACAAGATTCAGGATAATAGACGCAAGTACAAATATCGTATCAGTACGTGTATTTGTCTTAATTTCCTCGATAATGTGCTCATGAACATATTCAATCATCACAACCTCCTATATGCCCTTTGGGCGAACAGAAATTTTATTCCGACAGCTGCCGGAAATAATAGTGCCTGCAGCATGCTTATAGTAACCAATATCCATTTTATACAGGTGAATCTTCACCATATGCAGCAATTCCGAGGATAAACATCAGTGGGTGGGCTAACACTTTCACTGTTTTCTGCATATGGTAATATCTCCACTTCAATTTCTACTCTTTTATTATACCACATTGATCCTTCACAGAATACCATCAAACAGCAAATCAATTTCTTTTAGGAATTCAGGATGATCGTAATAAAAAGAAATGGGCATAAAAAAAGCGGGCCGTACATTCCGGGCCGCTTTTTTCCAGTTCTCAGTGCTTAGGAAAAACCTAGAAAAGGTTGCTCTTTCAAAATTATTAATTTTGAAAGAACCTCAATTATAATTTCTTATATTGATCCACGTCCGCCAAAGCCGGATCCGCCTCGTACAGCCGCACCACCACGGGAATCATGCATCCCGCCAGGCATCTGTCGACCTGAATGAGAGCTGCTGTCATCCTGTGCCGGGGCATTACGGTAGCCTCCTGCATCATCATTAAACATAGGACGATCTCCCCAATCAGAATCTACAGTAGCTCTAAAGCCTCCCTGACGTCCCATTACACCAAAATTGTATTCAACCCCATCAACCTCTGCGGACTCAATGAAAATGTGCCCGTCATACAGCTCTTCACAATCATCACATTCGCTCAGAGTACCGGTAACCGTCGCATACAGATCGTTGAATGATTCCAGATCGAGCATTCTTGCACGGGGAGCAGAGAGTGAAAAATCTCCTTCATCTGATAAAAGAATAACTTCTGCATCCGTTACATTCAGAGTGCCTGAAATTGTTACGGCTTCACCATTGATTCTTCCAAAGCCCGGTTCGATGGTATCAGGTGCATTCTCCCTGGCTCCATTTGCAAATAAAGAGACTGACAGTAACAGTAAAATGAAAACAACACTTAATTTTTTCATAATTGAAACTCCTTGTATATGCTAAACAGCACATTAATTTTGCTGCTTGCCTGTTGTATGTGTTGAATATACAAGAGTACTGTTAAGGTTCAGTATTGAGAAGGTTAAGTTTTTACAATCTAATTCCACACCTATATTATTCTGACTTGATGAAGGGATATATAGTAATTAGATATTTTTCTAGCCGCCGCAAGTTGGTCAGGTTCTACCCAATTTCAGCATTTACAAAGTAAATGCAAAGATGTGTACTCTCATCCGATGTGTACTCTCATCCGATGTGTACCCTCATCCGCTATCCGCCGCATAAACTGCAGGGCTCTCCCTCTTCTTCATCCGTTAAGTATCCCATTTTGGTGTTTTGAAAATGCTTACAGGTTGAATTATGTCTGGTATGGGCAGGCAGCGCTATCCAAAATTTACTGACTGCAAGCAGCTCCAGTTTTGCGGGATTAAATTCGGGACTGTTCCTGACAAATTCTCTTGATAGGGATAGATGTATGCTAAAGTCCAGCCATTCAACAGAAGTTACTTCATGTACCGGCAGAATGACTTTTTTCCCGGGAAAGAAGTTTCTTGTATCAGCCACAAAAGACTCGATAGACCAATTTTTATCGTCGACGATACACTCATCAATGTGTCCTATATTTCCGTCTTTAGCATGAATATAGTAGCCCCTGACATGCCGGATGCTCCGCAAGTGCGGATCACCAAGGGCTTTCTGACCTGATCCTTCATCTTTCTCATCCTCTTCACTACCTGTTGCTGAAGATGGAAGGGAAACCGGGCCAAAGGCATCAACCATACCAACCTTCCAATAGGGGAGCCATTGATAATAATCATGCAGGGCAATTTCCTGCTGCCTGTACACCGGTTTTTCTGTATCAATATCAGGACTGTCCCGAACCTGACTACAGGTGAGTCCCACACAAAAATGATGCCGTTCCCAATCAGGTTTGCCAAGTTCACTCGAGGGGATAAGCACAAACCGGCCGGAAAACCAGCTGCCCGTTCTTACAATCAGGTAACGGATTGTCCAGGTTTCATCATCAAAATAGAAATCGTGGACACGCCCTATTATACCATCCTGAGCCTTTACCGAGAAACCGATTAAATTGTTTAATAAAATATGCATACCGCCTCCCTCCATGTGATCAGCATGCAGAAAATCATGCAAAAGTGTTACCATTGGCAGGCAGTGAAAATCAGAGGTGCAGGTTGCAGGGAGCAGCTAAACAGGCAGACACCTTTTTCCAGACATTTAATTAGTTACATGCTGATTTCATGTATTCTATCTATAGTATACTACCTTAAATTTCATAGAGCAAGTAATGTGGTTACAGTATTCAACCTATTAGTCAGCTGCTTCTAATCCATATTGTTATGATAATAAGCAATCATTTCCTGAGGTGTAATTTCACTGCTCCAATAAGTGACTTCAGAAACAAATTCGCCTGCAGTCATGTATTGAACACTTTCATTTCCAAACGGACTGCCCGGAGTCGCAAGGGAACCAGTAATAAAATAGAGATATCCATCAGACCTGTCGCTATAAAGTATCGCATTACCTTCACCATCGACACTAAATCCAATAAATGTATCTCTTCCTGATTCCGGAACCAGAGAATAAATATCTATCGGCTCACTGCCCCAGGCAGAGGTTACCCCTATGGACCTGTTCTGATCAGAATCTCTGTCATCATACGTAATGGAACCGTCACTACGCCCCCAAAGCCCCCCTATTCCAGTCCAAAATTCATAATCAGTAAAGATTCCAAACTTGATACCCGCAGACTCCAATTCTGAAGGAGTTGAAAATATAGCATGCTGACTTCTGAACACATCGTACCAGGGATGATTATATTTCATAACTACCGTAAATCCATCAGCATCAAACTTCATCGACAGCAGATCCCCATCGACTAAAGATTCTGGTGCATTCACCGGGCTTTGATATAGATTCTTTGGTTTAACCATAACCTGTGCCGTCCCATCCTGTTTACCTTCTTGTTTCATCTCTTCTGTATCCAGCCCAAAATGATGCAGCACTGTTGCGGCCAGATCATAGTTATTCGGAATCCCAACCAGCTCTCCGGCCTTTAGGTCTTTTGCGGTATGCATAAACCAGACAGACAGGGTGCTGGCATTACAGTATCCATGTGACGTACCAAAACCTCCATGATCCGTCGTAAAAACGAACTGCCAATCTTCATATGCGAAGTCAGGGCGGCGGCTGACAGTCTCCATAGCGGTCTCAATATACGAGTCACACAGCCTTATCATCTCAAGGTAGTCGGGATTATAGGGATAAAAACCAACACACCCTAAAATATCAAGATCAAAGCCATGCCCTCCTGCATCAGGAGTGTCAAAAAAGATAAAGAGTGCATCAATATCCCCACCAATCCATTCTGTACCGCCTGACCCGGGAATAGAAGTCCTGTAGCCCTGTAGAATATTCTCTGTATAATTGCTAATTAACTTATCTTCAGTTATTGAGGCTCTTCCATGGCCTCCCTGACCTTTACGCTGAAAATCCGCTGACTGAATCATGGTATAATCTGCTCCCCAACTGGCAAGAAACGCAGTCCTGATTTCCGGGTTTGTTTGTTCAAGAATATCCAGATAATGTGGATAGGAGACAATATCAGCAGCAGCCTCTTTAAACATAGCATTGGTAAACACCCCATGTTTTGCAGCGGTAACACCGTTCATTATTGATGCATGATTTGCTCCGCTGTTCGGGTTTGCATCAGGGACTGTCCTTGCTTTTAAGGAGTAGGCTGTTTCATAATCACGCTGCCAGGGTTTTTCAATAAGCTGTGCAAGTTGTTCTGCCCCTGAATTAAGCAGAGCATCAGCACGAACTCCATCAAGAATCATAACCAGAGATTTCTTTTTATATACCGTGAGTGTTATCTCCAGAATCTCCCGAGAACTGCCGTCGCTACCTATAATTACATAGAGCCCCGCTGCATCCGGAATAAAAGATATTACCTCTTGAGAAACAATTTCGTTAACGGAAATTTTGTGAAATGATGCTGAATCTGCTGTGCTGAAAAATGGTCTGTCGTTTATTTTCCAGAACACTTCATTCCCGGAAAATCCGGTATTCTGTAAATCGATAAGTAACCGGGTTTTATCTATACCTACATGCATCTCCAGAGTAACCGAATAGGGTGAAGATGCAGATTCAAGGGAATCTCCCGGCAGAGTAAAATATAGATCTGCTTTATTAGCTATGAGAAGGACATTACTTATAAGCAGCAGTACTATAAACAAAATAATTTTTTTCATACACATCCTACAATGCCTCTGATTAGTACTGTCACTGCAAAATCAGTAATGTATTTCAAATTCACCAGAGGCTATAGAATACTCCTGTAGCTGTACTGACGTCAATGAATAAACTAAATATGCATATGACAGGGGAAATCCTATCCTGACCATGACAACGAAGACTCGTCTTGCCAAAGCTACAAAACATCAATACATTGTAGGCATGAGTCTTACAATACTTGCATTAGGGGAAATAGTAGGCAGACCCGGAATATATGCCGCAAAAAATGGTATTAAAGCTATTAAAGCAGAAAAAAACATCGATTTTATAATTGCATGCGGAGAAGGTGCGACCGGTGGATTTGGGATAGGAAAAAATCATTCTCTTTCACTGCGGAAAATGGGAATTGATGTTATTACCACCGGTGAAAAAACATACTTCAAAAAAGATATGGTTGAACATATTAAGCATGCTCCCTTTATTTTACGGCCGGCAAACTATCCTCCGGGAAATCCCGGCAGAGGATGGAGAATCTATGACGTGGGAGAGAAAAAAATCGGGGTGATCACTCTTCTGGGCCAAGCAGGATTCCAGAGAATCCATCTCAGCAACCCATTCACTTTCCTTCCTTCAATAGTGGAAAAAATCAGGGAAATAACACCCTATATCATTCTCCAGTTTCATGCATCTACTACTGCAGAGAAAAACTCAATGTTTTTTCATGCAGATGGAACACTTTCAGCCGTCATTGGGACACATGCAAAAGCACTCACCGCAGATGCACGGATCTTTCCCAGAGGAACAGCTGTAATTACCGACAACGGTCGCTGCGGCAGCCTAAACAGTGTCGGCGGTTTGGATCCTGATATCGAAATCAGAAAATTCATTACGCAAGTACCTGAGCGTTCAGCTGACTGCTGGAATACCCTTGAGATGCAGGGTGCCGTATTCGAGCTGGATGATGAAGGGAAAGCAACTTCTATTGAAGCTGTCAGAATCCCGATTGATACCCCCGAACAGGAGAAATAATATGACAGAAATATCAACAGTAATTTCATATAACAAACACCAGGCAGTTCTCAGCTGCACTTCAACAGCATGCTCCGGTTGTGCAGGAGACTCCTTCTGCAATGTAAAAGCGCATACGTATACTGCACTCAATCCCCAAAAACTGGAAATTGAACCAGGGGATGAAGTAGAAGTATTTCTACCGCCGGGAAAAACTATTTTCTCCGGGTTTTTAGTTCTCATTTTCCCCCTAATCCTCTTTTTTGCAGGCTTTCTCCTTACAGGAGTAATAATCGAAGGTGCAGGTGAAGGCCTTCAGGCATTAGGTGGTTTTATTGGACTAACTGCTGGATTTGGTTTGGGTTTTCTGTTCGGCAGGTTAAAAAAGAGACAGTACATGCCAACAATCCAGAAAAAAGTGATTTCCTGAGGTCTTTAGATATAGATCTCGAAGTATTTTTCTGTTTCGTGTTTTTTTAAAGAAAATTTTCATATATTAATTGTAGAAATCTTACCAATTTCGTATAATACAATCCCATGAAGAAATATATATTTTTTAGTGGCGGCGTGTGTTCAAGCTTAGGTAAAGGCCTTGCAGCAACCTCTTTGGCAAACTTGCTTGAGAGCCGTGGTTTGAATGTCCAAATGATCAAGATTGATCCATATCTAAACGTAGATGCCGGAACAATGAGCCCTTATCAGCATGGTGAAGTCTATGTAACCGACGATGGTGCGGAAACTGACCTCGACCTTGGCAGCTATGCCCGATTTACAAAAGCTCCTATACTTAAAGCAAATTCCATAACAACCGGACAAATTTATCAGGAAGTTATCAAAAAAGAGCGGGAAGGCCGCTATCTGGGAAGAACGGTCCAAATAATCCCTCACATTACTGATGAAATTAAGCGGAGAATTCTGACTGTTGGAAAACAGCCGGCTGTTGATGTTACTATTATAGAAATTGGCGGAACTGTAGGGGATATTGAATCAATACCCTACCTGGAAGCGGCCAGACAAATGTCCAGCGACCTTGGCAGGAAAAATGTCCTCTATATACATTTAACACTTATTCCCGCCGTCGGTGGTGGTGAACTTAAAACTAAACCCACCCAGCATTCAGTAAAAGAGTTGCGTGAAATAGGAATTCAACCGGATATCTTAATCTGCAGAGCTCCGGAAATGCTTTCCAGTGATGTAATTCGAAAAATCTCCCTTTTCACCAATGTTGAACGCGAAGCAGTTATTATCGGATATGATCTGAAAGAGACCATTTATGAACTGCCCCTGGTTTTCAGACAACAGAAAATGGATGAGATTGTGCTTAAAAAACTTGAGCTTGAGGCTGGAGAACCTGACATTCAGCAGTGGGCAAAAATGGTTGCAATCTGCAAAAGTGCTGAAAAAGTTATTACGATCGGTATTGTGGGAAAATACATTCATTTACCCGACTCCTATAAATCAATCTTTGAAGCACTTTCCCATGGAGGAATTGCAAATAATGCCAGAGTTGCACTGAAAAAAATTGATTCTGAAGACATTGAATCAATGACAGAGGAGGAGCTCGAAAAGACCTTTTCAGATATTCATGGGATACTTATTCCTGGTGGATTTGGAATGCGTGGTACGATCGGAATGATTAGGGGAGCTGAATTTGCCCGCACCCACAAAATACCCTGCTTCGGCATTTGTCTTGGTATGCAGATAATGGTTATCGAGTATGCACGGAATGTCCTGAAACTTGTAGATGCTGACAGTACAGAATTTAAACCGGAAACAAAAAATCCGGTAATAAGCCTGCTTGAAGAACAGGTTGATGTAACACAAATGGGTGGAACTATGAGACTGGGGAAAAGTGAGTCTGACCTGGTTCCCGGAACAAAAATCCATGATGTGTATCAATCTGAACAGATTTTTGAGAGACACCGGCACCGATACGAATTTGCCAACAGTTACAGAGACAGATTGTCTGCTTCCGGGCTGATTATCAGCGGATACACACCCGGCGGAGAACTGGTGGAATCAGTAGAGTGGTCCGAGCACCCATGGGGCGTAGGGGTACAGTTCCATCCGGAATTCAAGTCTACTCCCATTAACCCGCACCCTCTCTTTGCGAGCTTTATTAAAGCGAGTTTGAAGCATGTGGAAAAGAGCCTCTAACAATGAACTTTACAGCGCAGCAGCGGGCCACTCAGCCCGGCTGTTGATCTCAGCAGCCGCTGTGCTTGTGGTTTTACTCCTCCTTATATCCTGTTCTTTTAATTATGGCACAAAAAAAGATACTTCCAGCCGAAAAATTCCTGATTTTATGTTGAAAAAAACATCTTATACCATAGAAAGAACCGGAGAACATGCTATTATATTCACAGCAGATACTCTGGAAATGTTTGAGTCTGATCATACTGCAATACTTGATACAGTAACCTTTATCCAGCGGGATGATTCATTCGTTGAACTCTCTTCCGGCAGCTGTAATTCAGCTGAAATTAATACAAACAGCCGGGATGCTGTTCTTGATGGAGATATTGAAGTGTTTTCACCATCCAGAGGAATTCTGCTCAGAGCTGTCCGCCTTATTTGGGATAACAGCACCAGCCTCCTAACCGGGGGTGCTGAGGATGAAGTGTCCATTATTTATGAAGACGGCTCACAGGTCAGGGGAATTGGCTTCAGGGGAGATTTTTCCCTGAATATGTTTGAGTTTCAGGAAATTCTTGAAGGAACACTGCATTATGAATAGAAAATGGAAAACCGCTTTGCTTCCTTTTTTATTAATTGGGATAATCCTCAGTCTCCCGATTGCTTCGATCATCGCTGAAGATACGGAACCCCCCGCGGAAGAAACAACAAAAACAGAAGATATCAGCTTTGCAGGAAGCTACACACGAGCATCTCTAAAAGATGGAAGTCAGGCTGTATCCCTTTCAGGGGGAGCCTGGGTAAAGACCGGCAGTGTATATATAGAGGCTGAATCTATTGATATTTACGGGGAACAATCCCGTTTCTTATCATGCAGAGGTAATGTAATACTGGTTGAAACAGAAGAAGAAATTACCTTGCAGTCAAATGTTCTGAATTATGACAGGGAAACATCATCCCTTACGATTAATGGCTGGGCTGAGCTTACTGACAGAAAAAATGAACTTATTGCGAAAGGGGCTTATCTAAAAAATGAACAAGATAAAGGCATCATCCTCATTCAGATCAATGTCTCAATTATTAAGGCAACAGAAGATGATGGAGAGATGTACTGCAGATCGGATTCTGCTCTATTCGACTCAGACAGTAATACTCTTGAACTTACAGGTAATGCTGAAGTTTCCTTTGAAGGCTCTCGGTATGAAGCATCACGCATTTTAATTGATCTTAACACCAATGAGATTACCATGGAAGGCAGGGTAAGCGGGAATATCCATGAGGGAAGCTGATACTCTATCCATGAGGGGAATCCGAAAACTATACGGTCGTAAAACTGCTGTAGCAGACGTCTCTTTCTCAATGAAATCAGGTGAGATTATCGGTCTTCTTGGACCCAACGGAGCTGGTAAAACAACGATCTTCTATACAATAGTCGGGTTCATCAATGCAACCTCCGGTAACGTGTTTTTCAATGATATAGAGATAACCCGTATGCCGATGTACAAGCGTGCACAACTGGGTATCTCTTACCTTTCTCAGGAACCTTCTGTTTTTCGTAAACTTACGGTAGAAAAAAACATCTGGGCAATCTTAGAAACACGAAAAGACCTTACCCATGATGAGAAAAAAAAGGAGTTGGAGAAGCTTATTGAGAGTTTTGGTATTCAGGATGTACGAAAACAACCGGCATACACCCTATCCGGCGGAGAACGGAGAAGAACTGAGATCGCACGAAATCTTGCAGTAAGTCCGCGCTTCCTCCTTCTGGATGAGCCCTTTGTGGGAATTGACCCAATAGTTGTCCAGGATATTAAAAATATTATCAAAAGGCTGGCTGATGAGGGTATCGGAGTACTTATCACCGATCACAATGTCAGAGAAACTCTGGAAATCACCGATTTCTCACATATTATCAGTCATGGCGAGATACTGGTTTCCGGAGATAGTGAGACTCTTTTAGCCAGTGATCTTGCCCGAACCACCTATTTAGGGACAGACTTTAAACCATGATTATGGTACGCTGGTGTTGTATCAACCGAAAGATGACGCTAACAACAGGTAGAAAGGTATGCAGTCCCAAAGATTAGTCATTGTACAAAAACAACAACTAAAACTCAGCCCGCAAATGTACCAGTCCCTCGAACTTATGGCACTGCCCATTATGGATCTTCGGGAAAAAATTCAAGCAGAAATTGAGAAAAATCCTGCACTTGAAATGGAAGCGGTAAGAGATATCTCTTTTGAACGTGTAGAGCGTATCGAACGATCACAAGGCAGCGGTACATTCGACCCCTTTGAGAATAGTTCAGACCCGGGGTATATCAGAAAATCACATTATATTGACCCGGATTCAAAACATAAATTTATAGAAGGGTCGCTGTCCCGTCCGGAATCACTTCAGGAACACTTATACCAGCAGCTGCATTTTTTGAACCTGTCAGAAGAAGAGATTGAGATTGGTGAGCTGCTTATATCCAATCTGGATGACCGGGGTTTTTACCGGGAGGATCCTTCAGACCTCGTAACCCCCGACAGGTACCCTGTTAAAGACCGAATGATCAATATAATTAGAGAATTTGAACCACCAGGGGTTTGTGTGGAAAATTTCATCGAATCTCTGGTACTTCAGGCAGAACTTTCAGGAGCAGCCCCTGAAAAGACTGAAGATATTCTGAGAAATCATTTGGAGGACCTAAAGAGAGGTAAAATTACCGATATCACAAAGGCACTTTCTATTGATGAAGAGGATGTGGAAGATTTAGTGAGGTTTATAAAGACCTTAAATCCTTACCCTGGCAGTAATTTTTCTCAGACAGCCACCCAATATGTAATCCCGGATCTGTTGATACAAAAACTTAACGGTCAACTTATCATGAAATTAAATGATGAGCAGATCCCCTCACTTACACTTGATCCGGCATTTGAGGAGATGGTTGAAAATACTGAGGCCTTCGATAAAAAGACTGAAAAATATATTCAGCGTTCTATTCGTGATGCAAACTGGCTGATAAACAGTATCGAAATGAGAAATTCGACGCTTAGACGTGTTGGAGCAGCTCTGCTGAAATCCCAAATGGACTTTTTTCTTAATGGACCTAAATATATAAGACCACTTACTCTCAAAGATGTTGCCGAGGTAATATCGGTACATGAGACGACAGTGTCGAGAATATCAAATGCAAAATATATACAGACAGACTGGGGAATTTTCCCGATAAAATATTTTTTCAGTAATGCAGTTACGGGAACTGGTGATGATGGAAAAAATGTCTCCAAGACAGGTGTTAAAGAGATCTTGCGGGAACTAATAGAAGATTACACCGGGAAAAAGCGGTTGTCTGACCAAAAAATAGCAGATATGCTTGCCGAACGCGGGATAAAAATTGCCCGGAGAACCGTTGCAAAATACCGTGGTGAACTGAATATTGACTCATCATTCGAAAGGAATTCCTAGTTTGCATCAAAAAGAATCCGGAAATTATTTGACATTTATCTGCAACTGGTAATATCCTTTATATAGAGATAAGTTTTCGATTCTTTTTTTATTGTTGCAAACATCTGTATATCGAAAACTTTAACATACTGGATGCTAGAAAATCTAAACAACTTTATGGTTGTTTAAATTTTTTACACATAGCTTATATACCCCAATATAGGAGGTGGATATGAATCTGGAAATCAGAGGAATCCATTACAACGTAAGTGACACCACAAGGGAGTTTTTTGAGAAAAAACTTCACCGTATCGAATTTGCAGCAGACAACCTGGTAGACGTGCTGATTGCAGTTCACAAAGAACCGCATCAAAGTTACCGGATTGAGGCAAAAGTGCATTTTAAATGGGGGGTGACTAAAGTAGTACATACAGATGCACACGAACTGTATGAGGCTATTGAGTATTTTGTTGATAAGCTTGAATCGCTCATTAAAAAAGAGAAGGGGAAAATGAAAGATCATGGGTCAAAGAATAAGGAAAATCGGGATATTATTGAGCCTGTTCTTTGAGTCAATTGAAAAGGTTGTGGATATAAATCCACAACCTTTTTTTTGAAGTTTATGAGCCAACCGTATGGTTGATTCCGGATAGTAACATAAATTCACTTCAAGGCTGCTGCCTGAGCCAATTTAATAATAGTGAAAACTTCTGACTAATTGATAGAACTTTCAAGATTATTAATTTTGAAAGATTCTCGCCTGTTCTACTATATAGTCAACCTGATACTGACCAATAAGAAATCTTCTCGAACCTCCATCAATTTGAAGAACATAAAAATCATCATTATAGGGGTAAAACTCAATATCTTTAACTACAAATTCGTCATCACGACTAATATACTTCAGCTGAAACACCGGCTCACTGTTCAGAAACTGATCAACTATATCAGATTCAGCATCACCTTCTACCTGTCTGCCTATCAGAACCTGATAAAAATCCTTGAACAAATCTTCCTCAATCTTCTGGTTGTCGATGAAAAACTCCTCAACAGGATCTTCTTCATTACCAGTTCTCTCAATGCGTCCTTCAATCAGCATTTCTCCAATTGTAAGTACAAATCCTCGAATAGCATCAATCCCAACGAGTGCAGCAAAAGATTCAGCGTACTTAAATGGATTAATATCAGCTACTGCAGCATCTGAAGCTGAAATAAGCATTACTGGTGAAGCTGTTCCTGCACGAAGCACATACCGCATACCTTCATCAGTGGTATTACCTAACAATAAGTGTAATCCTGTACCATCCTCAGCAGATATCTCCAGCTCCAGAGCCTGCATATCATCCAGACCGTACTCTTCAAGGGATTCGGGAGAATCAATGAACTCATATACAAATAATCCTGACTGAACAATTTCCAGAATCTCAAACAGTTTTGAATCGTTCACTCCCTTTGGCGGGTCATAGGGATACGTATAATAGAATGGGAAAAGACCCGGATCAAACGGATCATCGCTGGTATATCTAGTAATGGTGTATTTGGGGGTTCCCTTCTCCTTAACAGAAATACCGGTGAGAGCACTCACATTAACCAGAGGCAGAGTTTTTTCCCTTATACTATACAGATTTGCAAAAAGCATATCAGTAAGGTAACCCTGAACGAGATAGACATTCGGATCACCCTCTCTCATAATATAACTGGCTGCCCCATCAGGACTTTTATCCCCAAGTATCAATACAACACGATCTTCTCCTGCGGTAATCGTACAGTACGCCTCCGGATTGTCTAACCCGAAATCAGCAATATTTTCCCCTTCAGATACAATATCATTTGAGGTAAAAAGTATCAGGGAAAAACGAATTGACTGAGCCGCACTTGTCATTAGTGAAACTCCCGGTGCATCTGCAACTTTAAATGTGCCTTCACCAAAAGGTATCAGGGTGTATTTCTCTTCTCCTGCACGGTCAACTTCTATAGTATCGATATTTCTAATATCAAGATCAATCAGACTGATTAATAGATTTTCCTGCGGTACTGCTTCAGATTCAGCGGCCGGAGTTACATCCGGTTCAATAATTTCCTCCGATTCCGGCACCTTTGGTTCTCTGGTTACCAGTACAAAAGCCGCAGCCAACAGTAGTACTGCAGCGACCGCAATAATGAGGAGACGCGTTTTTTTCATAGTCGCTTTCTCCTGAGATATACAATGAGTCCTGCAAGAATAATACCGAAAGGTATAAGAATAACAACAATACCGGCATAGATAAATGCATTAGCAGCACTCAATTGCAGGGGAAGTTGGTAGAGGCTTCTGCTTTGGATATTAATTGCTTTATCTCCGCCGGCCAGCCACCCCAGTGCAGCCAGAGTAAAATCAAAGTTAGCCTTTAGTGATCCCACATCAGGAAGCGGAGTAAAAGACTGAGCAGATCCCAGTACAAGAATTTTCGCCCCTTCCTGAAATCCAGTATCTATGTTTTTTTCAGCCGCTCCGGCTGCTGTATAGATAGGACCGGATTTATCTGTGATAATCCTGTTCGGGGAGGATGCATTTAAGTCAATTCTAAACCATGATTTGTTCGTGCTTGAAAGGATCGGGAAAAACTCAACATTTCTCTTTACTATCCCGGTCTCAGCAAACCCGATTGATGATGAAATGATCATACTCTGCTTGTTTTCTATTAAAGCCTGAGCAATCTCCTCTTCCACATATATAGGAGCAAATACTACCGGAGAACTTCCGAACTCGGGGATAAGCCTGTTTGTATCCTGTTCCATGATAATACCTTTCATCATATTAATATTCCAGGACGCAAGAAATGCAGAAAGGTTAGTCAAATCAGCCTGTATCAGATCAAAAGCTGCATACAGGCTGCCGCCCCTTTCCAGAAATTCCTGGATCTTATTAATTTCATTCTGGCTGTAATCCCATGAAGGACTGAGAATTGCAATGATATCAGCATCTTCAGGAATAGCGCCGGCTGTGGTCATATTAAGTGGATTGAGCGTAAAGTTGCTTTTTTCAAGACTATCAGTGTAGATGAAGTCATCAAAGGTATACTCATCATGTCCAAGCAGTTGGTAAATGGTTATCTGTTTTCCGGTTGACGTATACTGGATTGCAGCAGAGATACTCTGTTCCGCCTTGAACCCATACACATTAACTCCGCCTTGTTCAGTATACGATACATTATACAGATCGATACTCGGGACCACCCTGCTTCGGCCTCCACTTACTACTATAACAGATCCTTTTGCAATGGATTTCTGATCCTCACCCTCACCGGATTCCTCTGTATATCGGGATATCAGCGCAGGATTTCTATCAGGATCAACACTTTCAAGTGAGACATTTTTGTATGACTCATACTGCTTAAGCAGTTCAAAAACCGTAATATTTTCCTGACCTGGTTTTGTAAGATAGTAGAGAGTTACCGGATTTTCTAAATCATCAAGAAGTCTATTACTCTCCTCAGTGAGTGTATAGATATCCCTCTTTGTCATATCAAAATCCAGATCTATCTCACCAGTCAGTAAGTTTATCAATAGCAGCCCCACCAGGACCGCAAGGCTTATTGCGACAGAAATTGCCGCGTGTTTTACTTTAAAAGATATTTTTTTCATATGTTGTTAACTCCAGCGGCGGTTTTCGATCCGGCTTCCTGTTGCATACAGAAAGAAGGCTGAGAAGCTCATGTAATAAACTACTGCATCAAGTTTCAGAATTCCCATTGAGAATCTCTGGAACCTGCTGGTTAATGAAAACCAGGCAATAAACTTACTTATAAGCCCGTACAGCACATCCGGGGTGACTATATAAAGAATTAACGCAACGACTACGGCAACAAGTGCTGCAGCTGCTGATATACGCCAGTCCTGTGCTTTACTTTGAAAAACGGCTATGGCAATACCTGCTAGAATAAGGATAAATACTGCACCGGCCATTGATGACATGGGTACAAAAGATCTTACATAATCAATAACCCAGCTCGCAAGAAGACCGCAGAAGGTAAGAATTGCAGCCGAGGTCTGGCTCTCTGCAACTTCTGACAGAAAAGTTCCGATTGCGATAAAGGCGCTGCCCAGAAAGAAAAAACCGATATAGGTACCCCATATCTGCGCCCAATCCATTCTGCCGTGAAAACTAAGAAAAAGAGGATACAGCATGGTAATCATTAGTGTCAGTAAAAATACTGTTACTGCCGCCAGGTATTTCCCAAGAACTATACCACTGATGCTAACAGGGCTTGAGAGGAGAAGAACATCAGTTTTCTGTCTTTTCTCTTCTGTAAAAAGCCTCATGGTAAGTATGGGAACCACCAGGAGAAAAATGAAAATCAGACTGCTGAGAAAACTTGCATAATCACTGTTCCCGGAAAAAATATTCTGCAGGGAAAAAAGAAGACCTGCGATTAACAGGAATGCCCCCATAAATATATATGCACCAGGTGTTAAAAAATAACTTTTAATTTCCTTCTTATATACTGCTATCATAGCTCTACCTCTGCACGTGTCAGATCGAGGAATATCTCCTCAAGACTCATATCTATCGGCCGCATCATAAGCAGCGGCTGGTTTGCCGCAGCAAAAGCTGAGAAAACTGCTTTTCGAATATCAGCATTCTCTGCTGCTTTCATCTTTACATTCACTGCTCCGGGCTCCTCGCTCTCCTCAATCTGGTACTCAACGATATTCGGGATGCTTTTTACCGTTTCTTCAACAGCTTCTCTGTTCGCAGCGGTTGAAACAAAAAGGCGGTTTGTCCCAAAAAGGTGCTGAGAAAGATTTTCCGGAGTATCTGATGCAATTATTTTCCCCTTGGCAATAATCATAACCCTTTCACATACTGCCTGAACTTCAGACAGGATATGCGAGCTAAGGATAACCGTATGATCTTTACCAAGATCGTTTATAAGATTTCTGATCCCTATAATCTGTCCGGGATCAAGTCCGACTGTAGGCTCATCAAGGATCATAATAGGTGGTTTGCCAATCATTGCCTGAGCAAGACCGACTCTTTGCCTATATCCTTTACTAAGATTTCGAATCAATCGTCCGGAAACATCTGTTATCCCGACTTTCTCCATAACCCTGGCGATCTCATTTTTTCTTTCTGCCCCGGGAATACTTTTTAAGTCACAAACTGTTCTTAAAAATTCCTTTGATGTCATCTCCCCATACAGAGGAGGCTGCTCAGGTAAGTAGCCAATCATTTTTTTTACTTTTGAGGGTTCATCCAGGATATTGATCCCATTGATCATGGCCTTCCCTTCTGATGCGGATAGACACCCAGTCAGGATGTTCATTGTAGTCGACTTGCCTGCGCCGTTGGGGCCGAGAAAACCGATAATTTCACCCTTCTCTATCTTGAAGGAGATATCATCCACGGCTACGATACGGCCGAACTTTTTCGTGAGGTGTTCTACTTGTATCATATACTCTTACTCCAGATTTCAATTTGCTTTTAAGGACAAATCAAATTTATTTTATCTCTACCGATGGTACACTTGAAAGGGCTTTCCGTCAATGATTTTAGAGGATATGCAGCATGCATTTACGGCCATTTTAAGCAGTCTCATGTCTCGTTTAATTGTAAAAACTGCTTAACATTTATTTACATATTGTAAAAACCCATGTTATAATCAAGGAAATTGCAAAAGTCGTATATCTATGCAAATCGTAAACTTCAATTCCATGTAAAGATGGATAAAACAAATTGTTTTACTTTTGGCTCTGTTAAGTAGTTTTTTAATTGGAAAAAGGTGGCTTATGAAAGAGTTTACTGTTCTCGATCTTCTTGATCTTGATTTAAAAGAGAATAATGTTCTGAATTTGAAGTGTATCGGCGGCAGGCCGGGACTCTCCAGAGTTATAACCACCTCAAAAATAAACCGTCCCGGATTAACGCTCAGCGGTTTTATTGAAGAATTTTCTTTCGGCAGTATTCAGGTTTTTGGTAAAGGTGAGCAGGCTTATCTGAAAACACTGGAGAATAAGAATTCCTTTGAAACAATCGAGAAAATGTTCTCTTTTCCCATACCTACCTGTGTTTTTTGCGAAGGCGAAAATCCATGTGATAAATTTATAGAAATCGCTGAAAAATCCGGATGCCCGATTCTTAAAACTGATCTTCAGTCCAGTGATTTTTCCCTACGATTATATCAGGCCTTAAATGATATATTTGCACCTCAGACAACTATCCATGGTGTACTTGTTGAGGTCTTCGGTGTTGGGGTCCTTATTACCGGAGAAAGTGGGGTGGGGAAAAGTGAGACTGCCCTGGAACTTATTGAACGCCGCCACAGATTAATCTCTGATGATACCGTAAAACTTCGAAGTATAAGCGGGAATATCCTGATTGGAGAAGGTGAGAACGAGTTTCTCGCCCATCATATGGAAATACGCGGATTAGGAATAATCAATATAACCCACCTGTTTGGAGTCAGTGCGATTCGTGATAAAAAGCAGGTTCAATTGTTTGTCCAGCTTGAAGAATGGGACTCAAATAAAAACTATGACCGTGTAGGCGGCGATATGACAACAGAAATTCTTGGAGTCACCATACCAAAATTGGAAATACCGGTAAAACCCGGAAGAAATGTCCCTATTATTATTGAAACAGCGGCAATGAATGAGCGCTTAAAGAAACTGGGATATTTTTCAGCAAAAGAATTTAACCAGAATGTTTTGAAATGGTTGGAAAGTGAATCTGCCAGAAATCTCTATTACAACAATGAGGATACATTTTAGCAAATGGTCGAGAAAATAGTTACCGTCAAGAACAGGGCCGGGATTCATGCAAGACCTGCAGCCCTTATAGTAAAAACAGCTAACAGCTTTTCATCTAATTTATATATCGAACGGGATACCATGAAGATAAACGGAAAATCTATCATGGGTATTATCACACTTGGAGCCAGCTACAAAACAGAGCTGAAAATAATTGTTGATGGAACGGACGAACACGAGGCAGCTGATGCTATAGAGCAGCTGTTTATAAATCGTTTTGAGGAGTAGTTCCTGCAATAAATAGGAAAAATGTATATGAAAGGGTTAACCAAAAGACAAAAAGAGGTCGTAGAGTTTATTCGCGACTATATTCAGGAACACTCCTACCCTCCCACAATCCGGGATATTGCATCTAATTTTTCCGTCTCTGTTAAAGCGGCATTTGACCATGTCAAAGCCCTGGAAAAGAAGCAGGTAATCAAGAGTGATATGAACAGATCACGCTCTCTGGAAATATTATCTGATGAATTTTCTCCTATTCACGAAGCTTTGGCAATTCCCCTTCTCGGAAGTGTTGCCGCTGGAATGCCGCTGTTAACAGAAGAGAATCTTGACGGTACGCTCTCAATCTCCTCTGAAATGCTTGGTAACGGTAATTTTTTTGCACTCAAAGTAAAAGGCGACAGTATGATTAATGCAGGAATTTTTGATGGTGACTTTGCCGTTATCAAGCAAACGAATACTGCATCCAATGGTGCTATTGTTGTTGCCTGGGTTCAGGAAGATGCTGTTACACTGAAGCGGCTTTTTATAGAGAAAAACAGGGTTCGTCTCCAGGCTGAAAATGACGCTTATCCTCCTATATATACACAGGATGTAAGAATTGTCGGCCAACTTCAACTGGTAATAAGGGACTATTCGTAATATGTTCCCGGCCTATCTACTCCTTGGTCCTGAAACCGGCCAAAAATCTCAGCATATAAAAACCATACGGGAAGAGTGTCGCAGCACCTATGGTGAAACTCCGGAAATACACCGTTTTTACCCCTTTGAAACAGAAAATGGTGAGATACTGCTGGCACTGCAAAACCATTCACTCTTTGCAGCACATCGGTTGGTGATTTTATCCCAGGCTGATTTGCTTAACGCATCTATGGTCTCTATACTTGAAGCTTACCTTAAAAAACCCTCTGACTCATCAACACTTATTCTTGTTTCCTCTACAAACAGGATAGCTAAAAAGCTCGAATCTCAGATTTCCGGTAAAGCCCGTGTTGTTTTCTGGGAAATGTTTGAGAACAAAAAGAGGGAGTGGCTTGTAAGTTATTTTAAGAGACAAAAACTGGAAATTACAGATGATGCGATTGAATTGATATTGGAACTTGTAGAGAACAATACGTATGATCTACGAGTTGTATGTGGACAGTTTTCCGCTTTTTTTCTGGGACAGGATGAACAGGAAAGTTTTGAAATTACTGAAGTTGAAGTAGAACAATTCATGTACCACAGCAGAAAAGAGAATGTTTTTTCTCTCTTCTCTTTTATTGCTCAGGGAGATCTGAAACGGTCTCTGGAGGTTTTCAGAACTCTTCACCGGGCTGGTGAAGCCGAACCGCCTTCTGTGTTTGCCGGGTTACTCTGGCAGTTTCGCAGATTTTACTCATTTGTATCACTGCTGAACGATGGGCGAACAGAGGAAGCCGCCTTCAGGAATGCCTATGTTATGGGAAAAGATGCAAAAATAACCGGTAAAAAAAATCAGCAGATATACCGGGAGGGTGCCGCGAATTACAGCATGAGGGAAATTGCCCAAATTATAGCCAGTATTGGGGAATACGATTGTGCTGTCAGGGAATTGGGAACTGGTTTAAAACAGATAATGATGGAGAAATTCCTTTATGAATGTATCCTCAAAAAGGGCAGAAAATCTGTCTCATTCTCACACTATTGCGCTTCTTTCATACACTCTTAACAAAACAGCATCTCTCTACAACCCGAGTTGCTTCAAAAGCAGTTTTGCGGTTCTTTCAGGAAGCCCGCACTTTTCAGAAATCTCCTTAGGTGTCGCAGCGGCAATTGCTTCCAGCGACCCAAAAGACTGCATCAGCTTCCGACTCCTTACCTGACCTATTCCGGCAATTGATTCCAGAAGAGAAAATCCGGTATCTTTGGCTCGCAGTTGTTTATTAAAAGTTGTGGCAAAACGGTGAGTTTCATCCCGTACTCCCTGCAGAACTTTCAGCCCATCTGAGCCGGTCGGCAGCCGAAGAGGTTCATTCCTGTCTGCAAAGTGAATCTCTTCAAACTCCTTAGCAAGACCAAAAACCGGGACTGCATTAAGCCCAAGAGAATCCAGAATCTCTCTTGCAGCATTAACCTGCCCTTTCCCTCCATCAATCAAAATAAGATCCGGTTCCTCAAGCCCTTCATTCACGATTCTGGTATATCTTCTGGCAACAGCTTCACGAATGGCCTCATAATCATCAATCCGACCTTCAAGTGTTTTAATATGAAAACGGCGATAATTCTTTTTGTCCGGTATTCCATTATAAAAGGAGATCAGGGAAGCTACCGGGTACTTCCCGGACAACTGTGCAATATCAAAACCCTCAATTCTTCTGGGCAGTATTTTTAAGTCAAGATCCTCCTTAAGCGCTTCAAGACCCGTAAGATTTTCCCTGCTTTTTAATCGCTTATCCACATCCATAACAGCATTCTCAAGAGCCATTTTCAGTATTCTGTAATGCTTCCCGTCTTCAGGCTTAACCGCCTGCATATTTGCTGCCAGCTCTTTGTCGAAATAGCCCTGAAGCAGCTCTGTATCCACATCGTGAGATACATAGAGATAGTTCGGAACATCTTCTGTTTCCCTATAATATTGAAGGGCAAAATCAGCAAGGACATCAGTCTCATTCCCAAAAGTCTCAGCTCTGAAAAGCTCACGGCCTATCAGCTTTCCTTCCCGCATCTGGAACACAGAAATTGTGCAAAGATGCTCTCTCATTGCACATGCTGCATAATCACGTTTTTCCAGATTAAAATCTTCCACTTGTTGATTAGTATGTACTGACTCAAGTGCAATAAGTGTATCTCTGGCCTCTGCTGCCCGCTCAAACTGCATGCTCTCAGATGCGGTTCTCATCTCTCTTCTCAACCGGTTCTCGACTTCACCGGTATCTCCTGAAAGCATCTTGCGTACTTTTGAAACAAGGTTCTGATACTCTTCTTTGTCTATTTTTCCGGCACAGGGGGCACTGCATCGACCAATGTGATAGTAGAGACAAGGAGAGTACCGCTTTCGCAAAGGACCACGACATTTTCTTAAGGGAAATAGTTTTTCGATTAATTCCAGAAATTGATCAAGTTTTCCTACATCGGCAAACGGACCAAAATACTCCGAACCATCCTGTATAATTCTTCTTGTCTTAAAAAGTCTGGGGAAGTCTTCATTAGTGATACGAATTACCGGGTAGGACTTACCGTCTTTCAGATTTATATTGTACCGGGGCGACCATTTTTTTATCAGATTATTCTCAAGAATCAAGGCCTCATAATTATTTCCCGTTACGATATACTCTATACTGTGAATTTTTTTTACCAGCACCTGAGTCTTCAGATCCCTTCCGCCTGTAAAATATGAGAGAACACGTTTACGAAGATCTTTTGCCTTTCCAATATAGAGAATAGTATCTTTCTCATTTCTCATAAGATAGACACCTGGGCTATGAGGAAAAATACGTACTGATTCTTTCAATTCTTTGAACATTTCTTTATTAAGATACAACTAACTACAAAAAACAAACAAGCATATTAATAGGTTGATATTTCAAAATTATCTAATTTTAATAGATCCCATACTATTTAGCTTGGTTTACAGAAACGGACCAACACTATACAATCCCCACACAGAAATGAGTAAATTAAAACAAGACCTGAGTACATCACAACTTTTCTCATCACCACTATTTGCAGTGCTTCCGGAAGAAGACAGGCACTTCATAAAGAAGAAGTCAGAAGAATTCAGACTTTCACTCCAAACTGCCAGAAAACTTATTGAAACAGCTGTTGACCTGAGACAATGGGAAGAGGAGAATATCTCTTTCTATTGGGATGAATCCGGTATTGAAAAACTATCCGGGAAAGACAGAGGCAGGTTGATCCTAAAAAGGCTGTATGAAAAGATTGATCAACTACGAAATCAACCAATTTCCTACCGTAATTTTACAGGTAAAAATCGAGAATCAGTCTCTTTTGATTATATTGAGAAAAAAGAGATGGGTGGAACCATTTTGGGAGCTTGTCCGGTAGCCGGGGAAAAGACGCGATGCTGTAACCTGCAAACACTTGATGCTGTTGAGCAGTGCGGGTACGCATGCAGTTACTGCTCTATCCAATCTTTCTATGACAGCCGGAAAATTTACTTTCAAAATAATTTTTCAGAAAAATTATTCTCCTTAAAACTGGATCCTAATACTCTCTATCACATTGGTACTGGACAATCATCTGATTCACTAATGTGGGGAAACAGGAATAATATACTCAAAGATCTTTTTGCTTTTGCCAAAGAGAATCCGAATGTAATTCTTGAACTTAAAACAAAATCCGCGGTTACTGCCTGGGCCGATACGTTAGAGGTTCCTGCTAATGTAATAATAACCTGGTCTCTCAATGCACCAACAATTATAACCAACGAAGAACACCGGACAGCTTCTCTGGAATCGCGGCTTTCAGCAGCCCGAAAGCTGGCGGACAAAGGAATTCTTGTTGGATTTCATTTTCATCCAATAATCTATTTCGAGGGTTGGGAACAGGAATATCGGGAAATAACAGCGTCAATTCAGCAAATGTTTTCATCCAGCGAAACGGTTATGATATCACTTGGGACTCTTACATTTATTAAGCCTGTCCTTCGCAAACTCCGTGAGTCAGGAATAAGCAGTAAGGTACTGCAGATACCCATGCTTGAAACAGCAGGAAAATATTCTTACGATGATGAAACTAAAATTAAGCTCTTCTCTTACCTGTTCAATTCTTTTAGCACTGAGTGGCATAAGAAAGTGTTTTTTTATCTTTGTATGGAGCCTCATTCACTCTGGGATGCAGTGTTAGGAAGAGTTTACCAAAACAATGAAGATTTTGAATCTGATATGAAAAACTCCTATATGCACAAAATCTTCCTTGCACGATAGGGTTATTGGGATTATACTAGTACAGGGCTTTTTCTAATCTTATAATAATTTCTGAACTAAAAGCCTTTAATAAATTCTGGGAATTGGCAAATTATTATATATAGTTTTGTTTCTTTTATTGCCATTATTTCCAGATGCTGCGAGCAGAAATAGTTCTGTAAACAGCTGATTTATTGACCAGTAAGTAGACTGATGGGAATCCAGAACCCGGGACGGTGTAAGCTGTCATGTTTCGATTTCAGGAACGGGAATGCCTGGTTTTTCATGCTGCTGAATAACAGAAGGATAGATAGATGTCAAAAAGAAATGATGCCGTACCTGTTACTG
Organism: Bacteroidota bacterium; assembly: GCA_013202335.1. Next base: position 26,527 of record JABMQR010000208.1, read on the forward strand.
AATTAAAAATATTTAACAGAGTTTTTCCTTATCTCATGAAACGCAGATGTGATTCACTTGTCTATTATAAATTAGACATAGAAATGACAAATGCCGTACAGTTTATTCAGAAAAAAAACCATGAAGCCGGTGAGCGAAAATACAGAATATTTGATCTCATAATGGCGGCCATGACCCGAACTGTGGCTTTAAGACCCGCCCTGAACCGATTTATATCAGATTATGAGTTTTGGCAGCGAAATGAAATATCATTCAATTTTGTTGTTAAAAAAGATATGCATGAAAATTCACCGGAACGTAACACCATAGTCAAATTCGAAGAAGATATGAATTTTGAAGAAGTTTCGGCAATTATGCGTCAGGCAATCAATTCCGCAATGCGTATTGAGGAAAATGATGACGAAGCACTTATAAAATTCTTCCTGCGAATGCCAAAATGGCTATTGAAGATAGCTACATCGGTATTAAAGCGCTGGGACAGGAAAGGACGCTTACCAAAACAGATCCGTGACGCAGATGGTCTTCATGTAACATCCTTCATCGCCAACCTTGGAAGTATCAATATTCCCAACCCTCCTTATCACCATTTATACGAATGGGGAACAACTTCACTCTTTGTTACACTTGGACGGCTTCATCGAACCAGAATCCTTGATGAGAATGATAATGAGTTTATTAAGGACACCATTCAGCTGGGGATCACTATTGATGAAAGAATTGCTGAGGGATTCTATTTTATGAAAGCAATGAGAATTTTGCAGGATCATCTCGAGAATCCTGAACTTCTTGAGGAACGACCTGATCCTGCCATGCTGAAATAAGATTTTTCAGACGTGTCACCTGAATCTCAATCCTGTGTAATACCCTTAATTTTATTAAGAAATATTTCTTTTTCACGACCCTCAAATGTGCATTTTTCCGTAGCAGAAATCGCCACCAGTTGCTCTGCCTCCCTGTGTGAAAAAGACTCTCCACCAAGTCGGTGCTCTTCGAAAGCCTCACAAGCTATTGGGCAAATTTTCTTAATAATATCAAAAATTACATTCGCGAAAACGCGGATTTCATACTGGGCATGCATGTCCATTCTCAGCTGTAGAAAATGAAATAAATTATGTAAATCCATCTGCCAATACCACTCAGTATAGAGGCTTAACGGAAGGTTAACCCGTGCCAATTCCCGGGCAATTCCCATGTCAAGAAGTTCCTGATAAACTGCATATGTCCGCTTCTGATCCTCTTCCAATAATCTCTTCACTTTATCACGAATTTCAGCAGATACCGGTTCGCTGCTTCGGCCTTGTTTATTATCGCTGCTCTGATATGAAATATTTTCATCGAAGGGAATATAGCATTCATCGGTCATCACGCTGTAACGACCTGAAATTTCATTTAGTTTTGCTGTCCTGTGCCGTATCCATTGGCGCGCAACAAATATCGGCATTTTTATGTGAAATGTAAAATTAACCTGCTCAAATGGGGATGTATGATCATTTCTCAGTAGATAATTAATAAGACCTTTATCTTTTCGATATGACTTTGTGCCTTCACCATAGGAAACCCTTGCCGCTTGAACGATCCGGTCGTCTGATCCGAGATAATCAATTAAACGTACAAAACCCTTATCCAGGACAGGGAAAGATTTATCTAGAATTGCTTCTGCTTCCGGTACTGTGCAATGCGCCATAAGGCCTCCATTTTTTCAATTTTGCAGTGTATGAGCAAATTCCAATAATTGATGATTCTTGAAATTTGCTTTTGAAGTTTCCGACAGAATATATATAATTTTTTATAACACTAAGACATATAAAAATCGGAAAATTCTACTACCAGGTCGATCTTTCAAAATCGCCTAATTTTGAAAGCCTTTCGTATGTTGAGCTCTCTTTGGAAGCTCATATTCTGATGGAATACCAAGATTATATTTTATTACAGATTATCGTATTTTTTATCTTTATCCAATTCCAGTATTACTGTCTCAAGGTTGTTCAACCGACTCTCATGTTTCTCAATTACTTTCATGAGTTCCTGCAGCTTTTGTTCAGAAATATCTGCCCCGCTCTCTTTCCTCTTGAAATACTGTCTGAATACTTCTGCTGCAGAAGCAACAGACACAATTATAACTATAGCCAACCAAAAACTCATACCTGCCCCACCATTCTTCTGTAGTATAGATGCGGTTAATACAGCGATTTTTTATCTGTTACCGCGCAGAAAACCCAATATGATTTTCCACTAATTCTCACTTTACCAGATAACCGCTCACAGGGCAATCAGTATTGCTGCCCCGCAGAAAGCGTGCTACATAAAACTCATCCTGCCAAGAAGAAGCGACAGACCTGCTGAACAAGCAGTCTCGGTTCTCAGGATCCGGTCACCTAAACCTGCGGATAGAAATCCAGCCTTTGCAAACAATTTCCTTTCTCTGTCAGACCATCCTCTTTCAGGCCCTACAGCCAGAATATACTTATTTCCGGTCGGTAACTGCATAGTCGAGAGCTTTGTTTCCGGGTTAATATTATCCAGAACAATACGAACCAAACCGGTACCCTCCTGCTTCAGCCCGGCTGCCGCTGCATCCAGAGAGTTGAACAGATTAACTTCAGGAACAACTGACCTTCCCGCCTGCTGGGCGCCGCTAAGAATATACATGCGATATTCTCTATCTTTCCACAGCTTCGCATCTCTGTATGAACGTTCTCCCGTATCGGTTCCTGATACAACTATCCTTTCGACACCAATACTCACAGCCTCACGCAGAATCCTTTTCATACAAATCGGCCTCACCTGAGCAACCAGTAATATAACCGGGAAAAGCGGCACGGGAGAAATTTCCGGTTTCCAGTCAATTGTAACTGCTTCTGAATCTATCCTGGTAACCACCGCCCTTCCGGCAAACCCATTTACCAGACCCATAAGAAAACTGTCACCCTCCTGCAGGCGCAGGATTTTTTTAATGTGTTTCCCTCTCGCATCAGATAACAGAATTCTGTCATCTTTAGGGTATGACTCAAATAAAATGATATTCATACTCTTTATATAGCATGAAATCGGATCTCATACCAGTTGCATAACGTGTGTTGATCTTTACAAACATGCGCTGACACTGTATACAATAAGATTATGGCAGATACCGCAGTCCATATCAGTACTTCATTAGATCCGCAGCTTAATCTGGCTCTGGAAGAATCTCTTTTCAGAAATATGCAGCCCGGGTCACGTATCCTTCTGCTATATCGAAACAACCCTTCTGTTATCATTGGAAGAAACCAAAACCCCTGGCTGGAATGCAGTTTAAAACATATGAAGAAGGATAAGGTACAGTTTTTTCGACGTTTCAGCGGAGGGGGGACAGTCTATCATGACCCTGGGAATATAAATTACAGCTATATGACCCCTCGCCAGGAGTTTAACCGTTCTACAGCGACAGGTCTGATCGCAAAAAGCCTGCAGCTCCTCGGAATCCAGGCTGAAATTTCACCGAGAAACGATATTTTAGTCCATAGCAAAAAAATATCCGGAAGTGCCTACAGAATTACAGGAGATAAAGCCTATCATCACGGAACTCTTCTGGTGAATGCTGACCTTGATAAACTTGCAGCATATTTGATTCCGGGTCAATCTGTATCCGAGGCAAAAGGAACAAAGTCTATATCTTCATCTGTTACAAATCTAACTGATTGCAATCCTGCAATTTCTTATGAGAATATATACAGTGCGGTGGCCTTCACCTTCACCAAAAAAAGAGAGCCGGCAATCCGCTTTTTAGATGAAACTGCAGCACGAAAAACAGAGGGAGTAAATGAAATAATTGATCAGCTTTCAAGCCTTGAGTGGAAGCTTGGAAAAACTCCCCATTTCACCATAACTGCAGCTTGCCGAACTTCAAATAATACGTCTGAAAATATTCCTGCAGTACTGGAAATTGTGAAAGGAAAGATTCAAACCATCACAATTCTCAAAAATGACTATATGGATATTACTGAGCAATCGAAACAATTAACAGAGCTGTTAAACGGGACCTTTTTTCGCATAAAAGATATTTCGGAAATACTCTCTATTGCAGAGCATGAATATAGTGCTGATCAGAAGAAATTCTTCCATTCCCTGATAGCTGCTCTATCTGAAATTATTTCATGAGATAATTAAAAAATAGAAAATTTTTGTATTAATCCGTCAGCTCAACTTTACTGATTACCGTAAAATCATGAGGAACATAATCCCGAACCACACAAATATGACTCGAGTATTCGGCAACCCATGGAATTATTTCTTCAGGTTCGAAGTAGGCATATTTTTCACTCTGCACCGGATGATCCGGATCCAGAAGATTAAACACAACCCACTTCGAAGCTACCTTAAAAAAAACCGGCAGTGCCTTCTGAAGGAATTCTCTGTTGTTTCCCAAATTCAGATTGAAAATCCCTGAACTATACACAACATCATATTCGCTCTCATGGAACAACTCACGAGAAAACATATCACCTGAAAGAAAGGAAGCATCAGGATAGCGCCTTCCCGCCTCATTCACCATATCATCCAGAATATCAATTCCTGTATAAGATACATCAATTCCTCTTTCCCGAATAAACCCATATAAATCACCCAATCCACAGCCGACATCTAGAATCGACAGACCGGAGAGATCCAGTTTGTCAGTCAGAGCGCTGAAACGACCAAGGTGCGCATCTTCACTCTCCCAATCAAGTATTTGGTAACCCCTGTCCATGGAATTGATCCGAGGTGAGTAATGTTTCTCAATCATCTTCTTTTGCATAGCATCAGTATACTAAGAGACAAACCAAGTGTCATCATAATTAGAGAAAAACCATGACACTAACGTGAAAATACATTATAATCCCAAGTAACGGAGGCAATGGTATTAACCCAATGGAAATTATATGCACAAATTAAGAAAACTTCTTGCAGCAATAATTCTTATAAGTTCAATCATCCCTGCTCTTACGAGTGCTGCTCTGATCCCAAAAAAATCAGAATCTCCTGTCCAACTGCGTAAATCATCTGAGTTTGTTATAGCAATTGAAATGGATGAAGAACCTTTTACTTTCAATCCGCATAAATCAACAAATATCAACTCAGCCCAGCTGCTTACCGCGATTGCAGAGGGACTGGTTACATACCACCCTTCATCATTAGATCCGGTTCCCGGTGCAGCAAATTTTATTGAGACATCTGAGGATGGACTGACATGGACTATATCAATTCGTAAAGATGCAAAATTCAGCAACGGTGATCCTATTACGGCATATACATTTTTCAACACATGGTTTCACCTTATCCAACAGGAAACCGCAGGGGATATGGCTTCTCTTCTTGATATCATTAAGGGTGTACGTGCATACCGCACCGGCCAAGAAACAAACAAAAGTGATGTTGGAATAAAAGCACTTAACCTGCATACACTTGAGCTGCAGCTAACAACACCGGCACCTTACCTTCTCAACATATTGTGTCATCATATTTTTACCGCAATACATCCGGACAATCTGAGAAATCTTGACAACATAACCTCTGAATCTTTTATCAGCAGCGGCCCCTATCAAATTGTTTCGGTAAATGAAGAAGAAATTTATCTGGAAAAAAATCCATATTACTGGGACAAGGATAATGTAAAGTCAGAACATATCAGGATCGAATTACGCGAATCAGGTCTTGATCTTCTCATTGATTTTTCAGGAGAACTTGTTCATTGGTCAGAAGCCTATATCCGGATACCGCTTCTTTATGATGAAAATGATGTTATCGTTTATCCTGAGTACTCTACCGGATTTTACTATTTCTCAGAAAATTCCGGACCGTATTCAATGCCTAAAGTTCGTGAAGCCCTGACACTGCTCATCCCCTGGGATGAAATACGGGAGAGCGGAAATTATATATACCCAACTGAAACATTAGTCCCTCAGGACTCTCTCTATTTCGGATCAAACGGAATTCCTGAAGCTAATCGGGAATTAGCATTCCAGCTCCTTGAGGAAGCCGGTTTTGCAAACGGTACCGGACTGCCGATAATCCATCTGGCCATTCACCCCGGTGAAGTGCTTGAAGAGATCACTGATCAGATTACTGATATCTGGAGTTCTGAACTCGGAATTACGGTAATTATTGATGTTGTCCCTTTCTCAGTTTATCTGGGAGATCCGGAAAATTCTCCCTATACCATGGGATTCATTACATGGATCGGCGACTTCTACGATCCATATAGTTTTCTAAATTTATGGTTGTCAGATAGTAATTTCAATCCGGGAAAATATCAGAATCCGGAATTTGACTCACTCATCAGGAAAGGCCTTGAACAGGAAAATGATGTTGATCGCTTTGTCTATTTCCGTGAAGCAGAGAATATTCTTCTCCAGCAAGCAGCTGTAATTCCCATCTATCACGGTGTATCGGTTAATTTTATCAATACTGATATTGTTTCCGGCTGGTACCCAAACTTTCTGGATATTCATCCGTTCAAGTATTTTGATACCCATGAACCAAGTTTGGAAAATTCAAACTCTTTCTAACCAGCATCATCTTAAGTTGTCATGATAGGTGTTAATCCCTTCCATACATCTGAACCATCTCTCTAAATCTGGAAGAAGTCTGTTTATCTGCCGCACCTGGAAGCATTCTCCACGACCAGTTACTGCTGCCGACAGTAGAGGGGGTATTCATCCGGCAATCAGTTCCGAGAGAAAGCAGATCCTGCATAGGGAATATCGCGTAACGAGCCCGGGAAACCAGCACCTGACGCATCATGGACCAGGAAATATCATCTCCCGATCTGGCAAGGTACCTGCGTACCAGATCTTTCTCATCTTCATTGAGGTTCATGTACCACCCAAGAGTTGTATCATTATCATGCGTACCGGTATAGGCAACACAGTTTGCTGGATAGTTGTGAGGCAGAAAATCATTCGACGCATCCAGCACTCCATGTTCTGTATGATCAAAAGCAAACTGTAATATCTTCATACCGGGAAGATTAAATCCGTCACGCAGTGCTATAACCTCAGAGGTCATCACACCAAGATCTTCAGCAATGATCGGGATATCTCCCAGTTCATGCTGAATCCGCGCAAACAGCTTATGACCCGGAGCCTTAACCCACTTACCGTTAATCGCAGTCTCTTCACCAGTCTCAACTTCCCAGTAAGCTTCCAATCCTCTGAAATGGTCTATTCTGACAATATCAGTCTGTTCCAGAGCCTTCCTGATCCGAAGCACCCACCACTGCAGGATGTCTTCTTCACGATGATCCCAGTCATAAACCGGAGTCCCCCAAAGCTGACCTGTTTCACTAAAAAAATCAGGAGGCACCCCCGATTGGGCTGAGAATTTCCCTTTTTCATCAGTTTTAAATAAATCCAGATTAACCCAGGTATCTGCGCTGTCAGCCGCTACGAAAATGGGAACATCTCCTATAAATTCTATTCCTTTGCTATTTACATACTGCTTCAGGGCAGACCATTGTTCATAAAAAAAATACTGCAGGACTTTCTGAATCGAAACCTCTTCAGCATACTCATGATACCACCTGGCAAGTACATCAGGATCACGATATCCGAGCCCCTGCTCCCAGGTTAAAAACCATCTTGAGTCATTATATTTTTCTGTTGCAACTGCAAACAGAGCATAGTCATCAAGCCAGTTATTATTTTCAACACAAAATTTCTCGTACTCGGATCTCTCTTCACTACCGGCAGATTCAATAAACTTTTCTGCTGCTGCTGTAAGAAGATCTTTTTTCCATAACTCGACAAGTGAGAAATCTACTCTTGTATTCGTTTCCGCAGACGCAGGCGCAAACGATCTCCCATCTCCACCTCCACCCTGAAAATCAGGGATCCCGTGCAGCTGTTTTTCTGACAGCAGCCCTTTTTCAACAAGCAAGTCAAGACTTATCAGAAAGGTATTCCCGGCAAAGGTTGATCTGGCTGAATAGGGAGAGTTACCATAGCCCGTTGGGCCAAGAGGAAGTATCTGCCAGAGCTTTGCTGAACAGTCCGAAACGAAGTCTGCAAACCTATATGCTTCATACCCAAAATCACCAATCCCATAGGTTCCGGGAAGAGATGTCGGGTGTAAAAGTATTCCAGAAAACCGATCATTTTTCATATTTTTATTATACGGCATTTCATTCCCTTTGACTATCCTGACACTATTGAGTATAATACATTCTATGAATTCTACAATCAAAAAAACGGCATTTTCAGTTGGTGAGCATATCGTATACCCCCTTCAGGGCGTGGGTCTCATTAAGGAAATTGAGGATAGAGATTTTAAGGGAAATTCCATTTCCTATTACATTATTTATCTTGATATAACAGACATGACAGTAATGATCCCTGTTGAAAAAGCGGAAGAGCTGGGAATCAGAGGTATAGTTACTCCAATAGAGTCACAGGAAGCTCTGGATTCACTATCCAGTATATATGAACCTGTAACTATTGACTGGAAGCTCCGTTACCAAATGAATTTAGATCTTCTCAAAGAGGGCACAGTCGTATCAATTGCATCTGTAGTTCAGGCCCTATATCACAGAAGTAAAATTAAAGAACTCCCGGTTCAGGAACGCAAACTCTTTGACAATGCATTGAAAATCCTCATAGATGAAATGTCATTTTCCTTCAACAAAGATAAAAAAGAGATTGAGGAGATGATCTTCACCAGACTGGAAGCCTAGGTGACTGCCCGGACGCCTGTATCCATTTTAATAACTGCAGCAGGACTCAGTTCAAGATTTAGAGAAACATCCGGCAACTACAATCACCAAAAAAAAGAGTTCCACTCTCTACATGGCGAACCTGTTCTCAACAGAACTATCCGTATATTTTTTGAAGCACTCTGTGATTCAGCATATATACCCGAACTCTTAATAATAACCTGCACTCCGGGTCTCTCCACAGAAACCGGTGAAATTGTGAAAACCTTGAATATTCCTGCCCGAACTAAGATTCTGCTTGTTGAAGGTGGATGCACACGTCAGGAATCTGTGCGTAATGGACTTGAGAAGATTGCAGCAGTAACCACTTTAGATACTCCTCCAAAACTTGTACTGATTCATGATGCCTCACGCCCATGGGTAACAAAAGAAATAATACTCTCTACCCTTGAGACTGCTCAAGTCTTTGGCGGAGCCGCACCAGTAATCCCGCAGGTTGATGCCCTAAAATCCATCGATAAAGATGGATTAATTGATGGACATTATGACCGTGGACGTTTTGTCGGCGTTCAAACTCCACAGACCTTTTGGTTTCCTGAAATACTATCAGCCCACAAGCTGGCAAAGCAGCATAATAAAATATGTTATGATGATACCGAGGTTTTTACTGATTGGGGCGGAAAAGTTAAAACCATTCCGGGAGATCCGGCGAACAGGAAAATTACTTTTTATTCAGATATAACTATTTCCAGCGGCCAGGGAGCACACAACTAATGAGAATTGGATTTGGCAGTGATACACATAAATTGGTTCAGGGAAAACCGTTAATAATTGGCGGTATATCCATTGATTCTCCGACTGGAGCTGAAGCACATTCTGATGGTGATGTACTAATTCATGCACTTATTGATGCACTGTTAGGCGCTGCAGCAGCAGGAGATATCGGAAAACTCTTTCCACCCGAAGACTCAAAATGGAAAGATGCAAACAGTATGGATTTATTGGAAATTGCCATTGAGAAAGTACGGGTTGCCGGATTCTCATTGGGAAATATAGATTCTGTAATCCACCTGGAAAAACCCAGCCTCAAACCCTACAAAAATGCAATCCAAAAAAATCTGGCAGACTTTCTCCTGATGGATACCGATCATGTATCCATTAAAGCAAAAACTGCTGAAGGGTTAGGACCAGTTGGTTTGGGAGAGAGCCTCTCTGCAGAGGTGGTTGTTCTTCTTGAGAAAACAGAGCCTGATGCCTGGGTCTAAAACACTTTTACTGCAAAAAAAAGAACCAGCATATAGCCGGTTCCTCTTTATATATAGTCTCCAGATTAGTACTCTAAATAAATTAGTACTTTAATTCCGTTCCTTACTCTTCTGATATCAACATTGTTTTAGGATCAAGTTTTAAAGCCATCTTGTGGGGCTCAAGGCTGCCGTGATCGCGTACTACTGTCATCTGCACATGATCATCCTTATATTTAAGACCGATCAATACATCAAGTTTATCAAGTACTTTACTCAATGTCTCAGGGACACCATACTGATCCACCTCTACATCCTTTTTAACAGGAGAAACACTAAACCAGATTTCAATATTCATCTCAGCGGCAAATTCCTTGATTTTATCCAGATCGGATTCTTCTATGATTGTCATCTTGTACCCATCAAAAAATACCGTATCCGCTTTAAATCCACCATCTTTGATCATCGCCTTAAGACTATTCAGAATCTGCTCTACAGATGCATTGTCCTGACTAAAATTCATAATTACACGATGTTTGATTACTTCATCGTGAACATCCATGGCATCCTCAAGATCTCTCTTCTTTGAAATCTCTTTAAATATATCTTCGTACCATGAAATCACATGGCTGACATTCCGGGAAAATGAGACATGAATAACCTGCTCATTTTTAAACAGTTTATCAGTTGCCATATGCACCAGACATGCTGTTTTCCCTATTCCCTGCCGGGACGCTATTACTCCAAGCTTACCTTTACCAAGGCCTCCGTGAATGGATTTCTCCAAAATCCGCAAAGGACTTCTTTTAATTAATTCTTCTCTAACCATCTATTTATTCCCTCCAAACAGGTAGGAATCTTTCAACAACAAATAATGATCTTACACCAGCTGCTTGCTGAAATTTCCCGGATATTTCCGAAAACTGAAATGGATCCTATTTTCCGGATTCCTTTCTTCTCTTCTCTTCATAGGCTTTTTTAAGTTCCTCAGAAACACTCTGCGGTACTTTGCCGTATTTTGAAAACTCCATGGTAAATTCAGCTTTACCCTGAGACATCGATCTAAGGGTTGTTGAATATCCAAACATTTCACTCAACGGTACATCCGCTTCAACGGTACAGAAGGTTCCTTCCTCAACCGCGCTTACAATTATACCACGACGCTGGTTAATACTGCCAAAAATATTACCCTGAAATTCTGTAGGTCCTTCAACACTTACTTTCATGATCGGTTCAAGAATAATAGGTTTAGCCCTTGGATATACATCACGGAAAGCACCAAGCGAAGCTGACTGAAAAGCCATATCCGATGAGTCTACAGCATGATACTGACCATCATTGATGGTAATCTTAATTCCGACTATCGGGAATCCAATCAATGTGCCTTTGGATAAGGCTGACTTAAAACCCTTGTTACAGGACGGAATGTATTCGGTGGGAATAACACCACCTTTAATCTTATCAATAAACTCATAATCACTCTCATGATTTGGTTCAATAAAACCGGCAACACGTCCATACTGTCCTGAACCACCAGTCTGTTTCTTATGCGTATAATTAAAATCAGCCATTTTGCTGATAGTCTCTCTATAGGCTACCTGTGGCCTGCCTGTTTCAACTTCCGCTTTATACTCCCGTTTCATTCTCTCGATATAGACCTCAAGATGCAGCTCACCCATTCCCTGAACGATAGTCTGATTTGACTCAGCATCTACGTAAGTTCTGAATGTAGGATCTTCCTTGGTAAAACGGTTGAGGGCTTTCGCCATATTATCAGCGGACTTTTTATCTATAGGGTCGATTGCAAGGCTGATTACCGGATTCGGCACAAACATACTTGTCATGGATACATTCAGCTTTGGTGCACAAAATGTATCACCTGATGCACACTCAATTCCGAACAATGCAGCTATATCACCACATCCAGCTTCCTGAATATCTTCCATATTACTTGCATGCATACGTACCAGACGGCCAACTTTGAATTTCTTTCTGGACCGTACATTATAGAGCTCATCACCTTTTTTGATAGATCCCTGATATACACGTATATAGGTGAGCTGTCCGTACTGACCATCCTCCAGCTTAAAGGCAAGAGCGACATTAGGTTTTGTCTCATCTGACTCAAGTACAATCTCTTTTTCATCGTCATTCAAATCAAGGGCTTTATTCACAACTTCAGTGGGATTAGGAAGGAATTTTACCACTGCATCCATTAATGGCTGAATACCCTTGTTCTTATAGGCTGTTCCCATAAACACCGGGGTCAGATCAAGAGAGAGTGTTCCCAGTCTGACTGCATCTAAAATCAATTCCTCAGTAACAGTCTCTTCCAACATTGCTTCCATGAGCTCATCAGAATAGAGGGATACTGCATCAAGCATTTCCTCACGTTTTTCCTCAGCTTCAGCCAGGAGTTTCGCAGGAATCTCTTCATACCGAACCTCTTCACCCTGAGGTCCGTCAAAGTAAATCCCCTTCATGGTAATTAAATCGATAACACCTTCCATTCGATCTTCAAGACCAATAGGAATCTGCATAAGTACTGCTTTATGCCCAAGTTTGGTAATTAGCTGTTCTTTAACTTTATAGGGATCTGCACCGGTTCTGTCACATTTATTAATAAAAGCTACTCTTGGTACATTGTATCGTTTCATCTGACGGTCTACGGTTATTGATTGTGACTGAACACCACCAACCGAACAGAGAACCAGAACTGCTCCATCAAGAACACGAAGAGACCGTTCAACTTCAATGGTAAAGTCCACGTGACCCGGAGTGTCAATAACATTAATGTCATAATCTTTCCAGGTAACATTTGTTGCTGCAGAAGCGATGGTAATTCCCCTCTCCTTCTCCAGTTCCATAGAGTCCATGGTTGCCCCGACTCCGTCTTTTCCGCGAACCTCATGAATTGCGTGTATTCTGTTACAATAAAACAGCATACGCTCTGTAAGTGTAGTTTTTCCTGAGTCAATATGGGCACTTATGCCGATATTTCTCATCCTACTAATGTCTGCCATATCTTTTTCCTCATAGTTCCCCGGTAAATCCCGGGTTTATATTACTCACGCTCAACTACCAAAATCATTACAAACTGTGGTCTACAGATTGATGAGATGCTCATTTTGATGTTCAAGCTAAATTTTTTTATGATTTATTAAAAGCTGAAGTTCCCAGCTGCCAGCTGAGTTTTCCAGTCGTCAAGTTTCAATTTAATAAAAAACGCATCGCGACAGGATTCTAGTATAGTTCCGATTTTTATTCAATCCTTTTTACTTGTGGATTTGCATAAACTGACTAGAACCGTGTACAATAGGGAGGAGCCTGGACAAGGGTACTTGTCTGGGCAGTTGCTTTGCAACTGCTGGAGGCAGGAGATTACTGAATCTTCTCATTTTTCCAATCTTCCTTCCTCCAGTCTGCTTTCTCCCAATGCCATTGAATATATAGAAGAAGGAGAACCTTATGCCCACACTCTTCACAAAAATCATCCAAAACGAAATACCATCTGTCAAGATCTATGAAGATGAACTATGTATTGCGATATTGGATATTGCCCCGGTAAATAAAGGTCATGCTCTGGTAATTGTCAAAAATGAGTATGAAACCCTTCTGGAATGTCCCGATGAAACTCTTTTCCATTTAATCACAACGGCAAAACGTCTCGCAGCGAAAATGAAGAAAAAACTCAAATTTGATGGTTTTAATATCATGATAAACAACGGCGCAGCCTCCGGGCAGGAGGTTCCGCATCTTCATATCCATATTATACCCAGATTCAAGAACGATGGGAAAACCCCGACTTTAAAGAAAGAGCGGTACTCAGAGAATGAGATGGCTGATTTCGGTAGGATTTTATCAGAGTAATGTTACCTGCCCTACGAATCAATCCAACAATCGGCACTTAAAAAGCATACTTTGACAGGCATCAAGCCAAACATGAAGAGTTCCATCACTGATTCTCCCTGGTACTCCGGAAAACACCTCAACAGCCTCAACCGCTCCGATATCCTCAATGGGGATATGGACTGCCCGACTGTCAGCTTCTCGGTTGAGTATCATGATAAATCCGGTTTCACAAAAAAACCTGCTGAATACAAATAAATCATTCAATGTTAAAAGAATTTTCCACCCGCCATCTGCCAACGCCGGCTCTGAACTCTTTAGCCTCCCCAGTGTTCGGTACAACCCTAAAAACTCACTATCCTGCTTCTGGGGGTCCCACTGCATGGGATAACGGGAGCCCTCAACAGAACGGACATGTCCGTCAATGCCAACCTCATCACCGTAAAAATAGGAGACCGGTCCGGGCAGCATAAACAGCATCATGATTACCCCCCGATATATCTCCCAATCAAACACTGTACTATTATTGTGCAGCCGTGGAGTGTCGTGAGAATCAATCAAGTTAAATTCCCTAAAAACTAATTGATTTGGAATTCTGGCCAGATGCGCAGTCAGTGCTGCCCCCAGCTCATTCCCGGTAATTTTCCTGCCCGGCTGTGGATTATGACCCCACCCATCTGTCAAATATCTGTCACGTTCTCCTATCCATCCCCGGAGCAGCCTTCCTGAACCAAAATAATTCATGGCACCATCCCATTGGTCTCCAAGAACATAATCAATATGATCTTCCCAATGCTCTCCTATAATATAGGAACGACTGTTTTCGTCCTTCACAATTTTCCTGATCTCACGCCAAATTTCATGACAGAACTGATCATCCTTATACCTTCCCACTTGGTTTGCCACATCAAATCGCCATCCATCAAGGGAATAGGGAGAATGGAGAAATTTCCTGATCATGGAATTATCAGCCCGCCAAATTATATCTCTGAGCTCTTCATTACGGTAATTCAGCTGTGGAAGTGTGGGAATATCAAACCAGCAGACATACTGAGACCTCCCGTTCCCGTTCCCACTCCCGTCTTCCTCACGATAGAAGTATTGGGCCTCTGGCGAATCAGGATTCTGTAAGGCTTTAAGGAACCATGGGTGATTGATCCCTAAATGATTGATAGAAACATCAAGAATACAGAACATCCCGGAATCATGCAAAGAGGTCATAAGCTTTTCCAAAGCCCGATCTCCACCAAGGTGTTCATCAACCTGAAAAAAATCATTACAGTCGTACCGATGATTAGTACTCGCACTAAAAATCGGATTAAGGTACAAAGCGGTAACCCCCAAATCTCTCAGGTAGGGAATGGAATCCTGAATCCCTGATAGATCCCCGTTATAGAAATCGAGACAATGACCCTCTTCATATTCGGGCGGGGCCTCATCCCAATCAAGTTCACGAGTCATATGCCCGTCAAACATATACTCATCAGTACGAACCCCTGCAGTTTTATCGCCATTTTTAAAACGGTCTGGAAATATCTGGTAAAAAACTGCCCCGGGTACCCATTCAGGGTAATCCAGCCCAGCAAGGATCACAAAATCATAATCCTCTGTCTGATGTATCCTGGTTACACCATTCCGGGTATAGAAATAATACCCTTCCGGAGTTTCAAGCTCAAAACTGTACTGAAGCTTCGACCCCCCAATGCAAATCTGAAAAGAGTAGTAGGCAAAAGAATCCCCACATCGTGAAACGGTCATTGCAGTTTTATCACTGATACCTTGTTCCATAGATCGCAGGAAAACGGCAGTAACAGGGCTCTTTACACTTACCCGAAGAGATATAGTGAATTCCTCTCCAATTTGCGGATAGGGATTTGAAACGAACTGACTGTTCACCTCAGAGAATATTGATGATATCCATTTCATAGAGTTTTTAATGAGTCCCTTTTGATAATTCTGTAGGGGACAATAATATGGTGAGGTTCAGCATCCTCAACCTCATCACGGATAAGCTGAAACACCAATTCAGTAGCTTGTCGTCCCTTTTCACTACCTGGCTGATCCACCGTGGTCAGGGCCGGTGTAATCATCGCAGATTCAATAATATTATCAAACCCAACCAGTGATATATCATTAGGGATATTCAGACCAGCTGCCTGAAATTCCTGCTGGCATCCGATAGCTATAATATCACTCATACAGACGACTGCCGTTGGTTTAGTATGCTCCTTAAGAATCACCGCCCCGGCACTTTTTCCACCATCAATGGTACACTCAGCCGTTAAAACTGTTATCTCCGCAGAGTCCAGACACATACTGCACTCTGCAAGTGCCTCATTATAACCTTCCATTCTAAACCAGGTAACACTGTTGTGAACTCCCAGTTCATCACCGCCTTCAGGAAGCGATACTATAGTTATATGTCTGTGCCCGGCATTCAGAACCAGCTTCATAATATCCTTCGCAGCTTCCCGATCACGGATATTAATACTTGGCATGTTGGCGGAAGGAGATCCATCAATAGTGACATAAGGAATTTTTCTTTGACGAATAACCCTGACAACCTTCATTTCCGCTTCCATTCCCAGGGTAATCAACCCATCTACCGCTGCCGTACGTACTGCATCTGAAATACTCTCGTTAAGCGGCGGAATCAATGTTAATGTATACCCATACTTTTGACAGACTGAAGCTACTCCCTGAATGACCTGAGCGATAAAAGGATTGCTCAGAGAACTGTTAATCAGCTGAGGAAGCAGTATTCCGATACTGTGATGTTTGCGAAGTGAAAAGTTCCTTGCAAGCGGATTCGGAATATAACCCAAATCCTCAGCAACTTTCAAAATAACATTTCGTGCTTTCTCAGAGATTCTCTTCGGTTCATTGAAGGCAAAAGAAACTGATGTCTTAGAGTAACCGGAAATTCGTGCTATATCATTAATGGTTACTCGTTTGCTCTTATGATTATTATCGGTCATATTCCCTCAAATTTATTTGTACAGCCTCAACAACTATCAAATGTAGTTAGTAAATATCTATTTCCAATTATCCTAATTCCCCATAATTAACGGAACTCCACTACCATCCAGGGCCTCTTCCTGAGTCCATCCGGCATCATCCGGTACAGCGAGATCAATAATCCTGGTTGGATCACTCATCCCCCCGGCTCCGCCAAATTTCCATTGAGAGGTACTCTCCTGAATATCACGCACTCTTCTTACTCCCGGTGACGGGTATCCTTCCTGTCCAAGCAGCGCTGCTGCAATACCCCAGTTTTCAATAGGACCGGCATCACTCATGGCTTCCCGATTTACGAGAATAGTAATTTTACCCTTCTCCGCATCTACAAGAACTTTCACCGGTGTTCCTGAAACCTCAGAGAGCGACTGATCATCCTGTCCCTTAATAAGCTTCTGATTCCATCCTTCCACCCAGACAGCATATTCCCATCCATTGCCTTCCTGCAAAAATGCATTTCTGCCCTCCAGAAGTTCCTTTCTTCCAGTTCCTGCACCTGGATCGGTATCTATATAGATATCAAAAGTCTGAATTGACAGTCCAATCCCGGATCCCCAGGGGTTCTGAACAGGAGCACCTAAAGTATAGGTAAAAAGATAGAAGTCTTCGTTTTCCGCCGCGGTGAATGATACTATATCAAAAGCGCCGTCTATGAAAACGGTGTCAGTCGGGTACGTATAGTTCCCCGGTCCATGATCATCACCAACTGCATCGTTTATAGCCGTCACCGGCTTAGAATCCAATAGATCAGGCATTATAACACGAGCAGGACCATCTGTGGGAATAAGTGATATATCACTATTACCCCTGTTCAGGTACGCACGGAAATAGAACTGATCACCTGGCTGGATTGATGGAAGAGTGCTGAACGGTAAGGAAAATTCCAGACTCTTCCCTGCTGCTGCAAAGGCTCCTGCCCGGTCAGTTTTTTCCCAGGTGTCATAGAGTCCAACAGTATAGAGCTCTACGGCCAATCCCTGCGGTGACTTATGAAACTCGATTTTATATCCCGCACCAAATCCTAGAGGCTCTCCCCCCTCACTGAGGCTGATCACCTCTTCCTGACCGGGAAGGGAAAAGTAGAGAGTGAAAATTCCATCAGCCAACAGCGTTTTCCACTCCGCCCTGCTGAGGGCTCCAAAGTAGAAAGACTGCTTATCCCAGCCGAAGTAGAGTTTTTCCAGCACATCCTCTGCCCGGGCCATAGCCCCTCCGGATTTCGAAAAAGATCCTGCCGATTCCCACTCAGCGGGATGAATGACTCCATCGATTCCAGGGGTAAATACCCCGCCGGGACTTTTCACCGGAGCTGCAGGACGTTCGGGAATAATCGGAACAGAAACGAAAGCCGGAACCTCTTCACCAAGCTCTTCATATACTTTTCTTAACAGAGCACGATACGCTTCATCAAAATACTCATCCACTCCGCTGTCCTGATCAGCCCCGTACCACCAAAACCAATCCGATCCCTCTGCCAGGTACATAGCATCGAGTGCTGCATCCAGAGACTCCCGGCTTGTCTGTTTTCTTCCCGAAATGTCATATTTTGCCAGTGCATTCCTTGTCTTTAAAAGATATTCCCAGGCAGTATTCTCTTCACCCTCACCTATCCAGGTGGAGTAGTCCGGTGTAAACCAGCTCCCCCACCAGAGCTCATCAATCTCCCTCTGCTCCGGGTAGGTAGCAATATAGCGGGATACGGTAGTTGTCTTAATAGTATCGCTCTCGGACAACTTCCGATACAGGGCATGCAGAAACTCCTTTCCATCATTAGGATAGTGTTCCCATGCATTTTCCCCATCCAGTATAACTGAAACCAGATGCGGACCTGTTTCGCCGCTCTCCTTGAGCTGCAGCCTGATTGCCTCAATCCGGTCAATAAAATCCTGAGCAGCACGTTCAGCCGGTGTCCCTGAATACTCAAATCCTATTAAATCTGAAATTCTGAGATCCCGAAAAACCATATACATTTCTGCTCCGCTTTTCTGATCACGGACGATGTATGGGCGATAGAGATCATCCGCCTGCTCCACAACCTCCTGTGAGCTGCGCGTAAATCCCGGTATCCCCAATGAAGCAGCAAGTACCTGTTCACCGCTGGCCATCCACTTAAAACCGGCCTCACTCACTATCCTGATAATATCCTGTCCAACAGATCCCTCTGCCGGCCAAAGCCCGGCCGGTTCCCTGCCAAAATCAGAAAGGTACCTTTCGGCACTAAGTCTGAGATGATTAATTGAATCATTTGGAAATGAGAATCGTTCCGGCATATCAGAGGTTGGATCCCCTTTTTCTCCCAGGTCACTATTATATATAAGCGGAAGAATTGGGTGAGCGTACGGTGTGGTAATAACCTCAATTTGTCCGGCATCCTGAAGTTCGCGATGTTCCGGTACAATCCGGTTCAGTACATCCAGAGTGACAGAAAAAACTATTGTCTTATCAGATTCAATAAAGTCTCCGCCCTTTTTCACGAGGTTCACTAATGGTTCTGCCGTGAGAAAGTCGGGATCAAACCAGGCAAGATTAAACCATATCTGCAGATCCCGATAATCCTGTTCGGTAAAAACTGTTAATGCATTCTCTACAGATTCCGGAGAGCCGTCTCCCCTTTTTGCAAGAAGCTGATTATACCGCGGAAACTTACGTATCATATTATTCCAGTTAGCATCAAAAAACCTCTCCAGGATGAACCTCTTATCATCAATATTCAGTTCATCGGCAGGTTTTTCCGCAAGTACCCAGTAGATGTCTTTTGCACCGTTCCGATATGCATCGATCTGCCTGAGCAGCACGGGTGTCAAATTGACCGTTACTTGAATATCCGGATAATCTCTGAGAATTGAGACCATGTCATAATAATCTTTTGTAGCATGCACACGGACCCATGGCCGTGTCACAATCCCGGTATCAGGATCCTCATAATATAAGGGTTGGTGCTGATGCCAGGTCAAATTTAGATAAATAACATCATTCTGTTCAACTGCCCTGTTCTCACTAATTGTCGAACAGCCGGCCATAATGAAAAAGAGCAATACCAACAGGATCAGAATTGTGAGTTTTTGAAGTTTTCTCTTACTTTTTTCCATCTTTGATTACCCTTTTACAGAACCTAGTGTAAGCCCGGAAATCAGCCACTTTGAAGAGAGCTGAAATAGTACCATTACCGGTATTGATACCAGTAGTGCCGCTGCGGCAAACTCGCCCCACTGCGTCTGAAATTGTCCCTGCATCCTCTGCAGACCAAGCGGCCAGGTGAAATAATCAGCCCGCTGAAGCATAATTCTCGCAATCAGAAAGTCATTCCACACCTGGGTAAAATTGAAAAGAAATGCAATTGCCAGAGATGGTGTGGACAGGGGTAAAACCACACGGTAAAAAGCCCCCAGTCTTGTGGTTCCATCAATCATAGCCGCCTGCTCGAGCTCAATAGGTATGGTGTCATAGTACCCCTTAAGAATCCAAATCGAAAATGGGACTGAACTGACGGCATACGCTATAACGACCCCTCGCCAGCTGTTAACCAGCCCGAGTTTGATGGAAATTATATAGATAGGAACCATAAGCATTGCTGCCGGGATCATTTGTGTTGCCAGCAGAAAAATCATGCCGGCCTTTCTACCCGGAAAATTCCATCGTGATACTCCATATGCTGATATTGAAGCAATCGTTACACCAAGAAGTGAGGTTGTTATGGTAATAAGAAGACTGTTCCATATCCACAGCAGAAATTCCCTCTTAACAATTACTATCCGAAAGCTCTCGAACGTTGCATCATCAGGTATGAGTTTGAGCGATGTGGAGAGAAGCCGGTTTCCGGGACGCAGTGAAATTGTGACAATCCGTAAAATTGGATAAACCGCCGCTACACAAAGTGCCAGAAGAATTATATGTATTATCATTCGCTTGAACGGGCTGTCTGATCGCCTTCTCGGAGCAAAAAACCATTTCAAACCTCGTATTACTATATTACTGTTTTGTTCCATGATCACTTACTCCCCTACTGCCTGTAATGGCGTCTTGTTACCGGAGACCTCAAATCCTAACGTGAATTTTGTTATCCTGATGTATATGAGGGTAAATCCCAGCAGAATGATAAAAATAATAAGCGCAAACATTGAGGCAAATCCATATCGGTTATACTCAAAGGCCGCTCTGAACAGTGCTGTCACGAGGATGTCGGATGTTTCCAACTCAAACTGGTTTATGAAATAGGGCACATTGAACTGGTTGAATGTCCAGATAACCCCAAGAATAATTGCCGGGGTGGTTATGGGTTTCATCAGCGGCAGGGTTATCCGCCTAAAACTGCTTATCCTGCCTGCCCCATCCATTTCCGCAGCCTCATAATAGGAGGGATCGATACTCTGCAGCCCTCCCAGAAGTATCACTGTCATGAAAGGAACTCCCAACCAGATATTTGTCAGGTTTTTGGCTACAAAATTCCATAACGGGTTTGACATCCAGTTTATGGGCTGACCGCCGAATCTTTTTATCAATAGATTGAATAATCCATACTCATAATTAAATTCACCCCGCCAGGCAAGAACTGCAATGATCTGCGGAATTGCCCAGGGAAATAACAGGAGCGTACGGTAAAATCCCCGAAGTTTCATCGGTCTGTTCAGCAGGATAGCAATCATCATACCAAGGGTTACATGGAAAAAAATCTGGATAAAAGTCCAGAGAAATGTCCTTAATAATACGGGTAAGATCTTCTGCTGCTTCAGAACCGGTTCAGTAAAGACGATTTTCAGGTTATTCCAGGCTTCGGCGAAGCCGTAGGTTAAACCACGCTCAACCGTAAACCGCCTGAGGCTCATATTACTGCAAGCCAGGACTATATTATATGCTATAGGGTACAGTACAAGCATAGCTAATCCGATAGCTGCCGGGGTCACCAGCATTATCGGTAGGGAAAACTTCCACTGTAACTTTTTTTTAAGAACATAGTAGAGAAAAAGCTCAAGTACCACCACAAAGGCCACTACCACTACTATTGTTCCCAAAACCTGTATTAAACTATCCTGGATTATTTGGGGGGTTAAAGAATCCATCTCTGCTCCTTAAGATATTGAGAAAGAAAAAAGACCCGCAGTTCTGTCCCGCGGGCCTTTTACTGCTTAGATACAGCGGTTTCTTAGTGCATTAAACCGGTGCACCAATAGTGCAAAACCGCGTACCTTTCATTCTTGTTACTCCAGTGCCCGTATACCGGCTTCAGCAGCGCTCTGCATATCTTCCGCAGCCTCTGCAGCGCTTTTCGTCCCTGCAAGAACTGCATTCATTTCCGGTTTCATTGCATCCCAGTTGGCCCGCATCTCTATTACTGTAGGCATGGGTGTACCAACAGCAAGCTGTGCTGCTGATCCCTTAAGAATTGGGTCAGCGGTAATTACGGGAGCGTTCAATGCTGAGAGAAGTGCCGGAAGCCGCTTGAACTCTTCCAGCATATTATTCTGAATTTCAGCTGAAGTTACATATTCTATAAAGCCTTTAACCGCATTAAGAGCGATGCCTTCAACACCATCTGCTACCATAAAGTATTTTCCTGCAGTATAGGGAGCCGGATATTTGCCGGTAGAGGAGACCATCGGAAGTCTTGCTACACCAAATTTATCTCCAAGAACTCCAGCATAGTCACTGAGTGACCAGTCACCATTGATGAGCATTGCTGCTTTTCCTTCCTTGAAGAGGGTATCCATTGTCGCATAATCACTCTCTACGGGGGTTACCGCATATTTGTATTTCAGATCTGCGAGAAACTGGAGGGTATCAACCATTGCTTTTGTATCGAGTGTCGGGGTAATTCCATCATCAGCAAATACTTTTCCACCGAAACCGCCAAGCCAGGGGACCATCCAGAAAGGTTC
This sequence comes from Bacteroidota bacterium, assembly GCA_013202335.1. The sequence continues at coordinate 49,176 of JABMQR010000208.1, forward strand.
AGTCATGTTATAAACCAGTCCAAATACATCGCCTTTTGTTGCAGCCTGGGCTACCTTAATGAATTCATCGGTGTTTTCAGGAACCTTGCTGAGAAGATCTTTATTGTAGAGGAGCATGAGATGGTTCCCCGCTGAGATAGGTACAGCATAGGTGTTGCCCTCCATTATTACAGACTCGACAAACTTATCAGCCTGGTAAAGATCATCTACAGGACGGATGAGTCCGGCAGCGGTGAATGGTCCTGCCTGGTCACTTACTGTCCACAGCAGCTCAGGAGGTGCGCCAGCCAGACTGGCTGTCTGAAAATCTTCACGAAGTGCTTCGGTATCTTTCCGTACAACTTCAATTGTTACTTTCGGATTCAGTGTCATATAGTCAGCAGCAAGCTGTTCTATCCATTGATATACACCCTCGGATTCACCTTCCTGAGTCCAAAGTGCAAATGTTACTTCTTCCGGTTCTACCGGTTCAGCTTCAGCTCCGGCAAATACCGGCAGAGCTGTCATAGCCAGCATCAATACAAGAACCAGACTTCTTACTAAAAACTTTTTCATTCAAATACCTCCAAAATGGTAAAAGTGCATTTTTTATAAACCGTCAATGTAAACCGGTTTACATTATCTACTTTCCATACTAAACCGGTTTACTAAACCGGTCAACTAAAACTTTTAGGAAATACAAACAAATTTTGGATGCATGCACAAACATTTGTTAAGTAAGATTAAGAAAGATCAAAAAATCTTATGAACAAGCTGCAAAGGTTTTTACCTCTTCTTGTATTGTTGCGAAAATGAAAAATAACAAGTACAATACTGATATGGCATCATGTTATTTTTGCGGAACACAATTGCCGCACGGAGAAAGAATTTATCGAACCACAATTTGCGCTGATTGCGGGAAACCCATAAAAATCTGCGTGAACTGCGAATTCTATGATCCCGCAGCACATTATGAGTGCCGGGAAGATATAGGAGAACCTGTTCAGGAAAAAGACACTGCAAATTTTTGCGATTACTTCTCCGCCGGGAAAAAAACTCTTGGAAAAAACGGTGAAGACCCCCATAAAAAAGCTGTAGATACATTTAACAGCCTGTTTTCTGACTGATCAAGAATAAAAATCCCAGATCATTTCTCTGATAATCCTTTTTTACATTGCTGATTCAATCTTTACTATATATATTAGAGAGTGATACAATTTTAATAATAAAATATTTATAAAAGTAGTCTGATTCAAATTACAGTTTTGAATTTGAAGTTTTTGATTTATAAGTATTTATTATATTGTAACACTCAATATAAAATCAAAAACTTGTGATTAATTGGAAGTTCTGTTCAAAGGCTAAAATCAAAGATTTTTTCTTAATAATTTTGAAAGAACCTCAACTAAAATGAGTTGGAAGGAGATGCATATGCTTCAAGAAGGAATAAAAGCCCCGGAGTTTACGCTGCAGAGCGCAAATGGCCTTGATATAAATCTATCCGATTTTATCGGAAAAAAAGTAATACTCTATTTTTACCCACGGGATAATACGCCGGGCTGTACAACTGAGGCCTGTGAATTCAGAGATGCCTACGAAGAGTATCAGAATGCCGGTGCCGTTATTATCGGTATCAGTCCTGACACCGTTTCAAAACATAAAAGTTTCAGCAGTCAATATGATTTACCCTTTCTTCTCCTCGCGGATACAGAAAAAAAAGTTATTAAGGCTTTCGGTGCTGAAAAAGTTAAAACCATGGACGGGAATATCACACTGAGCATTCGGCGCTCAACTTTTGTAATTGATGAAGAGGGAACTATTATTAAAGTATTCCCGACCGTTACCCCAGCTGGACACGCAAAAGAGATCCTGGTATTTATTGACGGGATTTAGCGCTTTCTTTATCAACTGTAACGAAGCTTGTACTATAAAATGAAATTCTAAACTCCATCCCTTCAAAAATATCTGCCTGAACAAATTCAGCGTCTCTCAGCTGCCCTGCAACTATTTCAGACTCATATCTTGCACTATCGGCAGGGTCTCTTCCAACAGCACCTCAGTATTTTTAGGATCCAATTTCATCTCTATAATGTACTGATAGAATCTATGCTACCTCTATGGCAGAGAATAATTTATCCTCAATTTATCTAACAGAGCTTATAGCCCTATGGACTGTTAGCCACCAATGCTGTATTGTCCATAAGGCTGAGCTTGATTACAAACTCTGAGCTGAGCACAAGCTCTTGCTGATTACAAACTCTGCCAGTATGCAATTAGTTAAGCATACAGAATCAATAAGTAAGATTTTTCTATATTAATTTTAGAAAAACCTTACTAACCTACAATGAAGGATTTTCTTACATGCCACACAGAATTCGTAACAATGCTATTCGTAATATCGCTATTATCGCACACGTAGACCATGGTAAAACCACCCTTGTTGATGCAATGTTCAGACAAAGCGGTGTATTCCGTGACGGCCAGCTTATTGAAGATCGGCTCATGGATAACATGGATCTGGAAAGAGAGCGGGGAATAACCATCTCAGCAAAAAACTGTGCAATCAACTGGAAAAATACAAAAATAAATATTCTCGATACACCAGGCCATGCTGATTTCGGCGGCGAGGTTGAGAGAGCCCTTTCTATGGTTGATGGAGCTATTCTCCTGGTTGATGCGGCTGAAGGCCCACTGCCCCAGACCAGATTTGTATTAAGCAAGGCACTTCAGTCAGGACTTAAACTGCTGGTAGTCATTAATAAGATTGACCGCCCCGACGCACAACCTGAACGCGTCCACGATGAGGTTTTAGAGCTCCTTCTGGATCTTGATGCTCATGAGGATCAACTGGACTTTCCCCTGCTGTATGCTATTGGAAAAGACGGAACAGCATCAGCCTCCCTTGACGAACCAGGTACAGATTTACGACCACTGTATGATATGATTCTCGAAGAGATACCGGGACCGGTATATCATCCGGAAGAACCCTTCCAGATGCTTGTTTCAGACCTCTCTCATTCAGATTACCTGGGCAGACTGGCAATTGGAAAAGTTATTAACGGAACGGTTAAATCGAAAGAAAAACTTATCTGCATGGGAATGCATGACAAAAGAACTCCTCTCAATGTATCAAAACTCCAGGTGTACGAAGGGGCTTCCCTTACCGATGCTGAAGAGGTTGGACCAGGAGACATTGCTGTACTGGCCGGAATAAATGATGTACATATTGGTGATACCATTTGTAATAGAGAATTTCCAAAAGCTCTCAAGCGAATAACCATTGATGAACCGACCATTTCTATGCGTTTTAATGCTAACAGCTCTCCATTTAGCGGGAGAGAAGGCAAATTTGTGCAATCCAGTAAATTGCGGGAACGCCTGCAGCGGGAAGCTCTGAAAAATGTTTCTCTACAGATTGAGGAGCAGAGCAATTCCGAAGGTATGATCGTGAAAGGCCGTGGTGAATTTCAGATGGTTATTCTAATGGAAACCATGAGGAGAGAGGGCTATGAGTTCTGTGTTGGACAGCCCGAAGTTATTTTTCACTATGAAAACGGCAAAAAAATGGAACCGATTGAACATGTATTTGTTGACTGTGAGGAAGCCTATACAGGAATAGTCACAGAGAAGCTGTCAAAACGAAAAGGAATTTTGACAGCATACATTAATCATGAAAGCGGACGTACCAGACTTGAGTTCAGCATCCCTTCAAGAGGCCTGATTGGATATCGTGATGAATTCCTAACTGATACCCGGGGAACCGGACTGATGAACTCTTTTATAAGCGGCAATGAACCTTACCGGGGTGATTTCCCTATTCGTCAAACAGGATCCCTTTTAGCTGACCGTCAGGGTGAAGGTGTCCCCTATGCATTATTCAACCTTGAACCCCGAGGACAGCTTTTTATTAAACCGGGTGAGCCGGTATATGAGGGAATGATTGTCGGTGAACATAACCGTGAAAATGATCTGAATGTAAATCCCTGTAAAACAAAGAAGCTTTCCAATGTCAGGGCTTCAGGAAAAGATGATGCAGTAACGCTTACTCCCATAATCGCCATGACTCTTGAACGTGCTGTGCAGTTTATTCGGGAAGATGAGATGGTGGAAGTCACACCAAAGTCAATAAGAATGAGAAAAACCATCCTTTCAGCCGCTGCCAGAAAACAAAGTGATAAACGTCTCTAGTCTATATAAAAATAATATCAAAGCCCTGTATTTCTGGATGTTCAGACATACAGGGCTTTTTTTAATCCCAGTTAAACACCGCTGAAGCTATTCCCAGAAAAAGTATCATCATTCCTGCCAGTGAAAGAACATTCGGCAGCAATTCAACCAGTCCCGCACCTTCCAGCATGATGTCCCTCGCTCCCTCAACAAAATGTGTAAGGGGGAATATTTTGGATACCGTCTGCATAATTTTCGGAGTTTCTTCCAACGAGAAAAAAACCCCGGAAAAAATAATCATAGGGAATGTTACCAGATTCATTAAGCCGCTTGCCAGCTCCTCACTCTTAATTCTCGCAGCAAAAATCAACCCAAGGGAAATATCAGGTTCCAAAAAAATGTTTATCCAACAGCTTTGCAGGAGTATTACACTCGAGCATCGTTCCTTTGTCCATGATCGCTATTTTATCGCAGAGTAACTCAGCCTCTTCCATATAATGGGTGGTGAGAAAAATTGTTTTGTGTTCCGCCTTAATTTTTTTTATCAAATCCCAGAAATTCCGACGGGCCTGGGGGTCAAGGCCGGTCGTTGGTTCATCCAGAAAAACTATTTCAGGGTTAGGAATTATTGCCAGTGCCAGCAGCATTCTTTGCCGCTGCCCTCCGGAGAGTTTCCGATTATCCTGTTTTAGAATATCAGAAAGAGAACAGATTTCAATCAATTCATCCATATCCCGGGGTTCAGAATAGAATGCCCTGAATAGATCCAGAGTCTCTTTAACGGTGATAAATTCAGGCAGCGCGGTACTCTGAAATTGTATGCCGACTTTTTTCTTAAACTGTTTATCTATAGGTTTCCCGCGGAAAAGCACCTGTCCGGCATTTGGGGTAAGAATGCCTTCCAGCATCTCAATCGTTGTTGTTTTTCCGGCTCCGTTTGGACCAAGCAGTCCAAAACAGGTTCCCTCTTCTACCGCTAAATCAACCGCATCAACCGCAAGCAGCTGTCCATAACTCTTTGATAACTTTCTCGCTTCAAGAATTGCTTTCATGCATGAAACATACTAACGGGATACCAGTTAAGCAAGGAGAATGAGGCAATATATAAAAATTTTCAATTTTATATATTGCCTTTTAAAGTTTTTAATTGAAAAAATCTATATTTTATATAGTAATACTTTATTTTCAATTAAAAACTTCTGGCTAAGACAAAAGGCAACGCCTTTAGTCCGGTTCCTCTTTAAAAAATGAGAGTTATTCGTTCTGCATCTTCATTGACTTCACCGATACAAAACGCTTCAGCTCCCCTCTTACGGCACGCTGCAGTAACAGTTTCTTTGTAGGAAGGATCAATGGAAAAGAGCAGACCACCAGAGGTTTGCGGGTCGAACAGTAAATCAATGATAACCGGATCAGCATCCGCAGCATTGCTCACCATCCACGATCGGAACTCCTTATTTCGATAAGTTCCTCCCGGTATATGACCTTCTGCGATATATTCAAGCACATGCGGGAATAAAGGTACTGCATCAACATTGAGTGAAATACCAATTTTTGTACCGGATATCATCTCACACAGATGTCCGGCCAAACCGAAACCAGTAACATCAGTACAGGCTGAAACAGGCAGCTCCCGAAGAGCCTCCGCTGCTCCTTTGTTCAACCGTGACATCGATTTCTCAGCAGCGGAAAGCGCAGATTCAGCGACCTTATCTGCACGAAAAGCTGCATTAATGGTACCTGTTCCAATTGGTTTTGTCAAAAACAGGATATCCCCCGCTGTAGCGGTGTTATTTAACAGTATACGATCTATATCAACAATCCCGGTTACTGAATAACCGAATTTCGGCTCAGGATCATCAATACTGTGACCACCTACAAGAGCAGTTCCTGCCTCTGCAAGAGCATCCAGCCCTCCCTCAGACATACCTCGCAGATAGGAGATATCCAGTGTATCCTTTGGGAAGCATACAATTCCTACTGCAGTTAGCGGCACTGCCCCGCAAGCGTAGATATCCGACAGCGAATTTGCTGCTGCGATTCTACCGAACATGAATGGGTCGTCAACAATGGGCGGAAAGAAATCGACAGTCTGTACTATGGCCTGAGTTTCGTTTATCTGATAGATACCGGAATCCTCACTTGTAGTGAAGTCCGCCAGCAATTCAGGATAATCCGGCTGCCTCAACCCGCAAAGGGCTTTATCAAGAAAACCAGGCCCCAGTTTTGCACCGCAACCTGAAAAACGTGTAAATTTCGTTAACCTTTCATTTTGCATAATTTCATCACCTCATCTGTTTTTGGGTTGTTCCAGGACCTATGTAAGCGTCACAGAATTATCAATACAATATAATAATAAAATCATCAATCGGGTCAACTGCATCTCGACATCTCGTAATTTTACAGTATAATTCGAAATATGATTGATTCAGAGCCTTCTCCTTTGCGTATAGCAATATTTACTGACTCATTTCTTCCTATGATCAGCGGAGTCGTTACGGCGGTTCTTAATCTTGCAGAAAATCTTGCTGACCGAGGTCACTTTGTTCTGATAGTCACATCAGGATCCAGGAAAAGTCAGACCTATAGCCATAACGGGATTCGTGTTGAATACATAGCATCCATCACAGCCCATTTTTATAAAGATTTCAAATGGTCATCCCCATTCAGCGTACGAATTCGTGAAATTTGCAGAACAGAACAAATTCAGCTGGTTCATTTTATGACCCCATTCACTGTATCTTTCGTGGGAATCAATATTGCACGAACATTAGGGATTCCCGTTATCGGCACATTCCATACATTCATTTCCGACCCGTCAAATTACCGGCATATAATCAAAGGAAAACTTTTTCATGTTAAGGAAGAGAGTGTTTGGCAATACTCAAACCTCTACTATAATGCAGCCGATATAAACACCGCTCCGGCGGAGAGCACAAAGCAGGAAATGAAAGAGAACGGAAGCAGTGTTGATATCAAAGTAATTTCGAACGGGATCGATCCGGCTATATTTGACAACTCAGATGCTGAATACTTCAAGGAAAAGTTTGTATTAAACGGAAAATCCATTCTCTATTTCGGCAGAGTGTCTCAGGATAAGAATATTGAAGTGTTGTTAAAAAGTTTCTTTATTGTACATAAAAACCTTCCGGAAACGAAACTGCTAATTGTCGGAGATGGTCCCCAACTCAACGAGTTGAAGGATTTCGCATCTAAAGATCCATCCAGCCCAAATATTGTTTTCACTGGTGCTATTCCTCATGAAGAGTTAATTAAAAGCGGGATATTTGCTGCCTGCGAACTATTTGTGACTGCATCGGTTACCGAAAACCAACCCATAACCATGCTTGAGGTCCAGGCTAACGGCATCCCCTGCATCGGGTTCAATGTGCGGGGAATTCCCGATCTTGTAATTGATGATGTGAACGGCCGTGTTCTTCCCAGAGATGATTATGAAGAGATGGCAAAAGCTGTAATCATGATTTTGAAGGATCCTGAACTATACCATCGGTATGTTAAAGGCACCAAAACTGAGGTTCGGAAACACCTGATGCCTAGTGTGATAGAGGAGTGGGAACGATTCTATCTGGATGTGATTGACAGGTATTCACAAGGAGAATTCCCCGTAAAAAACCGTATACACCTCACACAGATATTCGCTATGCTGAAAGAGATAAAGATACATTTATACTCTAGTTCAGCTGCTGGTGCCGATCCAACCGAAAGATGACGTTTTGAGACAAGGCGAAGGAAAGCTGACTTCCTGTCAGTTTACAATGAGTACATTGATTTGGAGTTTGCTGCATGCAAATGAGCATTTCGAGCATTTTTTCAACGTAGTAACAGAGCGTCAGATAAAGGTTGGCACAACACTAACCCTATAAAACCCATCATTCTGCAGCTCCCAAATAGTTATATAGCACCCTTCCTCTACAATCTTTTCCCCTGAATCATTTATATATTCCCGAGTGTTTATACCCATCATCTAAATATTGGGATGATATTTGGAAATTTACGGCAATTCACCTTACACAAGTTAACACTCATGGTATTATATGCAGAATTAAAGATGAGGAGTATTCATGTCCGATTGGAAAACTACAACCCTTGGCAATTTACCAAGAATAAGAAATGTAAAAACAAAAAGGATTTCCAGTTGGGATAAAACTGGTGGGAATGTAGATCGTATAACAATAGAGCCCGGGGAAACTGCAGTACTGGCAGATATTATGGGTGCAGGTGTGATTAATCACTTTTGGTGCACCATTGGATCATATCAGACAGACTATTTGAGACGTATAGTAGTAAAAATGCGGTGGGATAATGAAAAAGATTACTCTGTAGAGGTGCCGATTGGTGATTTCTTCGGAGTAGGACATGCCATGAAAGTTGAATACAGCTCCTTACCATTGCAAATGGCCCCACAGGATGGGAAAGGTTTTAACTCATATTTTTCCATGCCCTATTCAGAAAGAGCTCTTCTTGAAATTACCAACGAATGTGATGAGAGTATCATGTTTTACTACTATGTGGATTATGAAATTCATGACCAAATCCCTTCAGATATGGGTCGGTTTCATACGCAGTGGAACAGACAAAACCCAACTGACGGCATCTCCGACGAGGGGCTTACCACGAGAGAGTGGATTGAACACGGTTCAAATTTGGATGGGAAAGGTAATTATGTCTTATTAGAGGCAGAAGGTCAGGGAGTGTACGTAGGGTGTAATCTCAATATTCATAACCTGCGCCCTGTACGGGAACCATGGCCGGATAGTGTATCCTGGCCTTTAAAGATGGAAGAAATGGAACAGCAAAAAGAGTTAATTCGAACGTTTGCTGATTGGTTAGGCGAAGGGGATGATATGATTTTTATTGATGGAGAGACCTGGCCTCCCACTATGCACGGAACTGGGTTGGAGGACTACTTCAATGCTGCCTGGTGCCCAACAGAAAAGTTTGATAGTCTCTATCATGGGATTACGGTTACACCTGATGGTCCGCACTGGTCTGGAAAGATCTCTTTTTATCGCTTTCATATTGAAGATCCTGTTCATTTTGCAAAATCAATCAGAGTTACTATTGAACATGGACACAATAATAACCGAAGCGATGATTATTCCAGCACCGCATATTGGTATCAGATTGAACCTCATAAGAAAATGAAAGCACTTCCTCAAGTCACAGAAAGACTTCCGGTGCAAATAGAAGAGAAAAATCCAATTGACCTTTCCTTACCGTAAAATTACTATGTAAATAGATTTTAACACAACGAGGCATATCCGGAGGCTGCACATGGCACTTATACGCTGTAACTTTTCCTCAAATATTTTACAAGTAAAGACATCGATGAACGTAATTTTACCTGAACGGACTCCTGGAATCATTGGTAAAAAAAATCAGGTTCCTGCAGGAACCTTCCCTGTTCTCTGGCTGTTTCACGGACTCTCTGATGATGAGAACTCCTGGTTGAGAAACACCTCTATTGAACGATATGTTGACGAATATGGAATAGCCGTTGTAATGCCTGATGCACAAAGAAGCTACTATAATGATATGGCAGCCGGGGGTAGTTATTGGCGTTTTTTCAGTGAAGAACTCATTACCAAGGCTCGTTCTTTCTTTCCACTCTCACACCGCAGAAAGGATAATTTCACAGCCGGGCTCTCAATGGGCGGTTTCGGGGCGTTCAAATTAGCCCTGAATAAACCAGAATTTGTTTCTGCAGCCGGTAGTTTTTCCGGTGTAGTTGATATCCTGGATCGATTTGGTATGCCGGGAGGAAACCGGGAGGAGTTTGCAAGAATGTTCGGCAGTCCTGATGAGGTGCATGAATCAATGAATGACCTGCCCTGGCTGCTCTCCCGGAGCAGCTTTAAAGGTCTAACACTGCCAAGTCTCTATCAGTGCTGCGGAACTGAAGACTTTCTCTATCAGCTCAACAAAAATTTCCTAAAAACTGCTCAGGAGTCCGGGATTCACATTCACTACGAAGAAGATTCCGGCTTCGCTCATACATGGGACTACTGGGATCTAAAAATCAGATCATTTCTGGAATGGCTGGTACAGCAGGATCTGTCCGGGGAGTAATATTGTAGCCCATCCCCTATTAGCACTCCAGAGTCTTAGAATTATTCAGTACAGGAAGAACGGGGACTATCCCGCTAAACTCTTGAATACTTTCATACTGAGTTACTCTCTGAAAAGCTCCTTTTCGGAAATGCCGCCTTTCCTGATCAGATATCCCATCAAATATATCATCATATTCTCCCCTATTCAGGCGTCTAAGCAATATATCCTTAAATTTTTTCGGCATCTGATGTTTAACCAGAGCAGGCAAAGCAAAACACCAGAGAGATGCAGATATCATAACCATCATTCCGGGAAATCCAAGCCTGAATTTTATCAGATCGAGGTGATCAGGTTTCTGCGGTCTGCCTGGTGGAAGTAAAAAAACACTCTTCACCTGAACGACATGTTCCATAATCTGCTGATGAGCCGAAATTGCTGCCTGGGTATAGGGGATTTCTCGTAATTCCCGCTGGATGTCGTCCCAGGATGGGGTATCCAGCACAATACCTTCTTCATCAAATACCGTCATCGCAATAAGTTTCTCTAGTCGTGCACCATTAAATCGAATCAATAAATCTGTTTCCGCTGTTGCAAAAGCCTTTTTATACCAGCAGCTATGCGGGGAATAGGTTCGACATATACCAGTTTGCTCAGGAGTATCATGAATACTGCACTTTAAAGTTTGCTTATCCAGGAATCTACAGTCGCTATGGTAATAGAGCCGCCACTGACCGTTATCCATCAGAATCGGAACCATCCCTTCAAACCAGCACAAATCAGCTGCCAGCAGCATTTCAGAGTGCGTTTCAACCGTGAGATCACAAAGAGGTAAATAGGAACAGCAGTAAGTTCCACCACATGTTGAGCAGGGAGAATCCAGCCATTCCTGCGTCTCAAGAATAATAGTATTATCCAACGGCTACCTCTTTTATACTGCTTCGAAATCATTGCCGGCAGTACGACATGTATTAACATATTAAGAATACTCTGATCAGGCTGCGGCTGGACTGCTTCTATTTCTGCACTTCTGTTCAGGAATAGAATCTTGTGTGTTTAGGTATAATAACTGACCAAAAGCCGGTGGGTTATCTAATTGATAAACCTAATTAAACAAAAGATTTATTCGAACAAAAAACTTATTTTCTTTTTTTGATTAATATTTTCATGCTAATTTCTTTCTACCCGTACATTTCCAGCTGGTAGAATCCCACCGGCTTCAGGTCAGTTAATAAGGTATAAGTAGCAGGAGATATATTGTCAAGTAGACATTCCGGATTTTAAGGACAGAGAAAACTAAACAGCAGCCATCCGGAAGCCGGCCGGAAGCCGGCGTTAATTTGCTGTTGCGATTATTCTTATACCGTTTTATGATAGGAACCAGCCGGACTTGGTGCTTCTGAGGGTTGTTTTGCCAATTATTACATTGGCTTTTCAATTTTTTCATATGAAGTTCTTCTTCATAAAACTTTAAAGAATTATTTTTATATAGTTAATTCAATTCAGGAGATTCAATTGAGTGATATATTCGTTACAGGCCATCAGAACCCAGACATGGACTGCACAGTTGCATCATACTGCTACAGCTTCTTAAAGAATAAGATTGATCCGGACAACTCCTACATTCCTATCCGTTGTGGATCTCTAAACGAGCAAACCCGGGAAGCCTTCTCCCGTGCCGGAATCAAAGCTCCTGTGATGATGAAAGATCTCCATCCGGTTGTAGAAGATATTGTAAAAATAAACAGCCATACTCTTACTGAACATGACACAATTTTAGAAGCAATCAGATACATACTTGATGAGAATATCAGCCTCCTGCCGGTACTGGGGTATGAACATGAGTACAAAGGAATTGTCAGCATCAACGAAATTTCACGATTTATGCTCTCCCAACAGACAGATGAACGTCCATCCTATGAGTTTTATACAGAAAACTTTATTAAGGTAATTCCTGGAAACCTATTTAAAAAAGGGAAAAAAGAGCACTTTACTGCTCCAATAATGTCGGGTGCAATGCCGTATCTGGTAAGTGTATCCAGATTGAGCAGGTTGAAAGAACTTCCCCTTCTGGTGGTTGGGAACAGGAAAGAAATCCTTCAGTTTGCCGTTGAGAACCAGCTTCCTGCCATCATTATTACCGGTCTGGAAAAGGGAGATATACCGGCGATTGATTTTTCGGATTATGAGGGAAATGTGTTTATTTCAGAGACTGATACCGCTGAATCCATCCGACTTCTAAGATTGAGTTCACCGGTAAAAACTATTATGAACACAGATCTACCGCTTGTAAATGCGAAAACGTCTTTTGATGAGGTAAAAGTACTCCTCAATCATTCTGAATTTCGTGGACTCCCTATTTTTAATGAAGGGGAATTTATTGGAACTGTTACACGAAGATCTTTTATTGAACGTCCCAGGAAAAAATTGATTTTGGTGGACCATAACGAGATTGGTCAGAGCATAAAGGGCAGCGAGGAAGCAGATATTCTGGAAATTATTGATCACCACCGGTTCGCCGCTGGAAAAACCCGTAATCCAATCTACATATCAGCAAAGCCGGTGGGCAGCACAAGTACCATTGTCTACCAGCATTTCAAGCACGAGGATATCCCAATTTCTCAGGACATTGCCCTGCTTCTCCTTTCAGGAATTATTTCTGATACGGTAAATCTAAAATCTCCGACTACTACCGATGATGACAGAAAAGCCCTTAATTATCTGTGCGGTTCGACAAATATTGATCCTGAGACCTACACACGTGAACTTTTCACCCAACTGACCATGTTGAAAAAACGTGATCCTGAAGAGGTGATTCGTTCCGACTTTAAGATATATGAACACGAAGGTGTGAAGATGGGAATTGGGCAGGTTGAAGTTACTACTCTGGAAGATATTCCGGAAATGGCCGAAAAATTTCAGCTTTCACTTGAGAAAATCGCCGGGGAAGAGAATCTTAACTGGTCTATGCTGCTTATTACTGATGTCCTTAAGCAGAGCAGCCTGCTAATTACAAGCGAAAACATGTTCCTTGAGATTAATCTTATGTTTGAGAAGATTGATAAGGGGCAGTATATACTGCCCGGCATCCTTTCACGTAAAAAGCAGCTGCTTCCTGAACTGATGCGTGTTATCAGCCTCCCCCATTGATTCAGCTCTTACGGGTTATCTGACTACTCTTCGACAGCAGCACGGAATGCATCCAGCATATTCTGTGGAAGTTTCACTGGTCGCTGCGTGCTAAGATCCATAAAATAGCCTTTCTGGATACCGGAACAGTGAACGGTATCCCCCTGAACTATCTCATATCGCAGGATCCATTTTGTACCGCCGGCCTTCTCCATCCAACATCGACCTGTCGGCTTATCATGAATTGTCAACGGCTGCAGATAATCAACATCAGTGTGCATAAGTACAGGGGATTTTCCATCTTCAATCATTTTTTCAAAAGGGTAATACACATCAAGTAAGTGATGACGCATATCCTCAAACCAGCGAATATACACGATATTGCTCACATAACCCATTGCATCGACATCGTATGCATGGACATAGATTCCGGCTTCAACTAAGAGTGGTTTATCTTTCATAGAGTATGAGTATACAGATTTTTCTTTTTTTGTGAAGTTCCAGGTTGTTTCATGGACAGGTACCAATCTGTTAGTCAGTCCTTGAAACCAGATTCACCGGCACTCCATTCTTCAAGTAAGTCTCTAATGCTAAAAGAGCTCCCTTCAGTTGTCCCATTTTCCCCTCCGGTGCATGGCTGCCGGCATGGGGAGACATTACCACATTAGGTAATTTGTGGAATGGGTATTCAGAACCGGTAGTTTGCGGACGTTTCTTTGAAGGATAATCGTACCAGACATCGATTCCTGCCCCTCTCATCTCTCCATTGGCCAGCGAATTGTATAGGGCTTCCTCATTGACTATGCTCCCTCTGCTGACGTTTACCATAATCTTTCCACGAAGTTTATCAATATTCGATTGGTTGATCAGATTATCCGTTTCCGGATTTAACGGAAGCACCACAAACAGTATTTCAGCAAATTCGAGGGCTTCATCAACTGAAGTGGTTACTGAATCAAAATACTCCGGAAGATCCTTACCTTTACGAAAACCCATTATCCTGCAGTCGAAACCTTGCAAAAGTCGGGCTACCCCCTGCCCGATATCCCCAGTTCCCAAAATACTCACCCGTTTACCCAGCATTGAGAACCAGTAATCAAACGGTTTTTGCGGATCACCGGTGCGGTGCCAATTTCCGGCTGCCATATCATTATGGAACTCCACTAACCTTCCGCATGTCGCCATTGCCAAAGCAAGTGCCCTTTCTGCAACCGTTGGACCATTCCCCGGGCTGTTTGCAACAAGGATCCCCTGCTTCTTGAAAAACCCAGGATCAAGATGCGCTATTCCCGTAAAGGGTACTATCAGGAGTTTTAGATTTGGCGCTAATTCCGCATCTTCAGGAGAAAGATTTCCGTAGATAAGCACTTCTGTATGGTGAAGCTCTGCCCTGTACTGTTCCTTATTCTTAGCGAACACAAAAGTATGTTCAGGATAGGCCTCTTTCAACGGCTCGACCAACTCTCCGAACTCTGAAACCAGGTGACTGTAAAATAATATATGCATGGGGTAATAGTAACTCAAATCAATGAGATATTGCAATGAAAATTGATTTAGCTGAATTTGGTGCTGGTTTTGTTATTGGTAAGATTCTTATTCAGTAATTTCCCACAAGCTTCGATACACTTAGAAAAACTTAGTAGCATCAATTTGTCCCGATTTGGTATCCCATATTCCAAAGAACTTGCTTATACAGTCGCGTAAAGGATCATCAAAAGCTGCTGAGGAGATTCTAATTCGATCCTGCAGCTCCTGCTTTTTCCAACCCCACTCAGGAGATTCGATAAGATTCAGCATTTCGGCAGGATCTGAACCCAAATCATACATCTCATCCCTGTCACCCGGGGTAAATATATACTTCCAGTTATCATCAGTTACTATAGCTCTTTGCGAATAGAGAAACCGAAGGCCATGAAACTCAAGATAGACCTCTTTCCGAAGAGAACGGTTTTCAGCATTGGTAATCACTGGTTTAAGCGATATCCCATCAAGCCCTTCCGGCACAGGGATTTCAGCAAAGTTCATCAGGGTCGGCATTATATCCATATTCATTGCCAGGGCATCACAAGTTCCAGGATTCAGTTTTCCCGGCCAGGAAATAATCAGTGGTATGTGCTGTGCTTCCTGATAGAGCATCCCTTTATCAAGCTGTCCGCCATGACTTCCTGTCATATCTCCATGATCAGTTGACAGTATTACGAGAGTGTTTTCCTTAAGTCCACGATCTTCAAGGTAATCCAGAAGCCGGCCAACCTGATAATCGACCATAGCAGTAGTATCATAATAGAGTCCAACTAATTCACGGCAGTCATTCCAGGTTCTGGGGTGATTGCGGTAGAAGTCATTACTTTCCCGCTCGATCCTTCCCGGTTTACTGGTAAGATCATCATCCCAATTCGGCCAGGGTGGAATTGATTCCCGATCATGCATACCATAAAACCCATCACAGGGAAGGTGCGGTCCATGAGGTCCCCAGAATTGACAGTTCATGAAAAAAGGCTGACCACGTTCGACGTATTGATCCATAAGATCCATGGAATAGTCTGCCAAAAAATGAGACGGGGTTGACTCAACCGGACCATTCCATCGTCCTGCTGCAAGTGTTTGGTTGCCAGGGTTGGCATAGATTTGTGAATCTATCGTGTACTGTAATTCATTTTCTCTCAGATAATTTTTGAAAATATCTTGTGCGGCTATGTTCCCATAACCCGGCAGACTCATCCCTTCAAACCCGAAATCCGCTGGACCAAGATTAGTTCCCACGTGCCATTTCCCCGCATACCCAACTGAAAATCCAGCTTTTTGGAAGCTGGTATGCAGCAGGTCTTCGGGATGAGCAAGTTCGGCTGAAAGACTGTGATACATATCACAATTCGTTCCCATTCCATGTCGGAAAGCGTACTGCCCGGTGAACATACTTGCCCGGGCAGGAGAACAGAGACTGCAGGTCGTATAGGCACGGGTGAAGTTCACACCTTCACCCGCAAGTTCATCAATATTTGGGGTATGACAAATTGTATTCCCATTAGCTCCAGGAGTATCAAACCGAATCTGATCCAATCCTATCCAGAGTATATTTGGGGTACCTTTTGTCATATTATTCACTTCCTAGAGAGCATTCAGGAAATCGACATCAGTAATCTTGTGCTTTTCCTTCAGCACCCGAAAGTCTCTCTTCATCACATCCTGTTCTTCACTGCTGTAATTAGGGAAGGGATTACGGCAGTATCCGGCATCTACACCCAGCCAGGTAAGAGCATGCTTAATAATAGCTAAATGGTTCTGCTGTGTAGCATATAAAATAAGTGTATTGGCCTCTCTCTGTTTCTCTTCGGCTAATTTCAGATTATTCTGTGTAATAGCATCGTATATTGATATGAACAGTTCCGGCATCAGATTGTAAAAAGAACCAATGAGACCATCTGCACCAAAGGAGAGTCCGGACATCGCCATCTCATCACATCCGGAGAAAACCAGAAAATCATCTCCCAATTCAGCTTTCATCCGCATGACTTCAAAGTGCGCAGTAGCGGTATATTTGACTCCCTTCACACCCTCTATAGTCGAGAACCGTTTAACCTGTTCAAATCCTACCAATCCGGCAAGAGCTATGTTATAGACTATCATCGGGAGGTCAGTGGATTCAGTAATATCTTTGTAATAATTAAAGACACTATCCTCATTGAACTTCCAATAGAATGGCGGAACCGAAGAGAGCGCATCCACACCCGTTTTCTCAGCATGTTTGGCCAGATCAATGGAAACTTTAGTACCAATAGCACCAACATGGGAAATGAGTGGAACTCTTCCTGCAACCTGGTCAACCACCACTTCTACAACCTGTTTCCGCTCATCCGGCGTCATGAGAAACCCTTCACCGGTGCTTCCGGTCAAATAGAGCCCATGAACTCCCTTATTGAGCAGATGATCAACTACTGCCCGCATTCTCTTTTCATCAAAATTCTCTTGTTTATCAAAAGGAGTGATCAGTGCCGGGATAACACCCTTCAAATCCGTAACGCTAAATTTTGCCATAGTTTTTCCTTCTTACTTAATAGTATTCAATTATTCCAATTTTTTATATAATTATGCATGCGAAGAAACTGATTATACTTCATAGTTGGCGGGATTGAGTGATCTGAATGGGCAATCCATCCCCCCTTGCTAAATCTTCTGCACCGTGCCTCAAGATCTTTTTCCAGCGGTTCCCAGAAGCCTGAAACTTTGTGAGCATCAATACTCCCGTAAAAAGCCAGAACACCCTCATATCTGTCCGCCAGTTCCAGAACATTCATACCTGCTGAAACCTGAACCGGATTTAGAACCTGTATGCCGCATTCTACATAATCATCAAGCAGCATCCCCACATTTCCACAGGAGTGCAGCCAGAAATCAATCCCATGCATCTTCAAAAACTTACCCATCTCAACGTATATAGGTTTAAGGATCTCCCTGAACATAGTGGGGGAAATCAGAGGGGCGGTCGCACTTCCCAGGTCATCAATCATGAGATACCCGTCAGGTCGAATACCTTCGCTGATGGATTTCGCAAGTATGGATAGCGTAAGTTCTTTGTGTTTCTGTGCCATCTCCTCAAACCAATCGGGTTCAAGAGCAATATCCATAAGAACACGGGAAAAATCCCGATGCCGCCAGGTTGCCTCCCAGGGTCCATAGTTAATAGCCAGAATATAGCGTTCCGCAGCGACAAACCGGTTATATTTTTTCTTAGCTTCATTCCAGGTTGGATACAGTTCAAAGTGTTCAAAATAGCTGCGATCATCTATTCTCGCTGCTTCACCTTCGATCATCTGCATCATGGGTTTTACAATCGTATTCCAGGCATCCTGATCTTCAGTTACAGTTTTCGTGTAGTGGATGGTTCCGGATTTCTGCCAGGTTTTTACTGCCTGATAACCAAATCGATCATCAAAGGTATAGAAATCACCATCATGAGAGATAATTTTCTGCTCAAATCTTGGTGATGAATCCAGATACATCGGCGCAACATCCAAATCAAAATAAGCCTCGACCGAATTGAGATTTTCCAATTCCGCACAAAGCGGCGGGTACATTTCCACTGTTTCCGGTAACCCCTGAGCCTTCCACTCTGTGAGCGTATCAGTCCAGAAATTTTCATGTACGGGAATCCTATCCGGTTGGTCCCATTGAATAGCAGCCCGAACTCTCTCTTTTGAATTCAAAATATTTTCCTCTTGTTTTCACAATTTTAACTAGTATATATTATTATTGCATACTGTTGTATACTGTCAAGTTATTTCTTGTTAATTTCAAATTCCTAGTATACAATATCAATATAATGAGACGGGGGGCACTATGGCTAATGAAAGAATTGTAGAGAAATCATCCTACACCAAACTGAAAAATCTTATACTTGACAGAAAAATCAAACATGGACAACGAATGACAGAGGCTTTCCTCTCAGAACAGATGGAATTATCACGAATTCCCGTTCGGGAAGCAATACAACTCCTTGTACATGAGGGTTTTATTGAGAGAACAGGAAAAAACGGCTATATGATAAAAGAGTATAATGAACAGGACATTATTGACCTCTACAGCTATCGTGAGGCAATGGATGGAATGCTTGCCAGACTCTTTACCCAGAGAATGGATTTATCGCAGCTCTATTTTCTTGAGATGAATATCGAACATATGCATGAACAGCTCGTTGATGAAGTTGATCATGCAGCCTTTTCCAAAACCGATCTGGACTTCCATCGCTATATCGCACGCGGAGCAAGAAACAAGTATATGGAACACCAGCATGAGATAATTCTTGAAAAGGTTCTCTATATTGCTGACTCAATATATGAAGTTGGAAAAGAGGGTGTTAAAATGCTCCTTGATGAGCATAGTTATGAAGAGACCTACAATCAACACCAGGCAATATACGCAGCAATAAAGAACAGAGATCTGGATAAAGCGGAAGCTGCAGCCAGAGAGTCGGTGCGAAATGGACTTAAAAAAGCCCTGATGACGCTCTCAAGAATGTCATAATCTTAGAATATAATAAAACAGGAATAGTTATGAAATCTAAAGAGCGAGTATTATGTGCGATACAGCATCAAGAACCTGACAGAACTCCTCTTATGTACCGGGATGTTCCGGAAGTAAGAACTCGAATAAAAAAAGACCTGGGAGTACAAACTGACGAAGAGCTCTTTAGCCAGTTTGGCATAGATTTCCGTTGGGTAGGCCCTCACTATATCGGACCTGCTTTGGAAATCTCTGATATAGAGAAACGGGATTATTGGGGTGTTGATTGGCAATACAGGAAATTTAGTGATCGTGCCGGTTACTGGAATGAGAAATTCTTCCCTATGGAAAAAATTGAATCCCCCGAGGAAGCGGCTGCCTGGCCTCTACCCGACCTGGGTTGGTGGGATTTTTCAAAACTTAGCAGTGATTGTGATTCTTTTAGTGATTATGCGATTATGACTGCACCTGGATTCAGCTCTCCTGGAGTTCTCCAGTATCCTATTCAAACCCTTATCGGAGTTGAGCGGAGTCTAATGGATTTATACATCAATCCTGAGTTCTATCGGGCTTTGATTAAACGTGTTTTGGAGTTTCATATCCCATTTATCACTTCTATGATGAAATCCGCAGAGGGAAAAATTGATTTTTTTAGAATTGGTGACGACTTTGGTACTCAGCAAGGACTTTTAATGGGTGTTGAATTATGGAAAGAATTTTTCCAATCAGCACTCAAATTGATGGGAAAAACAGCAAAAAATTTTGGCGCATACTATTACCAGCACTCATGCGGTGCAGTCCGGGATTTGATTCCCGCCCTAATCGAAACGGGTGTTGATGTTCTCGATCCGGTTCAGGTAAAAGCTGCCGGCATGGTTCCGGCTGAACTTAAAAAGGAGTTCGGAGACAGAATCTGTTTTTCCGGCGGTGTCGACGAGCAGGACCTTCTCCCTTTCGGCAGCGAACAGGATGTACGTGAAGCCGTTTGGCGGCTTTTGGATGATATGAGCGGGAATGGCGGATTTATTCTTGGACCGACACATAACTTCCAGGATGATATTCCAACACGAAACATTGTTGCTATGTACGAAGCTGCCCATACATGGAAAGGATAATTGCTATGAATTTAGAGAGAATTGAAGATCTGAAAGCTTTTTATTACCGGGAACTGACTGAAGATGTAGTTCCTTTCTGGTTAAATAATTCAGTGGATTGGGAGTACGGCGGATTCATGGACTTTCTTGATCGTGAAGGGAAACCCTTATCAACTGATAAAGGCGGATGGGTCCAGGGCCGGGCGGTCTGGGTTTTCTCCACCCTCTATCGGGACATCGAACAAAAACCAGAGTGGCTAAAAGCGGCTGAAAACGGTGTACGTTTTATACGGGAAAAACTCCGTCGTTCATCCGATGGTCGGGTCTACTTTGAGGTAACCAGAGAGGGAGGACCTCTGGTGATGAGACGATATCTTTTCTCTGAGTTATTTGCAGCTCTTGGTTTGGCGGCATACTCAGAGATTTCAGGTGATACGAAAGCGCTCGATGAAGCTAAAGAGCTCTATGAGCTTATCGACAATCCACCTGATACCATTGAAGCAAAAATTGACCCGGAAATACGTCAGTTCCGCGGCCACTCAATGACTATGATGATGATCAGCTTTTGCCAGATCATGCGGCAGGCAGATCCTGAACGGGCTGAAATGTATACAACCAGAATAGATCAGCAGATAGATGAGCTGTTTACGTACTTTGTAAAACCGGATTTAAAAGCTCTATTGGAGACTGTCGGCCCGAACGGAGAACTTTCTGAAGGTTCTGAGGGACGCTGTGTTAATCCCGGCCATGCCATTGAGACAGCCTGGTTTGTCTTAGAAGAGGCAAAATACCGGAAAGATCCAAAATTAGCTGCACGAATTCTGCCTGTTCTGGATTGGTCAATCGAACTGGGATGGGATAAGGAGTATGGCGGTCTCTACTCATTTGTGGATATTGAGGGAAAACAACCGGCTCAAATTGAGTGGGACATGAAGTACTGGTGGCCTCACAGTGAGGCGGTATATGCATTTCTTTTAGCGTACAGCATGACTGGTGAGGCACGTTACAAAAAGTGGTTCGATGTTATACACGACTACACCTGGTCCCATTTCCCTGATCGTGAAAAAGGTGAATGGTTTGGATACCTGAGACGTGACGGCTCAGTGCAGGTGGACTTGAAGGGAAATCATTATAAAGGACCGTTTCATATTCCCCGATTCCTAATTAAATGCTACCTGCTGCTTGCAGAGATGGAATCTACTGAGAATAAATAATCCCGGTCGGTCCAACGGCACTACACTAAAGCTATTATAAACACTGCGGTAAATGCAGCAACAAAGGTACCAATCATCAAACCAAGCGTTTTAGCGTAGCCCTTAGGATCAATCTGACCATTAGCATCCATTCGTTTGATTATGGGAAAGAGCTTCCAAAAAAATGATAATATTGAGAGTATCAGCGCTCCGACTGCAGCCAGTTGGGTTACTCTTTCACCTGTTATGATGATGACAATCAGCAGCGCGATAAAGATTAGTTTCGTACCGGCAACCCAAAATACCAGATACCGAACCAGCTCATGAATCTCCTCATGCTCCTTAGATTTTTCCCAGGCATTAAATACACCAACTCCATTCCCGCGCTTTGTTCCCGGGGTAAAGTAGAGCATCAATCAGTATCAGTGCAATTATTACACAGGAACCTTCTGCTATGCAAATTTATTTGATACATTCATACCAGGTACAGACTTTGAACTATCTCCCTGTCGGAGTCTTTTTCTTGTAGAGCTAATCAAACACCCGAACAAGAGCACTGGTATCCCAATCACTATATCCGGTATCACGGGCAATTTCGTTATAAATCTGCACATTACTTGCTATAACAGGTGGAACACCTAGCTTTCTTGCCATCTCAATAGCCAGCCCTGCATCTTTGCAGAGAAGCTTAACAGGAAATACCGGATCATAATCATTGCCTACAATTTTCTTACCGCACTCAGTAAACAGACCGCTTACTGTTGCAGCTCCACTTGTTTCCACTGCATCATAAAAGATACGGGCATCCAATCCTGCTTTCTCAGCCACAGCAAAAGCTTCAGCTGTCACGGCATTAATGACTGAGAACATGAGTTGATTGATGAGTTTGAGCGTATTACCAGATCCTGAGGGTCCCACATGAACGGTCCGTTTGGCAAATATTGCGAGGATGTCTTCAACTTGCCTGAGTGCTTCCTCACTACCTCCGACCGGCAGCACCCAATTCCCGATAGAAGCTGGACGGCCTAAAACAGGTGCATCCAGATATTCAGCACCCTTTTCAGCACAAGCCGCATGTGCAGCACGAGTCGTCTCCGGATCTACTGTACTGGTATCAACAACTATGTGTCCTTGAGTTACGGTCTCGATAAGTCCTCCAGGACCAAACACCACAGAATTTATATGTGCAGGTGCAGGAAGGGACATTATGATAAATTTAGCTCTTTGTGCAACTTCTGCGGGTTTTTCTGCAAGCTCGGCACCAATCTCAACTGCTTTCTGCCGGGCGGCTTCACTTACATCTGCGGCAAGCACCTTTATTCCGTTATCTATGAGTCGTTTTAGCAGTACCTGACCCATAGTTCCTACACCGATCAGACCGATTGTACCTGTGTAACGGGTTCCACTCTCTCTATTGTTTTCCATGTTTTCTTCCTATGTATTGATACTTGCAATTCAAAAACTTCAAAGGTAAATTTCAAACAATTATCTAATTTTTGAAATTACCACATTATATAGTCGACTTTATACTATTGTCAAATACTATCACCAACAAAATAGGGAACGGGCATCACTACTGTGTAGTGACACCCGCGAATTCCCTGTAGTTATTATCTCATTTTTTCGCTTTTTTAAGCTTTTTTGCGAATTGACTAATTTCCTTCCAGTGAACTTTTTCGACTGCATTCGCCTTCATAGCCTGCCGTTCAGCCAAATAGGCAAACTCCTTTTTTAATTTCAGGTAACTTCGAAAACGTTTCAACGCAAGAGAATTATTTTCAATTGCTTCCTGCACTGCGCAGCCCGGCTCTTTCACATGCTGACAATCCCGAAACCGACACTCTTCCGCAAGTTCTTCTATATCATCAAAAACCTGCTTTAGCCCCTCTTCTCCGTCCCCGTTATCACCCCAAACCTGCAGTTCCCGCATCCCGGGAGTATCAACCACCATTCCGCCATCAGGAAGAATTATCAGCTCACGAAACGTTGTGGTATGGCGACCACGGCTTCCATGTTGATTAACTTCATTCACCTTAAGCCGGTCAGATGCAGCGAGTACGTTAATTATTGTTGATTTGCCTACCCCTGAAGATCCAATGAACGCTACCGTTTTTCCCGGGGCTATATATTTACCAACCTGCTCCATCCCCATCTGCTGACTTGCACTGAGGATATAGACATCGGCACCGATAGCAATTGATTCAACCTCCAGCATCCTGGACACAGCATCACTGCAAAGGTCAGCTTTGTTCAGAAGAATAACCGGTACTGCCCCGCTCTCCCAGGCGATAGACAAAAATCGTTCGATACGACGTATGTTGAAGTTCTGATCCAACCCGGTAACAATAAATATTGTATTAATATTTGCTGCAACAACCTGCTCTTCAGTCACTGTACCGGGAACCTTCCTGCTGAAAGAACTTTTTCTCGGGAGAAGCGCATGAATCACGGCCTTCTGTTCATTCGGAAACTTTTCAGCGGCAACCCAGTCCCCTACTGTGGGGAACCGACTCTTGTTCTCTGCCCCGAATCTGAATTTTCCCGTAACTTCACAAGAAAACTCTCCTGTATCATCACATGCTATATATTTTTCTCTATTTTCACGAAGTATTCTCAATGGAGAATACCCCTGCTCTCTATATTGGTTGAAATTCTGTTCAAAGAAATTATCCCAACCTAAATTTGATAAATGCATTTCCAGCTCACTCCTTAGAGATCCGAAGGATAATCAACGGATTTATATCCCATCAAACTCCTTCGGGTACTCAACAATCCCCACTTTTCCTGCTAAAGCACCTTCAACCAGCTCTATAGCCATGAAGGCCTCATCAGGAACTTCAAAGGGACATGTAATATGCCATTCTGACGCTTTCCGAAAACCAAATCCTGGGTAGTAATCCTTATGCCCAAGTACGATAACCGACGAAAACCCCAGCCCATTCGTAACCGAAAGGCCTTTCGCAACCAAAAGCCCTTTTGTAACCAGCAGTCCGCCTATTCCATTACCCTGATATGCAGGTAGAACTGCTAATGGGGCAAGTGAAAGGGTGTGGAACTCTGTGTGCTGATCACCAAGAATTTTGATTTTTGAGAAAAGAATATGCCCTACGAGGGTTTCATCAACTTCAGCCACAAGCGAGAGTTCTGGCATGAAGCTCTCTCCGGCTCTAATTCTCTCAACAAGCCTGCTTTCATCATCCTGTTTAAAGGCTTCTTTGTTCACATCAAAAATTTTTTGGTGATCCTTTATTGTTTCTTCTCTAATAATTATATCCATAATGAATCCTCCTCCCATATCAACATACTGTTGAGAGCATTCTTAATGCACTTGTTGGAATATTTCCCTGTTAGAACACTATGGTTCTATTGATATGGTTAATGTGGTTTGAATTTTTTGCAATCAGCATGTTGGGACTGTGACAAGATCCCGCTGATTATTAAATTATGACAATCTCTTTCATGTAGCTAAATAATATACCCGTTTTCTTCAGAATGCCAGCATTATTCCTATAGATTAGGAATCAATACAGCCAGCTCACTCAGCGTATTTATCAATTACCTTTAAAGCCTCGTCCATAATAGCCGTGCCCTCATCAATATCATCCTTAGTTGCTATAAGCGCAGGAGCCATAGCCACAACGTTACTTGGATTTGCCGCCATGGCAATCATCCCCAGCTCCCCCAGTCTTTTAGCCAGTTCAAGTTTTGGATTCATCCCTTTTCTGATGCGTGCATCGACCGAAATCAAAGGCTCTCTCGTTTCACGGTTTTTCACCAACTCCAGCCCCACAAATAATCCCAGACCCCGCACATCGCCAATTATGGGGTGCTTTTCTTTCAGCTCAAGGCTCTTCTCCATAAGATACTCCCCGAGTGAAGCGGCATTTTCAATAAGATTATCTTCTTCATATATTTTTAGGACTTCTACCGCTGCCGCACACCCAAGGGTATGTCCGGCATACGTTGCTCCATGACTAAACATAGTATTTGAGAAATGTTTACCAATCTTCTTTGTGGTTATTGTTGCACCAAGCGGTACATACGCTCCCGTAAGCCCCTTGGCTACTGACATTATGTCAGGCACAACATCCCAGTGGTCTACAGCAAACCATTTTCCGGTTCGCCCGAAACCGGTCATAACCTCATCAACTATCAGCAGTATCCCATATTTATCACACATCTGTCTGAGCATTGGAAAGTATTCAGGCGGAGGTACAATTACCCCATTTGCCCCGGTAACCGGTTCGCAGATAATTCCGGCAACAAAATCACTGCCTCCCTCAAGCATGATTGCTTCATCAGTATATTTCACACACTGCATTTCACATTCAGGATAGGTTTTTCCGAACATACAGCGATAGCAGTAGGGCTGTGGTACGGTAATTACC
The DNA here is from genome assembly GCA_013202335.1 of Bacteroidota bacterium. The sequence continues at coordinate 75,195 of JABMQR010000208.1, forward strand.
TCAGTTTTTCCGGAAACAACAGGCCAGCTCCGCGGATCTCCGGCTGAAACGGACATAGAGGCTCCTGTTCCCCCATGATAACTTCGATACCTGCTGACAATTTTCCTTTTCCCGGTATACTGCTGGCAAATTTTGATAGCAGCCTCGTTTGCCTCCGTCCCTCCAAGAGAGATAAAAGAACAGCCAAGATCACCGGGAGTTACTGCTTCCAGCATTTTACCCAGGAGAGCCCGTGGTTCGGTTGAGAAGCTTGGTGCAAAGGACGATAGTGTATTTGCCTGACGACAAATTGCATCCACCACCCGCTGATCCTGATGCCCAATATTATGACTTACAAAGCAGGAACTGAAGTCCAGTCGTTCCCTGCCGTCATCAGTGGTAAACCGCAGCCCTTTTGCAGAGACTACACGCATAGGTGATTTTCCAGGCTGATAGGCCCAGGATTGAAGGAGGTTCTCCACCTCATACTGATCAAGATCCTGTTTCTCTACAGAAATGGTACTTAATTTTTTCATTTTCGCCTCCTTCACATCAAACTGGGTTTATACATTCGCATTAATTATAACACAGGTTTACGAGAGGCTCACGTGGGAAAACACAAAAAAACCGCCCCAGTTGGTTACCAGGACGGCTATTCTCTTATTTCATAAGCTTAAAGCAAATTAAATTATTTCAGCTCATTTTTCTTCTGTGTCAGCAGTGATACCACAATAAGTGTCAGGAAACTGAGAGGAATTGAAATGATTGCCGGGTTGTCCAGCCCAATAAGCGCTTTTTCAGCCGCCATGCCGTATCTCTCAAACATACTGGGAGAGAGAAGGATGATCGTAAGAGCAGATACCATACCCACCAGAATAGAGGCCACAATACCTTTGCCTGTAGTCTTCTTCCAGAAAAGCATCATGATAATTGCAGGAAAGTTAGCTGATGCGGCTATTGCAAAAGCCCAGCCGACAAGGAACGATACATTCATACCCTTAAAGAGAATACCAAGAAGGATAGCTATTATTCCAACCGTGATTGCAGAAATCTTACCAATTTTTACACGGGTATTATCAGAGATTTTCCTTTTACGAAAGAGACTCTTCATCATATCATGCGCAACAGCACCGGAGGAGGCTACGATAAGACCTGAAACCGTACCGAGAACCGTAGCAAAAGCGATAGCTGAGATAATGGAAAACAGGAATACACCGAATGCCTTCGCAAGAAGCGGTGCACTCATATTACTGCTCTGCACATCCAGAACACCGTTCACCATAGCTCCGAATCCAATATACATAGTCAGAATATAGAAAAATCCAATTGCAGTAATTGCAAGGATAGTCGATTTTCTGGCAGCCTTCGGGCTGGGAACCGTATAATACCTGATAAGTACATGAGGAAGAGCCGCAGTTCCAAAAAAGAGTGCTATCATCAGGGATACAAAGTTCATTTTTAATAACGGTGTTGATCCCTTATCCACTTTGAATTTCAGACCTGGACGCATAAGTTCACTGCCGGATGTTGGATCCTGATACCAGAGAGCAACAGAATCGCCTTCACTCTTAAAGTTTATTTGGTGGAATCTGATTACTTCACTACTCTCAATTGTTTCCAGATACTTAAAAGGTCCGAGTGCTCCGGTGGAGTCCACTTCTTCTCCATCAACAATAATTTTACTTAAGTGACCCACAGCAAAAAATGCCTCGGCCTCTTTGGGCTGTCCATTATAGAGCGTCTTACCCTCAGCGGTGTTGGTTACCGTAAGCGTTTCTTTTAGCACGGCTTTCCCGCCGTCTACTTCAACATCCCACCAACGTTCAACGCCATCTTTCGCAAGTTTAACTAAGGAATGGCTATCATGAGAAAATTCACCGGTAACAGTATAACCGGCCTGGTCCACAGAGGTCACACTCTCACCGCTAACTGTCCCGGTAAGTGTAATAAATTCATGGTAGTCATCTGAAGGGGTCGTATCCAGTCCTTTATTCAGGATAGATATTACCAGAACCAGTGAAAAAATTATCAATAAAGCACCTTTAATAAACTGTACATAGGTAGTTGCCTTCATCCCTGCTGTTGCAACGATAAAGATAACAATACTTCCTACGAAAATAACTCCGACATAATGGGGAAACCCAAGCAGAGGAGTTACCAGTGCACCGGCCCCAACCATCTGAGGGATAAGATAGAATATTGATACTACCAGAGTACTTATTCCTGCCATCAACCTGATAGCGGGATAGTTAAATTTAGAATCAAGTGCATCGGCGAAGGTGAATTTTCCGAGTCGTTTCAACGGTTCAGCAATTACAAACAGAGCAACAATCCAACCTGCCAGATACCCGATTGAGTAGAGAAACCCATCATAACCGGCTACTGCGATCATCCCGCAGATACCAAGAAATGATGCGGCTGAAAGGTAATCTCCAGCAAAAGCGATACCATTCACCTGCCAGGGAATGGTTCCACCGGCTGCAAAGTACCCTTTTGAGGAGCTGGACTGCCGGGAAAAGTAAATAGATATTCCTATAACGGAAATGACAATTACCGAGAAGAGTATTGTTGCAAGTATTGATGGTGTATAAATCATTATTTCTCCTCCCCTAAGCCTGATCCATTAGAAGCAGCTAATGCTTCCAACTCATTCTCTTTTTTTGTACAGAGAGCGTTATATATCAATCCCATAATTATAGCAGTCAGGATAAGTGCAAAGCCGTATATTACAGCAAGATTAAGTCCTAACAAAACTTTTACTTTCATAAGTTGCGGTGCAAATGTATTAATCAATACAAATCCTGCAAACAGTACTCCGTAGATAGCAAAAAATCGAAGCCCTACCTTTGTCTTATACTCTGATGCAGCAGGATCTTCTTTGACCTCCACCGCTGGTCCATGTTCCATATCTCCCCCTAATTGACTGCTTACCAATTTTTATATTTACAAATTTAGTGTAAATTATCACATTTCACAAATTGTAAAAAGAGTTATTTATTCATCAGTCGATGTTTCACGAATAATATCCACTAAATTTTCCGGAATTTTAGAAAAAACCTGCTGCTCTTCGATAAGTTTAACCGTAATCCAGTCCAGAGTAACCGCATCATTCCCGGAACACTGGTTGATTACCCTTGCAAGTACTCTGTAAGCCCGACGGTACTCAACCCGTTTCTCATCGTTCACATCGGTACATTTAAAAAGAATGGTCAGTTCTCTTTGAGCGGTAATTCCCCCAATGAGGGTAAACTCATTCTCTACAGGAAGATGAATATCATAATGATACCCGCGTTCACCCGCATTATAGTTGGGTAAAATCCCGAGAAAGAAAGTGTTGTCGGAAAGTCCTGCCTTTAGTAAAATTCCGCCGGTTACGGTAAGGCTTCCGGGACTAAAAATTGCAGTAAGTCTTTCCTGAAGATCACCAGGTGTGATTGGTTTGCGATTCAGCACCAAACGGCCAACTCCTTCTCCAGGGTTGAGTGATGACCCTTCACTGGAATCTGAAAGAACTTCCAGGGATGATGTGCGATGTTGTCTGCTTAGTCTTTTTAGTAGTTTCTTCATACATTAATCTCAGCACACAGTATCTCATGATCTATCCCCTGAGGCAATCAAAATTCAGTATTGCAAACAATTGCTTATAAACCGGTTTTCCAGAACCTCCATGCTTATGAACACTGGTTATTTATTTCAAAAGAGCTGCAGCAACCGGGCAACGTGCCAACCACTCCAGCTACTCTCGCTAAATTCTCATTAATCAGAAAAAAAGCAGAATCAGTTTGTACCCTAATGCAACAATTAGAGAGCCACCGGCAGCAAGCCCTACATAAAGTAAGAAAACTCTTCGTTTTGCAATACCATATACTGCAGCCATTGCTGGTAATGTAGTGGTCGCCCCGCTTAACAAAAAAGCTAATACTGCAGCAGGATCACTACCTTGCCGAAGGAGTCCTTCAGCAATACCCATGGCTGATAAATTGGTAACATAAGCCGGTACTCCGGCTGCCAATGCTATGGGAATTGAAAAAATATTATTCGATCCCAGCAAGCCTGTTATGAATGATTCAGGAACATAGAATATGATTAACCCCTCTATAAGATATGCCAATGTCATAAACATAAGAATCTTCGAACTTATCTTCCACAACTCCTGCATAAAACTTTCTGCGGTAACACCGGCAAATAGTTTTGTCTTTACCCTGATTTCAGAAACTATCCCGGGACTGCATCCATTTCCGGATTTAGCGGTATCAACATCTGCCGCAGCACAGCAAAGCACTGGGTTCAGCAGGGAAGCTGCAGGTTCAATTAATGCATCTACGCTGGGGAGTTTGCAGTCTCCAGTCGAGTCATTCGCTAATTCGCTGCATGAACAACTATCACTGAGTCTGTTTTCCGGCAGCATGTGAGGTTTCAAAATCCCACTGGAAAACCAGCCGGCTTTTACCAGTCCATGGGTAATAAAAGCACCGCCTAAGCTGATTGCAAGAGTACCACCCAATCTCCATACAGCCAATTCCCAACCTAATACCGAAGCGCTTAATAAAAAGATTTCCGGATCCATAGATGGACTCGCCATCCAGAAACCTATTATCGGTGCCAGTGGCACTCCTGCTATAAGCAAGCTGGTAATGACCGGGATAACTGAACAGGAACAAAAGGGACTGAATGCACCTGTTGCAGTAGCAAGAAGGATACCTTGAATCGGTTTGGCATTAAGTATCCCGGCAACCCGATTAGCAATTCCACTTAATTTTGCGGCTACAGCAAGTGGTGCTGTGATAAGAAGAATCGGCCAAATACCGGCATACTGCCGAGCTATAAAAAGCACTATTTTTGTAATTTGTTCCAGTATGGTTTCCATATTGTCTCCACCTTTATCGTATTATTACGATTAATAGAATAAAAAAATTAGAATAATTTACCAACTGTCTCCGTAAACCAACGAATGTTCTCTTTATCAGTGCAGTAGGATACAGCAGTTCCCTCAGCATTTCCAGTAATCCAACCGGCATCCCGCAGAATTTTTAAATGCTGACTTACGGTTGCCTGGGCTATTGGTAATATATCGACAATACTTCCGGTTATACAGCTGGGATTAGTCAGTAAGTACCTCACAATCTCAAACCGCGTCTCATTGGCAATAGCTTTCATCATCCGTAAAATTCTTTTTTTGGTGTCAATGTTTTCTTTCATCGTATTTTTACGATAATACGATATTGAAATTAAGTCAAGAAAAAAAATACAATACATTATAATAATATACAGCTTGTTAAATTTTGCATTTATTAGCAGTTCGGGCACTCCCGGGAAAACTGTTCTACAACACCAATAAGCTCTCTTGCATCATCCTCTGATCTACAGTCATTCACAACCATCATCAATCCCCGGGAATCAAGGTTTTTTACCAGAAATTCCACCTCATCTGATTCGCAGTAGAGGTAGAGACTCTTTCCCCCATTCTGAATCTTTCGCAGCAGGTCCAGCCACTCACTTGTTCTACCCGCACCGGCACCCTGTATCCACTGTATAGCATTCAATTCCGGAAGTGCCAAAAGCTGATCGAGATGTCTCACCATATCCGGTCCATCCAGATGAAATACTGTACGCGGAAATAGTACTGTCTGTTCCTTTAGCAAAGGCAGTACAAACTCACCGAACATTTCAGAGGAAATCAGGGTGGAAAAATCAGACTGGAGATCAATAGCCTTAATTTTTGACCATATTCCCATCCATGTAAAATTTCCCCCAAATTGATTTGCGATTTCACTCGTTCCTTTCCAGGACTGATACCAGGCATCCTGCACCTTCTGTGCAGCTTCTTTAACTTTATCAGGAACCATAATAAGATCCATACACAATTTTTCCGGATTTCTCAATCCGCTTAATACTTCTGTTGGACCATTCAGATCCGGGAGTCCCATGAAACATTCCAGGTCATACTTTTGGATTGCTTCAGCACAATCCTGCATAAGATTTTGGGTTAACTTCCACCATTCATTTTCCGGATCCATTTGCAATGATGGGCATTGATCCCAGTCATCTATGATAGGAAGTGACCAGGTTGTTTCCTTATCGATATAGATATTTGGGGCACCTAAATATTTGCAGGTAATAGAGACTATTCGTCCGGATACAGGAGAGAGAACGGGAAAAGATTCTCCTCCAAACCAGGTATTACTTAACATGTTTATTATTCGTGGGATAACATATTTTGAATTTGTCCAATAATCATGAATTGTCGGTGCCTCAGAAGCCGGCAGAGAAAAAACCGGTATATCACGTGGGGAGGCAACCTGTATCAGAGCACGATCTGCCCGCTCGTTATTCCACCATAATTCGACCCGCTGTTTCGCTTCCCCGATATCATTTTTAAATTGTACCATGTGTTCCCTCCATACAATGCTGCTAACAACCAGTATATCTTCACTTCCTGCTATTTTCCTTGACAGAATCATCGAATAGTAGGACATAATTGATATATGAAACACTATTTATTTGATAATGACCCACAGGGAAAAGATTTTCCTTTCTTATTCGGTAAAGTTGTCCTCATGTCTCAGGATTTTTCGAGACACTCACATGATTATTCAGAACTCGTTCTTATAACCTCAGGAAGCGGTCTGCATACAGCCGAAAACTTCACCTATCCCGTCCGGGCTGGTGATGTCTTTGTCATCAACAAAAATCAGAGTCATGGATTCAGTCGTGTTCACGCTCTTTGCATGTACAATATTGGATTTAGGCAGGAGGTAGTCGACATACTTGATTCCCTTGATATTCCTGCAATACGGGTACTGCTGGATCTTGAACCCCGTACCCGGGAAAAAAGCGGTTTCACAAGCAAACTCCACATCAATCCGCATGAGCTGGAAAACGTTATCCTCCTCCTGCATCAACTGGAACTGGAGTTGAAAAGAAAACTTCCCGGATACCAGTTGCTATTTTCCAATCTCTTTTTCAATCTTATCATCATGCTTGCCCGATACTACTCAGAAAGCGGATTCCTTCCTGCAAGAAATCTCTTGCGGATGGCAGCTGGAATGGCCAGGCTCGAAAAGGAGTATAACCAGAGATTTGATCTGGGACAGCTTGCGGAAGAAAGCGGATTCTCACTGCCGCATTTCATCCGATCCTTTACCGCAGTTTATGGACTCTCCCCACTACAATATATTCTACAGCTGCGTATTAGCAGAGCAGCTGAGCTGTTGGAAAATACATTGTTGCCAATTTCACAAATCGGAGATCAGTGCGGCTTTGAAGACAGTAACTATTTCTCCCGGGTATTCAGGAAACGGATGGGTTGTTCACCCCGGCAATATCGCAATCATACAGCAACTTGAACTGCTCAAAAATAACCGGAATCTGCGTATGAAAATTTTTTCCCTTTTCTCTATATTCTTGTGAGAAAAAATATGTGTGCACATTCCGCCAGTGTTCCAGAGATAAATCTCCCTCTCCTTCAAGGAGAGCCTCACGCTCTTGAATTTCATCAAATCCCTTTACTATGACATCCACGGTTTCTATAATACAGCCCGGAATTCCATTCCCATAGGTAATTATAGACATATCTCCTTTTTCAGGCACTTTTTCATCACTCTCATAGATCTCCAGAGCAGAAAATGTTCCTGTTTTAAGACCCTGTCTTACCAGTCCAATCAATGAATTCGCCTGATATTCACCACATCCAAAGCTCCACACAGAGTAGCTTTTACCCGCATAATTATCATTAAGATTTACGAAATCATCCCAGTATTTCCGGACTATTTCTCCAAGCTGCTCTTTATCAAATATACGGTATTCAAGTTCAATCTGATCTCTGCATGCAATCCCGTTCTCATATATTGGCTGAGGATATCTTGTTACAAAATAGTTCGGATTGATGTGAACTATTTGGAATCCGAGTTTCTGGTAGAGTGCCAACTGGTGGATACTGCTGTTTCCGGTCTTAATCAAAAGTCTCCGGTACTGTGTTTCCCGGGAAAATTCTATCGCTTTCTCAACGAGCTTCCGTCCGATTTTCTTATTTTGCCAGGTTCCCCTGACAGCCAGGTTAACAATTTCCGATGTAACTGCATCAACCTCTTTTATGGCCATAATCCCAACAACCGCATCGCCGGATTTTGCAGAGAATAATGTTGAGCTATGTAGGTATGTATTGATACTCACTTTTCCCGGGTCGGCGAGGAGCAAGAGATCGAGGGGAACTTCGTTCGCAGAAATTTCCTGAATACTAATCACAAGTTTAACCCTTTCTCCATCTACCAACAGATCCGGCAAAATTGTAATATTTCCAGGTTGGGTTTATTTCCTTGTTTACTAATCCTGTATTATCTTTTTCCCGCAGTCCCAAGCTTTCCCCAGAAATTTCCCAACTGTGAAATAAGCTGCATCTAATGAACTGAAAACAATTGCATTCGTCGTTGATTCACCGGACTTCACTGACTTTCTTTGATCCTTATCTTTATAGACACCGACCACTTCACCAACATAGAGTGTATGCCGACCAATCGGCACCTTCTGCACCACTCTGCACTCCATAGTTATCGGACACTCTTTAATCATAGGGGCGTGCTGAAGTTCTCCTTTGAAAGTTTCAAAGATTAGTGATTTATCAACCCGATTACCGGAAACCATCCCGCAGTAGTCTGTTTTTTCAACCATATCTTTTCCAGGAACATTAATACTGAATTCACTATATTTCTCTATACCTAAATTCGTATGATGCGGTGAGAGTACAATGGCTATTTGCGGAGGTGAGCTTTCGACCCGTGTTACCCAGGCTGCTGTCAGATATGCCGGCCTGCCTGAAACCTCCGCACCCACCAGCACAACAGGCATAAGAAAACCGAACTCTTTTTGGTCTGGAAGCCTTACTTTATCCATAATTAACCTCATTTATCAGTATTATGCTACACCTTGAATTGGTATCCTTCTGCCTCAGAAGAGTGCCTTTTCATGGAAATACTATATCATAAGATGTTAAATTATGCATTAATTATTAACTGTAATTATTAACTGTAACTTATATCAATTTTAGTTATTTTATTCCTATTATGAATATATACTTAGTTTTTTATCCACGTTTCTTTCATCCATGCGCTATATTCCAATGAAAGATCTTCAGAACGCCTCCCAACCACTTCAAGAATCGACTCTTCCAGACGCTGACTGCAGAGTGCATAATAATCCGGATTCTCAATATTATCGTTAAATGGGAAGCTCCCCAGATTTTCCAGAATTCCAACCACCGCTTCCCTGCCGTAGACGGTCACCAGAAACTCCATCATCATACCCGAAGTGTTATACCAGCTTTGTATTTTCTGTGTATCAGTCTCGGATTTCAGGTCGTATGTTTCAAGCCAAAAAATCGAGTGCAGCAACTCTTCCGGTAAAAACCTGCCGGCCTCTACTGCATTCTCTCCTGCATAATCATAATTGCCGAAGTACATAGCAAGCCCCTCGGCAAACCAGACAGGAATGTTATTATTGGCGATTTTCATAGTTACGTGATGAACAAGTTCATGTCGAAAAAGGGCATAATACTCTGTAATCTCAGGCTTGCCGGTCCAAAGTTTCATCGATTCATTCGGTTCACCCCAGCCGGTAAACAGCCATTGTGAAGACGGGACAGTCCGCTGCCTAAGAAGCTCTCTGTCTGTAAACATCTTTACGGGTAATTTCTCATCCGGAATTACACTGAATTGGGTAATGATAATATCGTAGCACTCCTCCAGATAGCCGCTCAGCACCTCTGCATTCAGTTCGTCTTCCATTGAGTAAATAGTGAAATGCTCAGTTTCAGCTTGATAGAAGGCATACCCCTTATCTATTACCCTATTAACATTTAACTTGTTAACATCTATTTTGAGTAGAAGATCATAAGTAAAATCAAAATTTTCACCCGCATAGGTGTGTGTTTGCCGGAAGGTCGCCCGATATATTCCGGAACCAGATCCTGTTTCCTCAAATGCCTCCAGAGCGATTTGCAAATCATTAAAAGGGTATGTAATCATTTCATGGAACCAACGGCGCTGTTCGTTCACGTAGTAGCTGTCAGAGGTACTGACAGTCTTCATGTAAGCTTCCAGATCACCCTCGCGGATCGAGGCAAGACGTGTACTGATAAATTGTCGGATCTTTTTTTCCGGACCGGACACAGTACATCCGATTATGAGCGCTGAAGCCAAAATGACCAGAAAGCTTAGGATGAAAGGTAAAATCTTTTTCATCACACCCTCCTTAAAGATTGGCTTTTTGCACAGCCCTTTTATTAGACGGGATTATCAGGTAGACAGATCAAATTGTCATCAAAAATATATCAATTGGACAGGCTTCTATTGAATCGTTGAGTGGATACCTCTCTTCTCCTGGATAGATAACGACCAGTTGAGTGCGCCCTCGATCCTGGAGCGTAGCGGAAGGAATTGGCGCGGTTTTAGAGTGAAGGGCGATCAGCCCTGAACGTCTTTAGCTAAAACCGTGACAATAGACGGCGACAGC
>JABMQR010000209.1 GCA_013202335.1 Bacteroidota bacterium
CACCATATCTGCCCAAGGGTGAAGTCTAAGCAGTTCTTCTGCAAGTTCAACCTCTTCCGGGAAATTCAAAGAGCACATGGATCCGTTGGCCACAACTTTTTGAACCGCTTCATTTACTTTTTTATCAGCATATCCCAGTAAGCAGGAGCCGATTCCCATTGTAGAGAAATCAAGGAAGTTATTCCCGTCAAGATCCTCAATTGTGCAGCCCGATGCTTTTTTTGCATAGGGAGGCCAAAGGCCCGGAGCATACAATTCTGATCGCTTGCTAAGCAGCTGTGTTCCGCCAGGTATTATTTGTTTAGCCCTTGTGTACAAGGACTGACCTTTTACTGTATTCATTTATTTCATCCTTCATCCACACACATTTTTTCTATTTCCGGAAGTTTGTTAAACAAACTTCAAATTCAAATCTCCGATTTCAAATAAGTGAGGTTTTGTTAAAAGTTTTTGATTGAGTGTAATTTTTTATGATATACAAATTACATATTTCTCATCAAAAACTTCAAATTCAAATCTCCGATTTGAAACAGGTTATAGGTTTATATTGTTATAACCAATTTACAAGGTGAATTGTATTACACCATCTACCCTGCGTCAAGAAAAACTCTGAAAAAACTTTACTGCGTTATGATAGAAAATATTCTCAATATCTAAAGACCCAATCTTCAACATTCCAGCCGCCTGTTTCTGGCATCGAAGCTGTTCATATACCACAAAAGTACAGCGGTTATCACAATGTTCCAGCTCTGATTCTTCAGTAAACGCTTTCCAGCCATTACCAAAAGTGATGTATTTACCACGCCAGGAGCCGGCGGCAACATTGTCAGTTCCAAAGAGTATTCGTTCACGATCAAAATACCGTAACAGCAATGCATGAGTATAGGTATCATTCACTGCTGAAGTGTCTACCCAAACAGTAGGTATTTTTGCATATTGATGAACAGCTTCTTCAAGATGAACAGAATTGAAGGCACGTGCACAATGTGCTAAGACCCACTTAATATTGGGATATTTTTTGGCAAAGATCTGTAAATCATTAATGTTATCTTTATCAGCCGGACCTGCTCTCTTTGATAAATGAAGCACAATGCCTAAGCCGAACTCATTGGCTGCCGCCATCTGGTTTTCCGGGAAAAAATCTATTATCCGGGCTTCAGCAGGATCATGTGCAAATGTTCTATACGGTTTCAGAACTTTCACATGGTTTTCCTGAATATGCTGGCGTAAATAAGAATCAGAAAAATCAGGATGTACCAGCATTCCTGATTCGGCAAATAAAAAATCTGATGTTTCGCCGGATCTCATCTCCTGCACTTCAGAAGCTACCCAACTGTTATGACTGGCATAATCAATATCACATAATGGCGTTGGTAAAGCTACATATCCGATTTTTCTACCGGGAAAAATTGTGCGGCTCCAGGAGTGCATATCTTTTAAAGAGTTGTTCAATCGTAATGGGGTATCCGGTTCCTGATTATCGGCAGCGTCTTTTTCATCCCATATATGAGTATGAAAATCAAATATTTTTTCCGGAACAAAAGAATCGAGTTCTCTGACCCATATCTTTTTATCAAAATCTGTATATATTGGGAATTTGCTATCCATAAAAGGCTTCTCCACTAATCCTGTGATGAATGAAAATATGCATGAGCAGTTTTAAGAATCCATTCATACCTTTTAAAATCAACTTCCGGCGGGACGGAATGATCTGAATGAAAAATAAATCCGCCATCTTTTGCCAAAGCAACTTTAGACCTGATCTCCTCTTCCAATTCATCCTGGGGGCCGGACATTTTCACTACAGATATATTGCCGTAAAAGGCTAATTGGTCTCCATATTTTTTTCTCAACTCAACAGCGTTTAGTCCTGCTGTTGCCTGAAGGGGATTCATTACCTGAACCCCTGCTTCTATCAGATCAGAAAAGACGGCCTCGGCATTTCCACAGCAATGCATCCAAAAATCTATATCATTCTCTTTCAAAAAACTGCCTAATTTGACCACGGAAGGTTTAAAGAGTCTTCGCCATGATGCGGGAGAAAACAGCATCCCGTTTGTACCCGCAAGATCTTCCACTATAAAAAAGCCGTCAGGTTTCATTCCGAGACTGAGACCTTTCTCCAGCACGCTGATAAGCAGGTCGATATGATACTCAGCCATTTCGGTTACCCATTCAGGCTCCAGTGCAGTATGCATAAGTAACTCTTCATACCCGCAGTGCCGCCAGTTCGCTTCCCAGGGGCCATAAGAATTAAAAAGCATATAGCGATCGGAAGAGTAGATTTCATTATATTTTTCCACTGCTTCAGACCAGGTAGGATAGGGATTAAAATGCCCAAAATATGAGGCACTGTCGATTCTTGATGGTTCATCCGGATTATTTGAAAATATCCATTTATGCTTATGAAAATCCCACTTCTCCCGTGAATCTGTTTGGTGGTTAAAGAAGTGCACGGAACTGGCTTTCCCCTTTTTCTTAGTTGCGGTATAACCCCATCGATCCTGATAGGTATACCAGGGTGGATCCTCATGCAATATTTTCTGCTCAAACCGCGGGGAGCAGTCTAGCGACATAGTACTAATATCCCAACCGAAATAGTCTGCCGGTTTGATATCTTTCGGCATTCCCTGAGATCGCCAAAGGTCAAATGTGTCAGGCCATAGGCTCTCATCGCAGGGAAGCCTATCGGGTTTCTGAAAATTTATTGCTGCCTTAATCCGCTTCCGTGCGGTGGTGTTTTCACTCATAACAGATTGCCTCCTAAGCAATTATCATCTTATGAACCAACGGATTTTATATCGTCGTTCAATATCGGTAAACTGCAGGGTGTATGGATCACATATCCGCTCAACACAAGCTCCGTCACTCCTTAAAACGACCCAGCCGAAATTCCAGCCCCGGCTCTCATATAAAAGAGGAATCGCAGGTTTACACTTTACCAATGGATGTGTCTCGGCAATAAATAACTTCTTATTGTTGTAGTAATATCCCCATCCTGTTTGGATAAAGACTTCATTTTCCAATAATGATTGAGGGTCTAACCCTGAAAGGTCATCAAAAAAACCGCTTATTCCCGCTTTAATTTCACAACCTTCCCGAAAAGCTCCGGTTAATTGTTCAAGAGAACCTGATAATAATTCTCCATTTTCATCATGCGAATAGACTTCCTGCCAATTATCACAAACAGTATAACGAAATTTTCCAAAATCATAGATAAAGTTGCTGCTCGGTGCATTTGTATCAGCATCCCAAGCAGACTGTTCGTGATATTTAGGCATCTCTTCATACTTATTAACCGGTGAAGCTTCAGGTATCCCCATCGCAGGAAGACCATCAAGAAAGGGTCTTGCTATAGCCTGTTGTCCATTTTGATTGTAGAGGAAATATGAGATTGAAGATCTGGGTCCAAATCGATCAGGGAGACTGACCGGTTGGCGGAGTGTCATAAATCCGGCTGTCCATCTGTTATCCAAAAGACAGGTTTCACGGAATTCAGAGACTTCCTGAATCAGATCATTATCTGTTGAGGAGGGGTCTATATGCTCATTATGACGGAATTCAGTGTAGATACGTAAATCAGCAGCACGGCCAACGGCATCACATAGTGCTTTTTCACTGCCAGAGACTATATCCCGTTTACTGTTTAACTCCAGAACGTTTGTCCATTGTGACATGCAAACCTACCTGTAAATAGTCTCTTTATACCTTTTTACTATACAAAAGTGAGGCAACTAACAATCACCTCACTTCGTTGAGAATCCAATTATACAGCTAACTATTTTCTAGTATCCCTTATCCCAGTCGTCTTCAATATTTCTTGCAGAATCTTCAGAAATATAGAAATCTGTCTTCAATAATTGATGTATCGAAGTAGGAAGTTTAGGGGTTACCGGTCCATGCGCTACCAGTCTGGTCATCAGTCTCTGCCAGGAGGTAAGCGTTCCATGAACACCAAGACTATTCGAATCCATCCGGTATTTTGAAGCGATTACTTCAGCCGGTCCAATTGTTGCTGCTTTCGGTGGTACCCGGGCAATATCGCCGCTCATACCAAAACTTCCATGAAGTGAATTTTGGGCAAGAGTAAAAGGACTTAACGTAACAATGCGTGGTCCCATCTGCTTCCACTCTTCCAGTGTCCCTTCGAATTCCGGAGCATCGGGTTCAATAAAAGCCAGGTGTCCGGTCCAGCCCGGTCCGCTATAGCATGCATCAGCATTACCCATATCAGCAATCATTTTCCCGTAGTGTCCAATATTTTCAGTGGTCATTCCGACAATCTGTTTCTTTGGCGGTCTTAAATCTTCATCAATCTGATAATAGAAGTTGTGATTCATGGCATAGGTAAAACCCCATTTCCATGTCTCAGGAGCAACATTTCCATGTTCATCCGCATATTCATCCATAGCAAAAATATGAACGTGTTCACAATTTACTCTAAATTTATTTATTAAATAGGCTACCTGTCTGTAAGCTGGTGCCGGGTTGGGAAAAATCAATACAACTTTTCTGCCCTCATCAGCAGCCTGTTTTATACGATAAAAAATATCAGTAATGAAAATAAACTCAATATCATGTGCCTTTCTTACCATGATATTAAAATCAGGATTCGAATGTTTCTCGATATCCTCTCTTTTAATATTCCTGCAATATTCCAAAACTTCCATATCCCTGAAAGGAACGTGTA
>JABMQR010000210.1 GCA_013202335.1 Bacteroidota bacterium
CCCGTACCAGATATCAGATACCAGATATCAAATACAATATATACCGAATTTTTTAAGTAAACATAACTTAATATAGCGAAGTCAGAAACAAAGTAAATAATTTTCATGTCGTACCCCCATATATATTTGACATCTCGCTATTTTTGTTAGATTATATAATAAGGAGCGGCAAATGAAACGTATATTTCTGTTTCTGGCCTTGCTACTCACTGCCCAGGTCATCTTCTGTGACAAGACCAGTATCATCCCTATTACCGGCGACATAGAACCTTTTCAGCTGGCATTCTTAAGAAGGGCCCTGGAAGAGTCAGATGATCCTATATTAATTTTTGACATAAACACATTTGGAGGCAGGGTCGACACAGCCCTCAAAATAGCAACCCTGATCGGATCCATTCAGGATTCTGAGACTATTGCCTTTATTTCTGCCGGTCCCGGAACCCTTGGGGTAAGCTGGTCGGCGGGAGCGCTGATATCTTTCTCCTGCAGCAGCATCTATATGGCAGAAGGAACATCCATAGGCGCCGCAGCTCCGGTGTATCAGACTCAGGAAGGGATGGTGATGGCTGAGGAAAAGGTGGTAAGTGCCATGAGGGGACAGATGGCGGCCCTGGCTGAAAAAAACGGCTATTCAATCCCGGCTGCCCTGGGAATGGTTGATAAAGACCTTGTTATTAGAGAAATTTATATAGATGGAAAAGTTTCCCTTGCTCTGGAGAGTGAAATAGAAACTCTAAAAAAAAGAGCGGAAGAGGCAGGATCTGAATTTGAATCGGGGATGATCGTTTCTGCAGAGGGGAAGCTGCTTACTTTGCGTGCAGGGGAGATGGAGCAGTACGGAATCTCCAGGGGGACACTAAGGGGGGTCGAAGATCTCTATACTCTACTTAATATCCTCCCTGAGGAAGTTACACGGATAGAACCTACTGTGTGGGACACGATTGCTGCCTGGATTACCGGGTCTGTTGTAACAAGCATCCTTATAATGATCGGTCTTATTGGGCTGTACATAGAAGTATCAACACCGGGATTTGCTGTTCCAGGTACAATTTCCATTATCTGTTTTGCAGTTGTGTTTGCCGGAGGGGCTTTGATGGGAACCTTAAATTCCTTTGAACTTCTGCTGTTTATTGCAGGGGCAGCCCTTCTTATTGCAGAAATATTCCTGATTCCCGGATTCGGTATAACAGGGATCTCCGGTATTTTACTGATGATGACGGCCCTGATTCTGTCCAGACAGGGATTTCTTATCCCTGAGTTTGAATGGGAAACAGAAATTCTGTTAAAAAACATGCTACTGGTTTTCGGAACTGCTGGTGTTTCAGTAATCATTATGGCAATTCTTCTGGCTGTTTTCCCCCATCTTGCTCCTTTCAAAAGATTAATTCTGACATTGCCGACAGAACAGGATGTCAGTCAGGTTACAGACCGGGTTATTGGATCGCAGGATCAATTAATAGAAGAAACTCAAATTCTTAAAGAAGGAACAGTCGGTGTAACAGTTACCCCTCTCCGCCCTTCAGGGAAAGCTTCCCTGGGAGATGAAGTTCTTTCTGTGGAAACAGACGGCGAATACATTGATAAGGGCAGCAAAATAGTAATCACCGGAAAATCCGGGAATATTATAAAGGTTAAAAAGGTATGAACCTGCTATTTCTTACAGGATTATTTTTCATTGGTCTTATTGCCATAATAGTTGAGTTTTTTGTACCCGCGGCCGGGATAGTAGGGATCGTTGGAGGAGGATGTATCATCGGAAGCATCGTACTTTCCTTTCTCGATTACGGCATTCTGGCAGGTTCTATATTCCTCCTTGGAGCATTAATCCTGACACCTCTTCTAATCATTTTCTACTTCAAAATATTCCCCAAAACGATAATAGGTAAAAAACTTATTCTGAATACAAAGCAAAGCCAAAAATCAGGTTTTACCTCTTTCACACAGGAAAAATACAGGAACCTTAAGGGGAGTTCCGGAATAGTTATAAAAGACCTGCGACCCACTGGAATAGTTGAGATAGAAGGTAAGAGATTTGATGCCCTGACAAACGGTGAATACCTCGATTCAGGCAGCAAAGTCCAGGTGTTTAAGGTAGAGGGAAACCGAGTATTCGTAAAAAAGGAGAGTAAAAAATGATCTACATATTAAGTATGATTCTGATCGGGCTGGTATCGATTGTCTTTCTTGTTTTCTTTATTAAATTTTTCAGTCTCTGGTTCAGGGCACTACTTTCAGGAGCCCATATCAGCCTTGCCCGGCTTATCGGGATGTGGATAAGAAGGGTTAAATCCACAGTAATAGTCGACAGCAGAATAAAGCTGGTAAAAGCGGGACTGCCGATAGACACCGATTCTCTGGAGACTCA
>JABMQR010000017.1 GCA_013202335.1 Bacteroidota bacterium
CGTGATCTCATGGTAAACTTCGCAGGAATATTTGAAGTGTATTTACTTGCCTTACAAGGTCTTATTTGCTTTCCTGTCAGGCACTAACTATGGATGTAGAACCCCTTAAGCTTAACCCTTTATGGACAGGACCGGAGGATAAAGAATCATCTGAGCTCTATATAAAGCATTACTGGGATATCTGTACAGAGTACAGTTTTACCCCCAGCTTTTTTATTCATCCCGAAGCTGCGGTGCTGCACAGTGAGCTTTTCACAAAATACCTGAATCTGGGCTCAACATTAGGATTGCATGTGCATTCGACTAAATTCCATTATCCAGACTACACATACGAATTTGGTTATTATTCAGCTGCTGTGCAGGAAGAAATTGTTTTATCAGCCTCGAAAGAATGGGAGCGTGCTTTAGGATTTAAACCTCTCTATTTTCGTCCGGGAGCATTCAGTGCCAACGATGCTACAGCCTCGACGCTGGTTAAGCTTGGATTTCGGGGTGGATCACTCTCAATACCGGGAAGAGTTTGGACTCAAAGATACTGCATATGGGCAGGAGTACCGCGCTATCCTCATCGGGTTCATCCTGATTTTCGCTGTGCCCGGGGAAGTCTTGATTTTATAGATATACCATTAAGTGTGGATTTTAGCAGGCCTGGTTCTTCAAAACAATATACCTGTTATGAAGACCTACGGCCGTCGGGCAGGAAAAGTTCTCCTCAGGATATACTCCGTGGTATTATAGAGCAAATATCCAGGGATAATCCAAAAATTCCTGTCCTGCAGGTAATCACACACAATGACCAGTCCTTTGAAAATCCTTCAAATGAATCACGAAAAAGACTGGAGTCGACACTGCAGTCAATAAATTCCATCTGCAGGGAGTATGGTTTTATTCCCGAAAGTTCGACCATTGAAAAAATTACCGATTTGGCTTTGGCGATGCCGCTTGATAGCCCGGGTACATGGGAACAGGATAATGACGTGCATTTTTAATAACTGCATCTAGTGAGCAGTGTAGATGAAATATATGGAGAAAAAACAGCTATGAGCAACACTTGTTACGATGTAATTGTTGCCGGTGGTGGTACCGCAGGTTTTATTGCTGCTGCAGCGGCTGGCAGGAAAGGTATGAAAACCCTTCTCATTGAAAAAAACAGTCATCTGGGTGGAACTTTGGCAATGGGTATCCCCCTGCTGGGAGTCTTTGACGGGAATAGTGTGCAGGTTGCCAAAGGGATGGTTGAGGAATTTGTTCAGAGATTGATTCAGGAACAGGGTGCGGTTGGACATGTTCATGGTGCAAGATGGTCTAATAAGGGGCACATGCAGGGAGATGCCTTTTCACTTACACCCTTTGATAGTGAAATTGGGAAATATGTTGCTCAGGAGATGGTACTGGAAACCGGAGCGGAAATCCTTCTTCACACATCTGTTTCGGGTGTAAACAGGGAAAATAACAGGGTAAAAAGCGTAGTTGTTACGAACAAGTCAGGTACTTATACACTGGAGGCTTCAGTGTTCGTTGATGCTACAGGAGATGCTGATCTCTGCTCTTTGGCTGGAGCAGAGATGTTACCGAAGACAAAAGTGCAGAACTCCTCAATATTGTTTGTTATGAACCGGGTAGATACAGAGAGACTTGCGGTTGCCTTGGAAAAGGGAGACAACTTGAATGGTTGGGGCTGGTGGCATTCAAGACTGGTAAGAGGGGAAAAAATTGATACGGATAAAGAGACCTTTATCCATATAGCCGGGCACTTCAAACCCTGGGAAAACGAGGAATCAGAAGTTACATTCACTGCTGTCTCAATTCGGGAGAATGAAGTGTGTCTTAACGCAACAAGAACCGTTAATATTGATGCAACTAATGCTCAAAGCCTGACAGATGGGGAAATATCCGAAAGGAGGAATATAAAGAGACTGGTTGATGGATTACGAAAAAATGTTCCCGGATTTGAAAAAGCATATGTCTCCAAAACCGCAGCTCTCGGTATCCGTGAGAGTCGAACGGTTCTTTGTGATTATGTAATAACCGGAGATGATGTATTTAATCACAGTGATTTCCCTGATTCGGTTGTCAGAGGTGCCTATCCATCCGATATTCATGATCCCAAAGGGGGAATAACACAATTCATTTTTATTAAAGATGGGCAAAACTACGGAATTCCTTATAGATGCTTTCTCCCGAAGGATATTGATGGTCTCTTAGTTGTCGGAAGATCAATTTCAGCTACACAAAAAGCAAATGGAACAGTCAGGCTACAGGGAACGGTAATGGCTCAGGGACAGGCTGTGGGAACTGCCGCTGCACTTGCGGTTACACATGGGATCTCACCGAGAAATATTGATGTGCAGGAATTACGGAAGGACCTTCTGTCTCAAGGGGCAGTAATATAAGGAGAGTTTTGGTTTGATTAGTAAGAACAATCAGGTAAAAAATCCATTGGAATCAAAAGCTGAAGGTATTCATCAATTAATATATGAAACAGACAATTTCATTGTTTGTGTTGATGGATATCCCCATGTATCAAGAGAAGAGGGTGGACATATAATAATTTCTGCAGTAAGCGATATTCCTGATCGAACAAAACTAACTCCTGAACAAGCAAAAGAGTTTATTCGTTTATCTATGCTTATCGGGGAGGCAATGGAAACAGCTATGAAGAATCGGGGTGTTCCTATTGTCAAAATTAATTATGTAGATAATGGTAATTGGGCGTTTAAATACAATCAGAAACCACATCTGCACATGCATATTCTGGGAAGGTCTGCTGATGCAAAAATTCAAATATTTCCTGAAGCCGTTAAACTTCCAGCAAGGGAGAGTGGTTTTTATGAAAGTTTTCAACCACTGAATAGTGATGATATTCAGGAAGTTATCAGGCAAATAAAGATATTGGAAAACACGGAACGATATGTATTAAGTAGCTGGTGATGCTTAAAATTGAATGCTTTGAAATTAGTGAAGAAGTTCCTTACAACTGGGAACAAACAATACCAGTGGTTCTGAATACACTGGAAAATCTATAAAGCAAGGATAAAACCATGAAAGATGTTGGTAAAGCATATATTGATACTTCACTACCAGTTGTTGCCGGTTCGTATCAAACAATCAGCTATACATTTAAAGCTGGTCATGTAATTGATGACACCGGCTATGTGAAGATAGTTTTTAGATATGCAGGTGATTTTGGTACTCCACAGTTCTCAGAACCGGATAAACCCAACTACTGCACTGTTTCTACTAACGGAGATTGCCGAATTGAACCCCGTTGGGATGCTAAAGGACATATCCGACCCTGGGGAAAAGCTTTATATCTTAAAGTGATGGGAGGATTTTTGAACCGGAGCGAGAGTGTTAATGTTGTTTTTGGTGATAAACGGCAAGGATCCCCGGGCTGGCGGATGCAGACTTTTTGTGAAACTAGTTTTGAATTTAAAACACTTGTTGACCCCTATGCAACATACAGGTTTAAAGAAGTTGAAAAATCTCCGGAATTGGAAATAATACCGGGAGAGCCGGTAAAGGCAGTATGTATAGCTCCTTCCCAGGTGCAGACAGGCGAATCCTTTACTGCTTTTTTACGCTTGGAGGATCGTTGGGGGAATTCAATTGGTTCTGCCCGGAAATATAAGACAATAGCTTCCGGGGTAGAGAAGATTGATACCGTAGTCGTATCTGATCCCGAAACCGGACTTTCAGCGGAGAGTAATCCGTTCAGGGTTGTTACTATACTTCCTGACAGAAAACAATGGTGGGCTGATTTTCACGGACAATCTGAGGAGACTATTGGTTCGAATACCATTGAAAACTATTTCAGGTACGCTCAAGAGTGTTCTGTTCTTGATATTGCTGCACATCAGGGTAATGATTTTCAGATAACCGACGAATTCTGGGAAAATGTAAACAACACAACAAAAAAATTTTATGAACCGGGAAAATTTGTCACATTCCCGGGATATGAGTGGAGCGGAAATACCCCTCTGGGTGGTGACAGAAACATCTATTTTAAACATGAAGGTGAAGAAATTTTCCGCAGCAGTCATGATCTGCTGCCAATGGGAAAGTCTAAATTTTCATCAGCACCTACTGCCAGTGAGCTTTTTACAAAATTGAAACCAGAAAATTCTTTTGCCTTTGCTCATGTCGGCGGCCGATATGCTGATGTATCCATGCATAAAGAAGATGTTGAAGTTGCCATGGAGATTCATTCTGCATGGGGAACGTTTGAGTGGTTAGTACAGGATGCCTTAAAGTGCGGCTATAGGATTGGTGTTTGTGCTAATTCTGATGGACACAAGGGTCGTCCCGGTGCAAGCTATCCGGGAGCCAATAAATTCGGATCTTATGGTGGGCTTACCTGTGTTCTGGCACCTGTTCTCGATAGGGATCATATATTTGAAGCGCTGCATGCCCGACATTTTTTTGCTACTACCGGACACAGACCGCTTTTTAACGTCTCCCTTATGACTGATAATCAATCTGCAATTATGGGAGATATTGTAAAAAGCTGTGACAAGGAGCTTGATATCCACATAGAATATCAGGGAACAGCAGCTGTTGAGTATTTAGAAATCTATAGAGGGACGGAGGTTGATAAGTGCATATACCTTAATCAGCAGGCAGTTTCCGGAAACAGGATAAAGATTATTTGGTTTGGAGCAGAGCGGCGGGGTAGAGATCGGCAGAGTGTATGGGATGGAGAGCTTTTTGTTTCAGGGAACAGTATAAATCACCTTATCCCTGTTAACTTTTGGAATGCCGATAAACAACCTCGGCTGAAAGGTCAGCAATTAGTTACTTGGGAGTCGATTACTACGGGCGGTTTATCCGGGGTAATTATTGAATTGGACGACGAAAAACAAGGCACAATTGAAATTAAGACCAAACAGGCTGAATATGCATGCAGCGTATCGGATATCAATATAATCCCACAACATATTGATTTAGGAGGGCTTGGAAAGCAGCTCTCCATTAACAGACTGCCGGACTCTGGATTGACCAGCAGGAATATTGATCTGAAAATGAAACTGGAGAGCCAAAAGGGTATTGAAGACCCGATATTTGTCAAAATTGTGCAGGAAGATGGACATATGGCATGGAGCAGTCCCCTATATGTTCAGAATTGTTAAGTGAAATTATCAATTCGAACTAATTCAGGACAGGAACAGGTGCTTTGGATGTGAGGAGTTTGTGATGAATGAAATAACAAAAATCATAGCTGAGTTTGTGGTTGATATCACCTATGATAAAATTCCGGACAAAGTAAAGTCCATGACAGCATCCCTTATTCTGGACACAATCGGGTGCATATATTCGGGGAGTACCGCTGACAGTATACGTGAAATAGTAGACTACTTATCAATGTTTGATTCCAATAAGCATGCGGGTGTATTTGGTTTTAATAAAACAATGAGTGTACATAATGCCGCTTTAATTAATTCAGCAGCCGCCCATGCCCGGGATTATGATGATACTCATGATGAAGCAGTAACCCATGCTTCTGTAACAACCCTTCCTCCATTAATTGCCCTCAGCCAGTTTTTATCTACATCTGCAGCAGACAGAAATGCCCGGGTAAAACCAATTTCCGGAAAAGATTTTATTACTGCTTTTTGTATTGCTCTTGAAGTAGCTAATAGAGTATCCTAAAATCTCGTAAAATTATAGCTAGGAATTAATAATCCCTTTAAATACAAACAAATAATGCTTGACTCCACCCCCATAACTAACTATAATTATAGTTAGTTATGGGGGTGGGTTTATGCCGAGTATTGTATTCCAGCATCACACAAATGGCACCGATTATGCCTATATGTCAACTTCGTATTGGGATAAAGAAAAGAAAGCCTCGCGAACCAAAATGATCTGTATCGGAAAG
>JABMQR010000211.1 GCA_013202335.1 Bacteroidota bacterium
ATACATAGAAATCAAGAATTTAATAGTTTAAAATCTTCACCTGATCAGCACACGGCACACTATATAATTCTTTATTTACCCATACCCCCATGATAGTATGAGACAATTACAAATTTAGAAAGATTCTCAGTATTACGTAAAATAAAAAAATTGTGGGAAAACTACTATGATCAAAAACTTTATCATCATTCTTAACCCGGCTGCCGGCAAAGGCCATGCAGAAAAATCTATACCAACTATTAAAACATTTATGGAATCCCATGCCTTAAACTATCGGCTTATTATTACCGAAAAACCCGGGCATGCAATCACTTTAGCTGCAGAAAGCCTTTCAGAACCGAATGCTGCTATCATTGCAGCCGGCGGCGATGGAACCTGTAATGAGGTTATTAATGGACTTATGGCTTATAGAGATACTAATGGAAAATCAGTAAAGACCCCAATTCCCACATTCGGTGTTCTTCCCATAGGAAGAGGAAATGATTTTGCCTATGGTGCCGGACTGCCTGATACGCTCGAGGAAAACCTGGCGCTACTTACAGAACCCCACACAAGCCCGATCGATATTGGCTTGGTTAAGGGCGGAGATTATCCTGACGGCCGTTTTTTCGGAAATGGAATTGGCGTTGGGTTTGATACAAAAGTTGGACTTGAAGCTGAAAAAATGAAACATATACATGGTGCAGCCGGATATGCCCTTGGTGCAATAAAGACACTCATCATCTACCCAAAAGCTCCGGTTCTTGAAATTACCTATAATAACAAGACAATAACCGAAGAGCCCGCTCTCGTTTCAATTATGAATGGGAAACGCATGGGTGGAGCTTTTTACATGGCTCCGGAAGGGATTAACCATGACGGTCTGCTGAATCTCTGCATGACAAAACAGGGAAGCAGACGAAAACTTCTAAAAGCGATGCTGCACTATACAAAAGGCACGCAGGCAACTCTGGATGATACCAAGACCGATACCGCAGAATCCTATCATCTTTTAGCTGTTGAAGGGGAGCTGGCTGTACATGCGGATGGAGAAATCATCTGTATAGCAGGGAAGGAACTTGCTGTTTCATGTTTTAGGCATGCACTGCTCTTTATAGGTAAAAAAGCATCTGTATGACCCTGTCAGCACGAATTTTAACTTCAGTTGTACGCAGCATATTGAGAATAATCTGCAAAGTTGACGGCAGTGAACTCCGTAACATACCAGAGAACGGTCCCTTACTGATAATCGTAAACCATATTAACTTTTTGGAAGTTCCAATCATAAGCACCAGGTTACTGCCCCGCGAATTTTATGGACTCACAAAACAGGAGACCTGGAACAATCCGTTATTTCGTATACTGGCTGATAACTGGGGCGGCATTCCCATCGACCGCAGCAACCCCGCCATTACTACTATGAGAACAGCAGAGAAAGTACTCAAAGAGAATAATATTCTCTTCATAGCACCGGAGGGAACACGAAGCTCTGACGGGAAACTTCGTCAGGGGAATTCAGGCATCGCAAGTATTGCAATGAGAACAAACAGTACTATTCTACCTATTGCACATTATGGGGGCGAGGATTTCTGGCAGAACATCAAAAAATTCCGCAGAACCCGTATTGTCTTTAAAGTTGGTTCTCCGGTAATAATCCGCAGTAACATACCGCAAACCAAACAAATCAAGCGAGATGTTACCGATCAGTTAATGTACGAGATTGCCGGCCTGCTGCCGATGAAAAACAAAGGGATATACTCTGAACCGCGGGAGTTTGAAGAAAACTATCTTATCAAACAGTAATTCAGACTGCTCAGACCTTGACCCACACTCCCTCTTTTGCAGAGGTAAAAATAGCCTCAAGAACTTTTAAGTTTTTTTCCGCATTATCAAGTGAACCTGCAAATGGTTCATCAAACAAAATTGCCCGGGAAAAAGCATCGCCCTGTTTCGTGTAGTGGTTTTCAGGAGAAAATGATTCGGCAACCTGCGGCTGCTCATGTATATCGCCTGAATTAACCCGGATAGTCATTGCACGAAAATCCGGCGTATTGAAAGGAATATTAACCTCGACCATCTTCTCCTCACCGAAAAACTGAAAATTCTGATAGGGAACCATCTGGATCGCTATGGTAAATGATACTGGTCCAGAAGGATATTGCAGGATGACTGATGCCAATCGATCAATTTTGAGATTCGGATCATTTTCGATAAAAGCTGATACCCTGATCGGCTCTTCTCCGAGAACAAATCTGGAGAGAACTGTTGGATAGCAGCCAATATCATACACTCCGCCGCCGCCATATTCCAGAATATTCCGAATATTAGCGGTATCATCATTAAAATAGCTAAAAATACTCTGTCCGGAAATAAACTTACCAAGTGAACCGCTTTGTACAAGCTCTCGTACCCGCTGCCACCGTGATTGATGCAGTACCATAAAAGCTTCACCTATAATCAGGCCGGATTTCTCCTGCAGTGCTTTCAGCTCCTTAACCTGAGAGGATTCCAGGACAAGGGGTTTTTCACACAACACATGCTTTCCCGCCTCTATGCACTTTTTTATCCAGGGATAATGGAGATGGTTTGGAAGCGGTATATATATTGCCTGGATATCAGGTGCAGCAAGTAATTCTTCATACGATCCATAGGCCTGCGGGATTCCCAAAAGATCTGCTGTTTCCCGGGCTTTTTCATAATTTCGTGACGCTATTGCCTGTATCTGTGTATGCTCACCATTCTGCATCGCGGGAATCACCAGTTTCACCCCAATTTCTGCAGTACTGAGAACTCCCCAGTTAATCCTTTCATGTTGATTCATGCCTTCTACCCCCATGCTCATTTCTTCAGGAAGCCTGTCAGGCTCCTGCTCTCTTTTTACTTTATAGTAAAATACCTATTTATACAAATTAATTCTTCATACTCCTCAGATTGTGCCGTGTGCTATACTCCTCAGGTTCTGAGTACCAGAAGTATCTTTCTCAAATATGTACAATCAGCCAGATTGTAATGGACAATGGAATTACTGACAGATGTCAACTGCTCTGTATCTACAGTCGTATTAGAGCCATAAAAACTCAAAGGCTGTTTCTGAACTCGCTGGGTGTCTGTCCCTGTACCTTTTTAAATATCCGCGTGAAATATCCCGGTGAGCGATAGCCGCAAGTCCACGCTATTTCTGAAACATTCAACGAAACCTCTCTCAGTAAATGACAGGCAAGGGCAAGCCGTCTCTTGTTAATACATGCTTTCACTGTCTGGCCGGTCTCTGAATGAAAAAGCTGTGACAGGTAATCAGGCGATATTTTGATCCACTCTGCAAGGTTTCTTACGGTCAAATTCGGGTCAGTAAGATTCCCTGCTATGAGTTCCTTGCAGCGTGCTATCTTCAAATGCTCCGTTACTATCTCCGATTTCATGGGCTCAAGCAGATCTAAAATTGATGAAAAATAAGCGATCATAAGACCCTTGAGAGTTTGCCGCCGATAGGAAGACTTTCCAAGATTGGCCGTTACCGCATCATTGAGGTAGTAACACGCTTGATGGCTGTCAAGCTGCAGATGCTCCATGGCAGCAATCACCGCTTTACCTCTTTCCAACTGACGAGTTATGTGAAATGTCATCTCTCCCGGATAGTGTTGTATAACAAAATGACAAACCCCCTCCCCTTTATACTCTTCCGGATGAGCCTTGTGCGGCAGCCATGCGGGAATTATACATATCGAATTGGGAAGAAGCTTATACGAACCAACTGTGGTCTGAAGGTTGTTTACTCCTGAAAGCTGAATATTGATTTCGGGCATTGGGTGCATATGCTGAAGTGTTGATCTTCCAGAAGATCCCGAAGAACGGGGGATGCAAAAGTTTGCCTGATCCACTTCGATCATAGACAGCTGTTCCTGAAGCAGTTTTCTGCTCAAGGCAAGGAGGTTTTTTCTGATTTCAGTCGTTGCTTTCGGAATAATCATAATCTAAGATTTGTCCTACTCATATCAGATTCATATCTAAAATATAGCAAAATAACCGATTGACCGCAACCATTTCATACCTTAGACTATCTATCTAGTACTATCTTCTGATAAGGATTATCTATGATTAATACAATTAGAGTAACTGTATGGAACGAGTACCGCCACGAAAAAAAGCACGAAGCAGTAAAAAAACTCTACCCATTGGGAATGCACAAGGTTATCGCTGATTTCCTTTCCGCTTCCGGTGATATTCAAACCTGTACAGCAACTCTCGACGAACCGGAGCACGGATTAACAGAAGATATCCTCAACGATACCGACGTTCTCATCTGGTGGGGGCATGCAGCACACAACGAAGTTGAGGAAGAGATAGTCGACCGGGTACAACAGCGAATCTTGGCCGGTATGGGTCTGATCGTACTTCACTCAGGGCATTTTTCGAAGATATTCAAGCGCATGCTCGGTACCAACTGCTCGCTTCGCTGGCGGGAAATTGCTGAAAAAGAGAGATTGTGGAATCTTGAACCCGGCCATCCGATCACTGATGGTATCGGCGACTATATTGAGCTGCCTAATACCGAGATGTACGGCGAACGGTTTGACATACCGACACCAGATAAACTTATCTTCGTCTCATGGTTCGAAGGCGGAGAGGTGTTCCGCAGCGGCTGCTGCTGGGAACGAGGGCATGGACGTATATTCTACTTCCGTCCAGGACACGAATCCTATCCCATCTTTTACAACGAGGAAATCAGGAAGGTCATCACCAACGCTGTTCGATGGGCGAAACCGAGAATTAACAGGGAAACGAAAAAAACTCCTCATAGCGTTGAACCAATCGAAGTTGTTACCATGAAACAGGTTGATTTCGGCAGCGTTGGAATAGAGCAAACATAATAATTCCTGACATACAATCAGCACACAGCAATACATGGAGTGAAGTTATGATTAAAATTGCAATCGTTGGTACAGGTAGTATGGCTGACACACATGCAAAAAACCTTGCACAAATTCCTGGATGCACGATATCCTCTGTCTGTGACGTTGACGAAACAAAAGCTGTCGAATTCGCCGCAAAGCATGAACTGAAAGTACCAATTTTCAGCAGTTTTTCGGAACTTTTGGAAAAGACCGACTGTGACGCCGTTACCAATGCGACCCCCGACGCTTATCATGCCCGGATATCACTCGAGGCGATCGCAGCGGGTAAGCACGTGTTGTGCGAAAAACCGCTTGCGACCTGCTATGCCGATGCACAGGAAATGGCTGATGCGGCAAAACAACAGGGTGTGATCAACATGGTCAACTTCTCATACCGTAATGCCCCGGCAATTCACAAAGCCGCTCAGTTGATAGCCGATGGAAAAATCGGCAATGTGAAGCACCTGGACGCATGTTATCTCCAGAGCTGGCTCTCAAGTAACGGCTGGGGGGACTGGCGAAGCGAAGACAAGTGGCTCTGGCGTCTTTCTACAGCGCATGGCAGTGGGGGAGTATTAGGAGATATAGGGGTGCACATTCTCGATTTCGCTACGTATCCCGTCGGAAAGGTTAAAAATGTGTATTGCCGATTGAAAAATTTTACGAAAGCTCCTGGAAATCAAATAGGTGAGTATAAACTCGACGCCAACGATTCAGCAATTATTACTGCAGAGTATGAAAACGGCTGCATAGGCACAATCCACGCTTCAAGATACGCGACGGGGTATAAAAACTGTCTCCAGCTCCGCATTTTCGGTGACGAAGGTGCTATCCGTATAGACCTGGACGACGCCACTGATACACTCGACATCTGTGCGGGAACGGATCGCCACGAAGCTGTATGGCATACCGTTGCATGCCGGAAAACACCCAATATGTACAAGAGGTTTGTTGACAGTATTAAGAAGGGAAAAAACGATCAGCCTGACTTTGCCCGGGGTGCAGCAGTTCAGAAAATTATGGATGCCTGTATTAAGTCGGATCAGACAGATAGTACTATTCAGATATAGAATTTAAGAGTTTATAGTAACTACTATTCAAAACAATTGCAGCAAGCAGATTTTATGATTTGCCTGCTGTTTTTTGAATCATCTACCTGCCCCAGTTCTCGGGCACTATCTTCCAATTACCATCAGAATTAGGAAGGATTGTACCGGAGTACTCGAATAAACGGATAGCATAAAAACGTAAGTCCTGAAGGGTTGAGTAGAGTATTCTTTCTCCTAACTCTTCTCTGGGAATACCCGCACCTTCTGTAAGATGCCCGCCTCCTCCATTTCCACGATATGAGTTAACAGCAACCAGGTATACTTTATCCATTTTAAAGGGTTGGGGTTTTCTTGAGTTTTGCAGTCCGGTTATGGTCACACGATCCCCGGCTGGTTTGGAAACATCAACGATATACTCAATACCTGCAGCACTATCAAAATTATAGTAGGGAATATCGGCCATAAATGATCCGGAATTCACCTCGGGAAGTAGGAATCCATCAGGATCAACCAACTGACTAAACCAGTTGTCGTATGAGTACTCAAGATATGCATCAATTTCCATACCGGTCATTTCTATAGCATAAAGAAGGTTCTCAAAAGGAAACAGGTTAAACATATCCCGTACAAAGACGTCTCCCTTTCCTATTTCAGCATTCGGTGACATCGGAGCGGCAAAAGAGACATCAGCACCGGTAAGATCAAGCTGCAGTTGATGTATGAGATCCATGAATTCACTATCTCCAAACAGTGCATCGGTAGTTGAAATGGTACTTGATATAATCCCGATCTTCTTGGAAACATAGGCCTTGACTTCATCATTTACATCCTGATAAAGCTTCAGGGCTTCGAAATCCGGTTCAAAATTCTCTGTATCAATAATGGAAGGAGTAATCTCTTCAATTTCAAATGATGAATTCTCCGGAGCTCTAACAAAACGTACATCCACTGTGGAAAAGGAGACTCCTTCACCCTGACCGCCTAAAATGTAGACAGAATCCCCTTCAGAGTTTTGCACAACAGTATTTAGCGCTTCGCTATTGTTTCCTGAAAATAAGATATCAAAACCCGGAACCTGTTCCGCGAGTTTGAATACATCCTGACCATGGTACTCTTTTTCACCAGGATCAGTTTCTGACACAGAAAAACCCGGTTGATACATACCTATAATAATATCCGGCATCTCGTTCTGTTTAATATAGTCAATCCATCTGGCTGCTGAGGTCAGGGGATCCTCAAACCGGATTCCTTCCCACACATCGGGCGGCAGCCATGCCGGGATTTCAGGAGTGATCAAACCAATAACAGCTGCCCTCACCCCATTTCTCTCAATAATCGTATAGGGTTCGAAGTAGGGCTTCCCACTTCCCTCATGCACAGCATTTGCTGCCAGCCAGGGAAATGAGAACTCACTGCGAATTTTGTCATACACACCATGACCTGTCTCTATATCGTGGAACCCGGGGGATGCTGCTTCATATCCCATAGCATTCATAACCTCAGCAGTGAAATGTACCGAAGCAGTTTTCACAAAATTATAGTAGTACACCAGTGGTTGTCCCTGCAGAATATTCCCATTATCCAGGAGAACTATCTCATTCCCCTTCTCTCGTATTTCTTTTATATAGGTATATATTTGGGCCAGAGATCCAGGACTCTCTATGTCCTGGATGTAATCAAAGGGGAAGTATTTGCCATGAATGTCTGAAGTTACGGTGAAAGAAATTACTGCTGTCTCTGGTTCAATTGGAATTGGTTCAGGTATGACTGTTTCAGGTACGGTTTCAACATCCTGCTCAGTAAATTTCTCAATTTCAGGGATTGTAGGGAGAGCTGGTTCCTCAACAACAGGATCAGCTGCTTCAGCTACCGCATCTGCTTTAGCTTCTTCAACTACCGCAGCTGATTCTTCTTCTGGTGTGCTCTGCTGTAATTCTTCCTGTTCAGGCTGTGGGAGAACTGCCTCTTCAATGGATTCTGCATCAGCTTTTTCGGGTACTATTGGAGTTTCAACTACCATGATATCTTCTTCCATAGGAGGCTCAACACTTATAGTGTCCGGGATTGTTGTACAGGCGGAAACAACCATAATAATAACTGCAATACTGATATATAATACTGTATTCCGTTTCATAAACACAATCCTCCCCGAATATGCTATGTAAAAATTGTTAAAGAGTATCCTAATACATTCTATCTATAAAAAAATATTTTAGGTACCGTTCCTACCTCCACAACAAACAAACAGCAAAAAAAGTACAAAAAAAAATGTAGATTGCACAACGTACAATCTACATTTAAAGATGAGTAATGAGTAAATAGTTCGATGACAGGTGTGATGATGGTACCTATCATAAACGATTCTTAAATAGAATACATGATGTTTCCCCTAAATGGTATCGACCTTGAGTATGATATACTAATTCTGTGGAAACAAACTGTAGGGCAATAGTAAAAAATATTCGATTTTTTATATTGCCTCATTTATCCTATACACCATTTCCTGCTCTGCAGCCTCATGCTCAAGAGGGATAACAAAACCCTCTTTCTGTAGTGCAGAAAGGCAATTATCAATTTTTTTCTGAGAAAATTTGAGGAATGAATAGAGCTCTTTTTTACTCACCAGTCCTTTTTCTGTAAAAACGGTAAGTATCTGCCCCCGAATTTGACGGTTTGAGTTTTCAAATGCCGGTTGTTTTGTGTAGTGAGCACTTCGGCGGTTTGGGTTTTTTACCGTTTTCTTCAGCAGCACACCATAATCCATCAGGGCATAATACCAGCTTTTTGGATCCTCTCTAACCTGAACTGCATCCAGTACTTTATAGAGTTCACGATCATGCACTTTTTCCTCATTCTGGTAAAAGAAATGGAGTAAAACCCGACGAATATTTGTTTCAAGATAGAGTGCCGGTTCGTTATAGGAAAAAGCCATGACAGCTGAAGCTGTAGCCGGACCAATCATGGGCAATTTAAGAAGTTCATCATAGGTTTTCGGAAGCATTCCCTCATACTGCTGCATTGCGGTCAGGGAAATCTGTTTAAGGGCCATTGCCCGCCGATTATACCCCAAACCTTTCCACAGAATAAGTATTTCAGAAAAAGGTGCTTCTGAGAGCGCCCTAAAATCAGGCCACCGCTCTATGAATGCTGCATATTTAGGAGCAGCTCTCTCTGTTTGTGTTTGCTGAAGCATAAGTTCTGAGAGCAGAATGTGATAGGGATCTGAGGTTTCTCTCCAGGAAAAACTCCTGCCGTAATTTTGATAATACTTGAGAATTATCTCCCTGAACAACTCAATTTCACCTGTTTCAGGTAATTGACCTTCCCGTTCTTTTGAACTGCTTAACGGCTCTGCAAGGTGGTTTAAATAGTCTTCGTCCGCATACACTAATTTAGCCCTGGGTACGCTCACGATCTTTTCTCACCTTCTCAGCTTTCCTGCTTATTTTATTCCAAATACCGGAGAGCCCCATAGCTTTCTTCATCGCCTGAACGGTCTCTCTTGCTTCCAGCCGCATCTTGAGCGTTCCATTATATATAATCTCATCTACCAGACCTGATGTGCCTGAGAACTTCTCACGGTTTTCCCTGATGGGATCAAGAAAATTATTCAAAGCAGCAGCCAGTTTTTGCTTAACCTCAACATCTCCTACCTTCCCTTCCCTGTAGCGTGTTTTAAGATCATCAACTTCCGCAATATTGGGATTAAAGGCATCGTGGTATATAAAAACAGGGTTACCTTCAATGGTACCCGGAATATCGGCTCTTACTCTGGCCGGATCTGTATACATGCTCATAACTTTTTTCTGAACACTCTTTGCCTCATCAGCAATATAGATTGCATTGTTCAACGACTTAGACATTTTTGCATTGCCGTCAATACCGACAAGTGAACCAAAATTACCCACCATAACATCCGGAACAGGAAATACCTCTCCATATAAATAATTAAACTTTCGTGCAATCTCACGGGTAAGCTCAACATGTGATTCGTTATCTTTTCCTACCGGAACCAGGTGGGCTCTCGGCATCAGAATATCAGCAGCCTGGAGAACAGGATAACCAAGGAGACCGAATGGCATCTCATTCAAGTTTGCCGACTTTGCCATATCCTTAAGACTGGGCACTCTCTGCAGCCTCGGCACAGTTACCATCATTTCGAAAATCAAGTTCATCTCAAAAATTTCCGGTATTGCCGACTGAAGATATATGACAGACTTTTCCGGATCAATTCCGCATGAGAGATAATCGAGGACCATCTCCCGGGCGTTACCCACAATCTCATCAATATATTTTTTTTCAGGTTTTGTCGTAAGCGTATGAAGGTCTGCAATAATGAAAAAACATTCATATTTATCCTGCAGACGAATCCTGTTCTGCAATGATCCTACATAGTGTCCAAGATGAAGTTTTCCTGTTGGCCGATCACCGGTTAAAATCCGTTTCCTATCCATAATTTTCTTACAACGCTCCAATAATTGATTTATATCATAGTTGAAATATTAAGCAGAGTTTTACAGATTTATCTATTTTTTGCAATGAAAAAAATGTAGTGATTCGAAGATTGGGGACGATTCTGATAAAATCTCTGATAGAAACACAGCAGGAGACCAAAAAGTTTTCTGTTAGTCCTCTGATTTAGGAGAAGGGGCGGTTTTATTTGATTTATTGTTTCTTCTGTGATTTGCTTGTCGGGATTCTCTGCGAAAAGCTCTTTCAAGTGCAAACTTCTCTTTTCGTCGCTTTTCATCAGCATGAATTTGCTTTCTATAGATTTTCCCGCTGCTTATAAGAATTGCAACCGGCTTCAGTGACTTTATATTCGCACAGACAATCTGGATAATTGAAGTTAGCGGAACAGCAAGGAACATACCAACGATACCCCAAATATATCCCCAAAAAACCAGTGAAACAAGAATGAAAAAAGGACTCAGATTGAGTTGATTCCCCTGCATCCTTGGATCAAGAATATTACCCAAAACAACCTGGATAGACAGCATAAGTACTGCAACATAAATAATATTCATATAATTCGGAAAAAACTGAAGTATAGCCACCAACACGGCAAGCAGGGTAATAATAACTGATCCGATTGAGGGGATAAAGTTAAGAATAAATGCCAATACACCCCATACAAAAGGAAAATCCAGACGTGTGGCTACCGCTGCAAGATAAAACAGTACACCTGTAACCAGACTGATTAATGACTTAACAACCAGATAACGTGAAGTCTGCCGGTTTATTCGTTCAAACATCACGGCAAGTTTCAATCCGTCTCTGTTAGGCAGAGCTGTCCGCAGCTTCGGAATAAGTGAGGATCTCTCAAGAAGCAGAAACATTACAAATATAAAGACCAGTACTGAAGTAGATCCAATCGAGAGAGCCGACCCCGAAATCGTAGAGAGACTGCTAAGCAAAAAGCCCTGCCAGTCAATCGTCATCATCTCGAAAAGCCTGATATCAGTATCCAGATTCAATAAGTTTACAATTTTATCCTCAATACCACCAAAAATGAGTGTCACTCTGCTGCTGTATTTAGGAAGTCCGTCAATAATTGTATTTAGTGAAAGGGTGATGAAAAAAATCATCAATACAAATATGACAACAAGAATAAGCATCGCTATTGTAACTGCCAGCCAGCGTGGAACCCGGATTTTTTCCAGATTATTTACCAGAGGATTAACCAAAAGGAAAAAAAACAGGGATATGGCAAGAGGAAGTGTAACCGGACTTGCAACCTTAAGGATAAAACCCACAGCAATCACGAGAATCACTGAGTAGATAGATTTTAAGGTTTTACTATCATCTGACATGTATTAACTATAGTCTACCTTATTAATCAAAGCAATACGTTAATTTTTTAAAATGTGGCAATCAGGGAAGATACGTTAGGTTTAATATAGTGATACGAAGATTAGGGACAATTATATTAATTTTCTTATCCTTGCTGCTAAACGGTAATTGCACTAATATACAAAAATAATAAAGTTGATGACGGAGGCGCTGTAATGGAAGCTTTTGGAATAATAGGAATGTCACTTGGTACAATGGGTTTTATTTTTTCGATGGCTGCTCTTACTAAAACAATTTTAGAAAGATCCCCAACAAGTACAGGATAAATTTTTAGTGAAAAAAATCAGTATGGTCAGTATGGAACAAGGAATTAAACAGAAATTCTCCTCTATTCAGATTGTCCTGGTGGAAACGCAGGATGGAGCAAATATAGGATCAGTTTGCAGAGCGATGAAAACAATGGGTCTGCACAACCTCGTTATTACTGGAACTAAAAAGTACAAAGAGGAGAGAGTTAAAACCCTCGCTATTCATGCGTATGATATTTACGAAAAGTGCCGAAGGTGCGAAACCCTGCAGGAATCGATACAGGATAGCGTCCTTACCATTGGCGCAACACGACGCAGGGGAAAATTCAGAAAATACTTTACCATGAATCCGGATCAGCTTGCGGAAAAAATCGATTCATTCGGGAAAGGCCAAATCTCAATTGTATTCGGCAGAGAGGCTGATGGATTATCTGATGATGAACTAAATCTTTGCGATGCGGCGGTACAAATTCCCACATCCCCGGATTTCCCCAGCTTAAACCTCTCTCAGGCTGTACAGATAATAACCTACTCTCTCTACAAAAAAGTGAAAAACATGGCCGGCTACGAACCTGTTCCACGCGACAAACTTGAACAGGTAGTCAGTACTATTACTGATTCCTTTGATGAAGTTCACTTCTTTAAGCAGGATGAAAAAGAGGAAGTTGGAAGATTCTTCCGTGACATTCTGGCCCGTTCAGGTCTGAGTGAGAGTGAATCCCAAAGACTTGAAAAAATGTTTAGAAAAATGGCTGCTGTGAGTAAACATAAAAAACTCTAAGAGCCTGTACGAACTACTCCTGGCTCTGTGCTGCTTTGAATTGAACATACCAGTAATTTTTTATAGTGATACGAACGTTGGTGATGATTTAACAACAATTAAATTTAGTTATTAACGATACTCTAAATTCCCCCCAATCTTCGTATCACTATATATTTTTCCCCAAAATCCGGGTATATTACAAAGGTCAAGGAGAAATCTGTGAAAAATAGTACCAATACTCTAATCGAGAATAATCTGAAAAAACTGCTTGAGAGCTATGAGCAGAATAAAGGGACCAATTTTATTGATGAGAGAAGACTCCCTGAGGTCGTCGTTATCAGCCAGGTTATGGAAAATCTACTGGAAATACTGTTCCCCGGGTGCTCCGGCAAGCGCGAAATAACAAGCGAGAATCTCCAGTACGTTATTGGTGACATGCTCAGTCAGGTGCGATGTGACTTAAAAGAGCAAATTCTACTTGCCTATAAGCATGAATGCAATCTTACCAACTGTCTTGAAGATAGTTGTGTTGGAAAATCTGAACATGCTATTAATTTACTAATCGAATCACTGGCAGAAATCAGAACCATACTTAAAAAAGATGTTGAAGCTGCATTTGCCGGTGACCCCGCAGCAACTTCAGAAGAGGAGATTGTAATCAGCTACCCCGGCTTAAAAGCTATCTCCATACATAGAATGGCACATATCCTCTATTTGGATAAGGTGCCTCTCATCCCCAGACTCATGAGTGAAATATCCCATTCCCATACAGGAATTGATATACATCCGGGAGCCAGAATTGGAGAGGGACTGTTTATTGACCACGGGACAGGCGTAGTAATAGGTGAAACAACAATAATCGGTAAAAATGTAAAAATATATCAGGGAGTTACCCTTGGAGCTCTCAGCTTCCCAAAAAATGCATGCGGCGAACTTATCCGTGGCCAAAAAAGGCATCCAACTATTGAAGATAATGTAACAATCTATGCCCACGCCACTGTTCTTGGAAATGTGACAATAGGGTCCAATTCATTAGTCGGCAGTAACGTATGGCTGAAAGAGGATGTTCCTGAGAATACTATGGTACTGGCTGAATCACCGGAAATGACCTTTAGATCAGTTCGAAAAACTCCTAAAGCATAACATTAACCCGAGATCGAGACATCAGGAATAAGCAGAGACGGACTTGAAAAAGCCTGCATGCGGTCTGTCCGCCTGTCATCAGCTTTTGCAGCAATCCGGTTTATAAACTCAAAAAAATTTCCCGCTATAGTAAAATTACGCACAGGATCTCCCTGCTCACCATCAGAAATACGATACCCTTTGGCTGAAAGAGAAAAATCTCCGGTTATTGGATCCAATCCGGCATGCAGCCCCTCAACTTCAGTAATTATTACCCCTGATCCAAGCTGGCGTAAAAGTGCATCCTGACCATTCACCCCGTTTGTTATATATGCATCATGAAGCCCGGTGGCTACACCCCCGTCAAATCCGCCTCTTTGGCTATGACCGGTTGTTTTAACCCCTGATCTGGCAGCAGAATAGACAGAGTGAATGATATTCTTAAGAATCCCCTCTTCTGCAAGCACTATCGCTCTGGTAGGAACCCCTTCATCATCAAAGGTCTTTGATCTCAGAGAACCGGACAAAGGATTATCTTTTAAGGTAAATAGTTCACAGCCTATTTTTTCCCCTGGCTCCCCTTTAAAACGTGAACGGTTTTTCTGGATATTCTCTCCAAAGAAATGCGACGAACCTCCGGAAATAAAAACCCCAAGTAATTTGGAGGCGACCTGTTCATCAAGAATAATATTATACATACCTGTTGCCAGCTCACCTGCACCCAGCATAGAGATTGCTTTATCAGAAGCCTCTTTTACCAGAAGATTTGCATCAATCCCGGAAAAATTTCGATAGAATCTCATTGCTGTCCCAACCTGAGTATCCTTCCCGTCAGAAGCCATAACATACAGGAGGCCGCCGCAGAGAGAGGCTCTGCGGAACGCGATAGTTTTTTCTGTACTGACTATACCCGTCTCCCCGCTTATTTCCTGATAATAGGCATAGGGAACATTAACAATTCGGGAATCATACTCTTTGGCCAATTTTTCAAGACTTAGAGCGATTTCCTTTTTTTCCTCAACCGGTACAATATCAATATCTTCGCTCATAAACTCTTCAGAGTCAGGAAGCTCCTTTCCTCGATAAAGTACATTCCCCTCATCAAAAGCTGAATATTCGGAATTTTTCCCGGCTTTTCGCAGAATTGCTGAAACCGATTGCTCTGTCACAGATTCGGTAAAAGCTGAACCAATCTTCCCCTCCAGCGCAACTCTGGTACCTACCCCTGAAGTTTCAGCTGAGGTAAAATTGTTTATTGAACCGTTAAAAGAGGAGATCTCAATCTCTCTTCCCATTGAGTAATATAACTCCGATGATACCGGC
>JABMQR010000212.1 GCA_013202335.1 Bacteroidota bacterium
GGCTGTAGGAGCCTCCTTAGGTGAGGATTCAGTTCGGCAGGGAATAAATGCTATCGCAGTAGGTTTTGTACTCGTAATACTTTTCATGCTTTTTTATTATCGACGGGCAGGACTTGTTGCGGATACAGCACTGATTCTTAACCTGATAATAATTACAGCTGTGCTTTCAGCTTTTAATCTTACACTTACACTGACAAGTATTGCCGGTATTATTCTGACAGTAGGTATGGCTGTAGATGCAAATGTAATTATTTTCGAGAGAATTAAAGAAGAGTATCGTCTTGGAAAATCAGCAGAGGCCTCAGTGAAGGCTGGATTTAAGAAAGCTTTCTGGACAATTATGGATGCAAATATTACAACCTTTATTGCCGCACTGGTTCTTGCTCAGCTTGGTACAGGCGGGGTGAAAGGGTTTGCAAATACATTGGCTGTAGGTATTGTTACCTCAATGTTTACTGCACTGTTTGTTTCCAGACTGGTTTTTGATTTCTTTGTTCAAAAAGTTAAAATCAATAAACTCCGGATCAGCTGGAGGATCAAATGAAAAATAATACTATAATTAAATTTACAAAACATAGATTTCTGTTTTTCACCTTGTCACTACTGGTGATAGTTGGCGGTATAGCCGGGCTGCTTATCAATGATGGACTTAATCTGGGAATAGATTTTGAAGCAGGCCTTAGCCAGCGGATACAAATTGCTGAACAAGCTATGTCTGTCTCTTACAGCGGTGCAGATGATGTTGTCCTGAATGTGGTAAATGGGGATATGGTTATTGAGATCAGAAACGAAGACGGTGTTGAGAGAACAACTCTTTCCTCAGATGATTATGTAACTTTTGATGCATTAGCAGCAGAGCTTCAGGGTTTTGATGATGTGACTGTATCAGTAATCAGAGGGGATGTCTCAAGCAGCAATATTGCTACAGGACTGGGACTTCCGTTTACTCTTTCTGCTGCCCCATCCGTTATTAATGCAGCAAACAGCAGCACTGAGAATTATATTTCTATTGATGAAGTTCGTGAAGCACTCAATGAATTAAGTGGTTCATTACAGGTGCAGATTGTGGGTGATGCCTACCTGCAGGAGTTCCAGATACGGGTTGCAACTGATTCTGAAGGAACAAAAGAGGATCTCGAAGCACAAATTTTCAGCTTAATAGAGGGTAGCTTCGGTACTGATAATGTTATTGTTAAGCAATCAGATTATGTTGGACCCAAATTTTCAAATCTGTTAACTTACCGATCAATAATAATGGTAGTTGTTGCACTTGCCCTCATTATGGCCTATATCTGGATTAGATTTCACTTTGCCTCAGCGCTCGCTGCAATTGCAGCTCTGACACATGATATTCTTATAATGATTGGATTTATTGCCGTATTTAGGCTTGAGGTTACTACAACTACAATAGCTGCAGTTTTAACCATTATCGGTTATTCATTAAATGATACGATTGTTGTTTTTGACAGAATTCGGGAAAATGCCAAATTACTAAGAGGAACGAAATTCGAGAGAGTTGTAAACATCAGTATTACACAGTCTCTGAGTAGAACCTTGATAACATCTTTTACAACCTTATTGGCTGTACTCCCTCTTTTTATCTTTGCGAAAGGCACTATTCAGCTTTTTGCCCTTAACCTGATTGTTGGTATCGTTGTAGGTACCTATTCATCAATCTTTATTGCCTCTCCAGTGCTGCTTGCATTAACAAATGCCAGACTCAAAAGAAAGGCAAAACACCTTGGAAAGGATCCGGATGCAATTCTTGCAGAAGAAGTGGAAGCTGAATCCGGGAAGGGTGCACCATCTCTAGTGAAGGAGATTGAGATTACTTCAGTTCAGAGAAAGTTAAAAGGTAAAAGAAAAAAGTAGATAGTTGTTAAATCGATATCAGGCCATCTGGGGTTAAACCGGATGGCTTTTTTTTTAATTTCCTATAATTGTGCTGAGTATTCAAATGGAAAGGAATGTGCTATATTTTCGTATATAATGTTTAGGAGCAGTAGTTTTGGAACATAGTCCCTATCTCTATTCATTCCTCACTCATGATATTCTGCTGACAGAGCAATTGGAGCTGGAGGCGGAGTTCCGGGATGATATTCAGCCCTTTGTGGAGAGGGAAACAGCAAAACTCATATCTCTTCTCATTCGTTTAACCAGTGCAAAGCAGGTCCTGGAGCTTGGGACAGGTATAGCCTACTCAACAATCTGGCTCGGTGGTGCTGTTAAGGAAGTGGGGGGGGGTGGAAAACTTATTACTATTGATAATCATGAACGTACCGGAATTGAGGCAAAAGCAAATATAGAGAAGGCGAACCTGTCTGAAGTTGTTGAACTAAGACAAGGAGACGCCGGTGCACTGATTCCAAAGATGGCAAAATCAGAACCCGCAGCCTATGATATAATTTTCCAGGACTGTGGGAAATACCTCTATCCGCTGCTGTATGAAGATTTATATACACTGCTGAAACCCGGTGGATTACTCATTACAGATGATACCCTTTTTCGGGTACATACCGACATCAGGAAGGGACTTGGGAAGTATGTAGATACCTATAACAAAAAACTTTTCGCTGATACACGTTACTACTCAACAATGCTGCCGGTAGGACACGGTTTTGCGGTAAGTTTAAAGATAGTGCCTGGGGTGAAACTATGAATATAATACGATCTGAAGTTATGGGTTTTTGCTCCGGTGTGCGAACAGCAGTAAGTGCTGTGTATGATGCAGTAGAGCTCGGAAAAAAACTGGGGAAATCTGTTTATACTATTGGCCCACTCATACATAATGATATGTTTCTTGAAAAACTACGGGTAGATATGGGTGTTAAAGTGATTGGCAGTCCCCAAGAGGCAGAGCCGGGGATAGCAGTTATACGTGCTCATGGAATCCCCGAATCCGAGCGTGAAGCTTTTCTGGAAAATGGATACCAATTGATTGACGGCACCTGTCAGCGGGTACTGAGATCACAAAGGCTTATCAGGAAATTTGCAGCAGAGAACAAACAGATATGTATTGCAGGGAATCCTGATCATGGCGAAGTTCATGCAGTTCAGGGGGCGGTAGAAGGGTATCCTCATGTAATTGTAATTTCCGGACCGGAATATATTCCTGATACAATAGATTATACTATTTCGTCAGTTCTATTGCCTCAGACAACATTTTCATTGGATAGCTATACAAACATTTCCAGAACACTTATTGAGAAATTTTCGGACTCATCTGCAGATATTGAAGTAATTGACAGTATTTGCCCTTCAACAATAAACCGGCAGAAAGCACTCGGTAAGCTTAATGCAATGGCGGATGCAATACTGGTTATCGGTGGTAAACAAAGTGCAAACACCCGCAGACTCTTTGAACTAGTAAAAGAATCCGGGACACCAGTGTGGCATATATCCGGAGAAGATGAGCTTGATTCCAAACTTCTTTCCTATCAAACCATAGGGATAACAGCAGGAGCATCAACCCCGGAATGGTTGGTGGAGGAAATCATCGGGAAATTACGGTTGTTGTCATAAAAGTAATAATAGTTTAAAAAGGTATCAGGAAGTACAATGAATATTCAGAAAAAAATTGAAAGAATCCGCCATAAGAAAGCTTTTATTTGTGATATGGATGGAGTTATTTATCATGGAAACAAACTATTGGATGGGGTTGTAGAGTTTGTTGAGTGGCTGCAGGCGAATGATAAGAAGTATCTGTTTTTGACAAACTCAAGCGAGAGGTCCCCTCTGGAGCTTCAGCAGAAACTTGCAAGATTGGGTGTAACTATTGAAAAAGAGCATTTTTATACATCAGCACTTGCTACAGCTATTTTTCTTCAGTCTCAGGACCCCAATGGTACCGCGTATGTAATAGGTGAGCCGGGATTAATTAATGCATTATATGAAGTCGGGTATTCCATGAATGATATAAATCCAGACTATGTTGTCGTTGGAGAAGCCCGGGCTTACAATCTTGATTCAGTAACACATGCGGTTAATCTTGTAGTAAGAGGCGCCCGGCTTATTGGAACAAATCCAGATCTGACCGGGCCAATTGAAAATGGAATTATGCCGGCTACAGGAGCATTAATTGCTCCAATTTCCCTGGCTACTGGGGTCAATCCCTATTTTGTGGGGAAGCCTAATCCGCTAATGATGCGAACTGCCCTGAAACGGTTAGGCTGCAAGCGGGAAGAGACAGTAATTATAGGTGATCGTATGGATACGGATATACTCTCTGGAATTGAGTCTGAAATTGATAGTCTCCTGGTCTTAACAGGAGTGACCGACAGAGAAACAATAAATAAATTTGCATACAGACCGTTTTTAGTTCTTGATGGGGTAAAAGATATCCCCGGGATGTTGTAGGGGATTGAGTTAGTCGACTAATAACATCCTGCTGCAATATACTTGTAACAGGCAAACAGTTATAAATATATTACAAAAATAGTCATAATAATTTTATGGTTATGAAATAAACGTATTTTTCTTTTAATTTAGTTAAAAAGTAGGTATAATCTTTTTATGAATAGACTTGAAAACTATGCAATTCCTCTTCCTACAATCAGAAGATTCCCGGCATACCTTCGTTTGCTTAAAGATCATGCAAACCAGGGAGAGATGTGGATATCTGCGACAACACTTGCAGATCAATTAAAACTGAAACCTATTCAGGTGAGAAAAGACATGGCCTGTACCGGAGTTGAGGGGAAACCAAAAGTTGGTTTCCAGGTTTGTGAACTTATTCTCGCGATTGAACACTATCTTGGATGGGATAATACTACTGATGCAATTCTCATTGGAGCAGGAAACCTTGGCGCTGCATTGATAGGGTATAAGGGTTTTGAGAATAATGGTTTGAGAATTATTGCAGTATTTGACAAAGATCGGAGAAAGGTCGGAAGTCAAATAGGTGGAATAGTGATTTCACAAATCGAAGATCTTGATGATACAGTAAAAAATCTTGGGATAAACATAGCAGTAATAACTGTACCGGCAGAAGCAGCGCAGCCTGTAGCAGAATTGGCTGTTGAAGCTGGGATCAAAGGGATTTGGAATTTTGCCCCAAAAAGTTTAGATCTGCCCGATAATATTATTGTTCAGAAAACTGACCTTGCTACCAGCTTCGCCGAATTGTCAGCAAAATTGAAAAGTCACCTCTATGAACAGAAACAGGTTCAGGGAGAAGACGACTAGAGTCTCTGTAGTATAATACTGAACCCTTAACGTAAAGGTTCAGCTGCATTCGCAACTGATAATTAGAATAATAGCCCCCCTTACCCTTGTTTTAGCAATTGAGAGTGCGGAGAAGGATGTCTTTGATCTTGAGGGGCTGCATCTTTTTGAAAAAATAATAAAAGAGATCGAAACCCTTGATGGAATAGGGGAGAGTATCAGTCCCTTAGTCCTGATCTAAGTACCCTTAGTCATAAACTAAGTACTCTTAGTCCTGATCTAAGTACCCTTAGTCATAAACTAAGTACTCTTAGTCCTTGACATAATATCAGGAATTTCGCATAGTTTAGACAAAGCTGAGACGGAGACGATTAGGAAGTTAAGCTGTCAGTGTGAAAAGTATTATGTTTTCAGCACTGCAGAGAGGGTATCCAGTCAGGATTATTCGGGAAACCGGAATTCCTGCAGGCTGCAAGATATCCGGCAGACTCCTTCTGAAAACCACTCCTGAGCTGCAGGCTGAACAATTTATTCTGCTTTGAAAAATGGGCAGACTAAATATATTAAGCCGTTGCCGTCCTCCCTGCGTTATGGGAAAATGAAGAGCCGAAATTAGTGCAGAAAGTGAAAAAGCTGTTTCGGAAGTAAGGTGGAACCGCGGAAACCGTGGCCTCTAATAAGAGCCTTTGTGTTTTTCGTCCTTGCATGA
Organism: Bacteroidota bacterium; assembly: GCA_013202335.1. The sequence goes on from JABMQR010000212.1 coordinate 5,873, forward strand.
TGGTATGGATTGTCCTGAACGATTCATGGTATCTGTAGTTGGATGCAAAGCATGAAGGCTTTATATATGTATAGGAGTAAAGAGTAATGGCAAATGAAGAAAAACTGAAAAGAATACGACATTCTATGGCGCATGTGATGGCTGAGGCTGTCCTGCAGATGTTCCCTGATGCGCAGATAACCATAGGTCCATCAATTGATAACGGATTTTATTATGATTTTGACCTTCCCAGGACTCTGGTGCCGGACGATTTGGAAGAAATAACAGAACGCATGAAAACGATAATTACAGAAGATAAACCTTTTGAGAGAACAGTTGTTTCCCGTGAAGAAGCAAAAAAACTGTTTGCAAAACAAACCTATAAGCAGGAACTGATTAATGCAATCCCGGAAGGAGATGAAGTCTCACTCTATTCTCAGGGCGGATTTACTGACCTGTGCAGGGGGCCGCATGTTGAGAGTACAAAAGAGCTTAGGGCAGAGGCCTTTAAACTCCTTTCGATTGCAGGAGCGTACTGGAGAGGGAAAGAAACTAACCCAATGCTTACCAGGATTTATGGAACTGCATGGGAAAATCCAAAAGAACTGCGTCTCTACATGAAGCATCTTGAAGATATTGAGAAGCGTGATCATCGTAAACTGGGAAAAGAACTCGATTTATTCTCACTGCATGAAGAAGCCGGCCCGGGACTTGTCTACTGGCATCCGAAAGGCGCCAGAATCAGACTTGCAATAGAGGACTTCTGGCGGGATCAGCACTATAAAAACGGATATGAAATGGTTTTTACTCCGCATGTCGGAAAAGCATGGCTTTGGGAAACCTCAGGGCACCTCGATTTTTATAAAGAGGGAATGTATCCGGCAATGGAGATGGATAAGGCGCAGTATTATGCGAAACCAATGAACTGTCCTTTCCATATAATGATTTATAACAACTCAAAGCATTCCTATCGTGATCTGCCCTGCAGATGGGCGGAATTGGGAACCGTATACCGGTATGAAAAGGCCGGAGCTATGCATGGATTGTTACGGGTAAGGGGATTTACCCAGGATGATGCACATATCATTTGTACCCCCGAACAGATGGGAGATGAGATTCTGGAGGTTCTCAGATTCTCACTCTTTATGCTTCGCTCATTTGGTTTTCTGGATATCAGTGCATATCTCTCTACCCAGCCGGTGAAAAGTGTAGGAGAGAAATCAAAATGGGATTCAGCAACAGAGGCTTTGAGAGGGGCTATCGAGGCGGAAGGTCTTGAGTATGAGGTTGATGAAGGCGGCGGCGCTTTCTATGGACCCAAAATTGACTTAAAAATTAAGGATGCTCTTGGTCGTCAATGGCAGCTCTCAACTGTTCAGTTTGACTTCAATCTGCCTGAACGTTTTAAAATGACATTTGTAGACCGTGATGGATCTGAAAAACAGCCGTTTGTTGTGCACAGAGCGCTTCTTGGATCAATTGAACGATTTTTTGGAGTTCTTTTAGAACACTATGCCGGTGCATTTCCCGCATGGCTTGCTCCTGAGCAGGTTCGGGTTATACCAGTAGCTGAAAATTTTGGTGATTATGCTGAGAAAGTGGTAAAAATGTTTAAAGATCAGGGATTTAGAGTCTCCGGAGACTTCAGTACTGACCGACTCAATGCTAAGATTAGAAATGCACAGAAGGAGAAAATTCCTTTCATGCTGATATTGGGAGAGAAAGAGATGGAGGCCGGAGCGGTATCTGTACGGTATCGATCAGGGAAACAGGAGAACGGTATACCGATTCAGGAATTTACCGATCTGCTGCGAAAACAGGTAGAAAATAGAGAAAACTAGTCGGAGGCATGGTTGGGAGTGGAAGCAGTAGTAGGATATATTCAGCAAAACCTGGAAGCAGCTCCTTTTGTTATTGTACTGATTCTGACCATAGCCGGCGCAAATATTCCCCTTTCTGAGGATGTAATAAATATAACAGCAGCATTGATGGCTGTTATGAATCCCGATTATGCATTGAGGCTTCTGACAGCAGTGCTGATTGGTGCCTTTCTTGGTGATACCGTATCGTATTGGTTTGGCAGAGGTGCAGGACAGCTGCTGCTTGCTCCAAAGAAGAGTATGCGTCGGAATGCACTCAGGAAGAAAGTGGCTGTAATGACCGGCTTCCTGCGCAAACGTGATGCATTGGTCCTTATTTTCGGCAGGTTTGTTCCGTTTGGATTCAGGAATATTCTTCATATGACATCCGGGATAATCCGAATACCGTATATTCGCTACATACTACTTGATATCCCGGCAGTTCTGGTAACCACCGGGCTTCTTTTTACACTGGTCTTTCTTTTTGGCAGGCAGGCTGCTGATATTCTAAAAACAGCCGAAATTGTTTTTTTGGTCTTTCTTGTTTTTGCCTTCAACGGACATCTGGTATGGCGCAGAACCTGGAATCGCCGCAAAATGACCGAAGAGAATTCTCCTTTTCCTACAGATCCATCATAAACAAAAATGTTTTATCGTCGAAATCAGGAATCCCCTCATGTCCAAAATCTGGGTACAGCACCATCTCTTTGTTGGATGATATCTTGTTATAGGCTGCAAATTGAGTGGAGGGTGGGCAGATAGTATCCATTAAGCCCGTTGCAATAAGAACATCTGCTTTGATTCTTTCCGTCAGATTTTGGATGTCTATATATCCGAGGGTGGTAAATATCTCTGTTTCTCTACTGTGCATCGGGTCAAAGCGTTTAAAATAATAGGTGAGCTCATCATATGCATCACGTGCCAGATCCATTTGCCAAACACGAAGATAGTCGGACAGGAATGGGAAAACCGGTGCAGCTTTTTTGATTTCCGGTACCAGGGATGCACAAGCCAGAGTTAAACCGCCTCCCTGAGATCCCCCAAAAACACCAACTCTGGCCGGGTCAACTTCCGGCAGCTGCATGGTTATGCGCGCCAGCTGCGCTGTATCCAGGAAGATGTTTCTGAAGAGCAGGTTGTCAGGGTGGTCATCAAGACCTCGAATAATATGACCTTTAAGTGTTGTTCCGGTTACTCCGCCGGGGTCCTGAGATAATCCCCCTTGCCCGCGGGCATCCATTGACAGGATACTGAATCCTGCAGCGGCCCAACTGAGTTTTGTCCCCCAGTCTCCGGAATCACCTGAATATCCATGAAATTGAATAACAGCCGGGTGTGGTGTGGAGTCAGCAGTAATTGGTCTTATATATTTTGCATGTATCCTTGCTCCTTTTACACCCGTAAAGTAAAGATCGAAACATTCTGCAAAGGAGACCTGAAACGGTGCCGGAATCAGCTCAATATCAAGCGAAGCTGTCTCAAGTTCAGCAAGTGCCCGTTCCCAATAATCCTCAAAATCTGCTGGTTTTGGGTTAATTCCTTCATATCTTTTTAGTTCATCGAGAGGCATGTCAATCAGCGGCATTTTGATCTCCTTCGGTTTTTAGTTTATTTTTTTCAGTTATGTCTATCAGGGTTTGATCATATTACGAAAATTATATTTTTTAAAGCTTTTTTTCTGTCAATGAAATTAATTTCCGTGGAATTGTTATTTGGGTGTTTTTATACGTGATTATCATGATTTACTTTACATTACCGTAGTTCCTGATAATATTATCAAAGAGCCGGCTAATTATAATGGACTCAGTTTTTCAATCAGGAGAGATACGAATGGATAAAAAGGAAAATATTGCACGACTTAAAGAGATAGATCATGAACTGGTTCTGTATCAGAATATAACAGCGTTATTAAGCTGGGATCAGGAAACTAATATGCCTGAAAGTGGGGTAGAGGGTAGATCTGAACAGATGTCGCTGATGCAGGGAGTCCTGCATGATAAGATAACCTCAAGTGAAATTGGGGATTTGCTTAACGGACTGGGAGCTTCTGAGCAGCAGCCTTCCGGAGATGCTTCCTTTACAGATCAGGAAAGGGGATTGATCAGAGAGTATTTCAGGGAGTACAACCGCGAAAAGAAGATTCCGAAAAAACTTGTCCAGGAGATTGCGGTTGTTACCAGTAAAGCACAGCCGGCATGGGTAGAGGCAAGAAAAAGTCAGGATTTTTCAATTTTTCAACCTCACCTTGAGAAAATAGTCGCCTTAACCAGGGAGACCACTGAGTGCCTTGGATATAAAGATCATCCGTATGACCCGCTTATTGATCAGTATGAACCGGGGATGACTACTGCTGAAGTTGCCAGAGTATTTAGCGGGGTTAAAAAAGATATTGTTGCCCTTCTTGGGAAAATCGCCGAAAAGGGACAGGTTGATGACTCTTTCTTATATGAACCGTACGATAATAAGCTCCAGGATGATTTCGGCAGAAAAATTCTTACCGATATGGGGTTTGATTTCCAACGGGGCATTCTGACAGAATCTGCCCACCCATTTACCACCGGAGTAGGAAAGGATGATATCCGCATCACTACACGATATAACGAACCCTTAATGAGCAGCTCACTTTTCAGTACGATCCATGAAGGCGGCCATGCGCTCTATGAAATGGGTGCAGCCAGTCCGGAACTGAAAGGAACAAGCCTTGGAACAGGTATTTCTCTTGCTGTACATGAGAGTCAATCAAGATTTTGGGAGAATATTGTAGCAAGGAGTGATGATTTCTGGACAAACTATTATTCATCTTTGCAAGGTATGTTTCCTGTTCAGCTTGGCAGTGTTTCCCAGAATGCTTTTGTTCGTGGAATTAATAAAGTTGAACCATCGATGATCAGGGTAAATGCAGATGAGGTGACATACAGCCTGCATATAATTCTCCGATTCGAACTTGAAACAGCTTTAGTTAATGGTGAACTTGAAGTGAAAGATTTACCGGAAGCATGGAATGAAAAAATGCGTCAGATGCTGGGTATTGTTCCCGGGAATAGTGCAGAGGGAGTTCTTCAGGATGTGCACTGGTCAGCAGGATTAATTGGGTATTTCCCAACCTATGCCCTCGGGAACCTGTTTAGCGCTCAGTTTCTTGAAACACTGAAACAGGAAATTCCAAATTACCTTGAGTATATTTCATCCGGAAATCTTCTTCACCTGCAGAAATGGCTGGATGAGAAAATATACCGGAAGGGTGGGATTTATACCGCAACAGAGGTTTTGCAGCAGGTAACAGGTAAGCCTCTCGACCCCTCACATTTTTCCAGATATCTTGAGGACAAATATACCCGGATTTATGATCTGTAATTAAAGCAAACCACATTCAGGAGTGTGAAATATTTCTACCCGGACAGCGTGTGTTGTCCGGGATAGGGGCGGGCTGAAGTGAAGGTGATTGTCTGGTTTAATTCATATCCTAGTGTGTGGGATATTCTTTCCCACCATATGTTGGGTAAACCTTTGTAGACCCAGTAAGTGCTTAATAATGCATTCTACTGCCAATATGTTGCCGTTTCCAGTTGTGTTTTTCCCGTTATAAATCCATAGTAGAGAAATGACTGTCACACTATATAAAGAGGCAAACAACAAAACCTATTATTACTCCATACATGACCAGCAGCAGTTGTTGTTCGATGGGTATGAATTTACCGTCGCCTGGGGTCTGAATCTTACAAAAGGTCGTGTTAAACAGTATCATTTTAGAACCAGAAGAGAAATGACAGAAAAATTCCGGTCTCTTATGAATAAGAGAAAAGAAGATGGGTACCGGCTCCTCTATACCTTTTCCCGTAAATCAAAAAACGATATACTATCAACTATAATTTCAGAGACTGCGAGATAAGCTTTTTGCAAACTGAAAACATGGAGTAGTATGTGAATTTACCCAATAAGCTCACTGTATCACGCCTGATAATGGCGCCCTTATTTTTTATAGCCTATTTTCTTCCCGGTTGGGTGAATGCCCCGAACCCTGATGTTCTGATCACTTTTTCATCATGGACACTCATTGTTCTCTGCATTGCTATAGAACTGTCTGATTTACTGGATGGCATTATTGCCCGGCGTATGAATTTAATTACAGATTTAGGAAAGGTTTTAGACCCGTTTGCGGACGTGATAAGCAGGATTACTTATTTTCTCTGCCTTGCGTATTCCGGCATTATGCCGTTATGGATATTTATTATTATTTTGTATCGGGAGCTTTCCGTCATATTCCTCAGGATGATAATGATGAAAAGAGGTGTTGCTATGGCTGCAAATATTTGGGGGAAAGCAAAAGCTGTACTCTATGCTGTTTCCGGTTTTGCGGGAATAATTTTAGCATTCCTGATACGGAGTATTCCTGATGCGGAGTGGCTTTCTACGTTTCAGTCTGTTCTTTTTGTCCTCTTTGTCATTACTGCAGCAGCATCTGTGATATCTTTTATTACTTATTTGCGGCCGGTGATTCGTAGTGGTATGTTTAAATAAGCGGGCAGAAATCTAATGAAAATACATACGAGAATCCCTAAACCTCTCTCAGAATTGAATCCCGGAGATACTTCCGGGATAAAATTTGTACTGACAGATGTTGATGATACAATCACAAACAAGGGGCGACTGCTGCCGTCAGCTTTAAAAAGCCTTTGGGATCTCCACGAGCAGGGTATTAAAATTATACCGGTAACAGGTGGTTCTGCAGGGTGGGCTGATGTTTATTTCAGGCAGTGGCCTATAGAGGCCGTGATAACCGAGAGTGGGGCTCTTGCCTGGTATCGTGAAAAAGGGGTAAGGAAAAGGGTCGATCATCCATCAATCTACAGGGAAGGATATCGGGAAAGGGCCAATCGGCTTATAGAACGTGTTTTAACTGAGGTTCCAGATAGTAAACTCTCTGTCGACCAGTTTTGCCGGATATATGACATTGCTTTTGATCACCACGAGGAGCCGCCCTTTTTGAGTCAGGATAGTATTGAGCATATTATGAGGATTTGCAGTGAAGAGGGTGCTTCTTTCGGGGTAAGCTCAATTCACGTAAATTGCTGGTTTGGTGATTACAATAAACTGAATATGGTTAAGTATATTTTAAAGGATATATATAAATTGGATGAGGATGAAATGAAGCATCAGATTGCATATTGCGGAGATGCTCCCAATGATTCCCCTTTGTTCGATTTTTTCCCAATGAGTTTTGGTGTGGCAAATGTTTTATCATCATCACCTAATATGCCTGTTATGCCTGCTTACTGTTCAAATCAGAAGTATGGGAAAGGGTTCTCTGAAATAGCTGCAGCTATTATTTCCTGTAGATAAACCATTAAATTATCGTTTTCCATAGGGGTTTTGGTTCTACAATTTGAGCTCTGTTTTAGTTTGCGCCCATGATCTTTTGATGGCTGTTCTCTTTGTTTCAGATAATAATAGATATTTAACAGGAAAAACCTGTTTGCTTGTTGACACATAAGAGTGTTTATTGGTATAACAATCAAGCGCGTTGAGGTTAGCGGTTATTTATAACAACTGATTTAAACGCAGTCCAGCGCTTAACGGCATCTGGACAACAGTTCTTTGACAGAGATAATTAGGGAAGGGAAGGAACGATCAGGAAACTGATTGAAAAGAAGAAGAATAAAGGTCCTGAAGTTTAACAACGCATTTGATCGTGGAGACGAGAGGATGTGAAGCGTTTTACGAAAGTAAGACCTTGAAGGGAC
>JABMQR010000018.1 GCA_013202335.1 Bacteroidota bacterium
GTGTATTTATACCAGAAATCTTTATAAGAAGCTTCAATAGCAAGACGTTTGGTAACTGCAGGCGGTAATACAAGATTTTTGTATTCTGTTGACTGCATCTCAAACTGTTCAGGTGAAGGCATCGATACTACTCTTACACTTTTTCCTGTTCCGCCAAACTTTTTCGCAGCTCCCATAGCAAGCTCGACTTCAGACCCTGTAGCTATTATTAGATACTCTGGTGATTCTGCATTCTCCCAGAGAATATAAGCACCTTTTTCAATAAGAGAGACTTGTTCAGCACTTCTTGGAAGGACGGGAAGATTCTGTCTGCTAAGAATGAGGCTGGTCGGACCATCCTTTTTTTCTACTGCAGCTTTCCAGGCAGAAGCGGTTTCAACGGTATCTGCCGGTCTCCATGTGGTCATACCGGGAGTTCCTCGTAATGAAGCTATTTGTTCGATAGGCTGATGTGTAGGACCATCTTCACCCAGGCCGATTGAATCATGTGTGAATACATAAATTGTCTGAAGACCCATCAGGGCTGCCATACGGATTGCATTACGTGCATACTCCATAAAAATAAGGAATGTTCCTCCATAAGGAATAAATCCTCCATGCAGGGTAAGGCCATTCATAATAGCTGCCATACCAAATTCTCTGACACCGTAATGTACATAATTCCCATCTGCATCATTGGAGGTGATTGCTTTTGATCCACTCCACATTGTAAGGTTTGACGGAGCAAGGTCCGCAGAGCCTCCAAGAAGTGACGGCAGTACGGGACCAAGTTCCTGAAGTACATTTTGCGAAGCTTTTCGCGTTGCAATCTTCTCACCTTTTTCCTGGAGGCTGATGATATAGTCTGTCATCATTTCGTTCCAATCTGCCGGCAGGTCACTATTCATTCTTGTTGTGAATTCTGCTGCCAGCTCGGGATAGGATGCTGAATATTCAGTAAAAAGTGTATTCCAGAGAACTTCCTGCTGAGCTCCTTTAGCTTTGCAGTCCCAGGCCTTATAGGCTTCTTCCGGGACGTAAAAGGGTTCATCAAATTCCCAGCCAAGTGCTTTACGGGTCAAGACTATCTCATCTGCACCAAGAGGTGCTCCATGACAGGATTCAGAACCCTCTTTATTTGGTGACCCAAATCCAATTTTAGTTTTACAGCTGATAAGTGTAGGTTTGCCGGATTCACTTTTGGCTGCATCAAGTGCTTTCTGGATTTCTGCATCATCATGTCCGTCAGTGACTGAGATAACCTGCCACCCATAAGCCCTAAAACGTGCTTCAGTATCATCTGTGAACCAGCCTTCTACTTCACCATCAATCGATATCCCATTGTTATCATAAAAGAGAATAAGTTTTCCCAGGCCGAGAGTTCCGGCAAGGGAGCAGACTTCATGTGAAATTCCTTCCATGAGGCATCCATCCCCGGCAAAGGCATAAGAGTAGTGGTCTACTAAAGGAAAACCCTCTTTATTGAAATGTTCAGCAAGGGTTTTTTCAGCCAGTGCCATTCCTACTGCATTTGCAATTCCCTGGCCAAGTGGTCCTGTGGTAGTTTCAATACCGGGAGTGACTTTATATTCAGGATGCCCGGCTGTTTTTGAATCCATTTGTCTGAATTTTTTCAATTCATCCAAAGGAAGATCGTATCCGGTTAAATGAAGTAATGAGTAGAGCAGCATCGATGCATGCCCATTTGAAAGTACGAATCGGTCTCTGTTTGCCCAGTTTGGATTACCAGGATTATGTTTCAGATTGCGTCGCCAAAGTACTTCTGCGATATCAGCCATCCCCATTGGTGCTCCTGGATGACCTGAATTTGCTTTCTGCACTCCATCCATACTAAGGATCCGTACAGCGTTTGCTAATTGCCTTGTTTCCATATCATTAACCCCTTAAAAAATATGTTTACTCTTTTTGTCAAATCATTTTGATTGATGAGAGTATTCTTCACAAATGTCAAAAATCACCACTACTATAAACAATTTATCTCTCTTTTGCAAAGCCATGCTCTAAAAAGATTAACTCACCTATAGCAGAAGTTTTTGATTGAGTGTAATTGATTCTCAAAAGAACGAGAGAAGCGGGACCAACAA
>JABMQR010000213.1 GCA_013202335.1 Bacteroidota bacterium
CCTCTCCCTTGTAAAGATTCACTAACCCCTCCTTGAATTTTTGATTATTATCACGGTGTGCAATATAAATAGCACAAACTCCACAATAAAGGCCACAAGGTGCAGCAAAATCCGGATTTATTTTCATAATTCCAATCCCTCCTGATTCATCATCTTCTTATACTAAAAATGCATAACAATTGATTATACAAATCCGGATATCATGACGCTTGTAATGTTATCCGTGCCAAAATGCAATGTGTAGCCAGAAAACCAAATATGAGCCAGTGCAGATATATTGAAATACCACATGGATTCAATTCTCCAAATACGTTGGAGATGTACAGGTCTTGAGAAGCATCATTTTCCAATGGTATCGATGACGTATCACATCGCTCGATCCGCCCTCTGGATAATAATATCACAATGTGATACTCAATTCATACAGCACTTTTTATACTTCAATCCGCTCCCGCAAGGACATGGAGCATTCCTTCCGATCTTTGGTTGGTCTCTTACCGCAGTCATGCGGTCCGAATGCTCCATCCGTGGTTTAGAAGTGAAAGCTCTCGGGTTTTGCAAATACTCAACCTGACTTATGTCCTCTGGTACTCCAGGAGCTAATTCCCCGACGAATTTCCATCCATGTTTTTCGCAGATGCTTGCGATCTCCCCCAGTCGGTCTTCGGTTTGCACCCTAAATCTCACGGGCTTTTTCTCAGTACCTAGCTTTGCCATTAGTCTATTTCTCCACCCTCTCTTCCCGCATAACGAGTGAGTTAAGTCGCCGCCAGGAAGGACTTGCAGCCTGCCAGGACTTTTGAAATGGTGGAAATGCAACGAAATCCTACCACGCTTTATGCGGTCGGCCTTAAGCGTTAGGAGTCTTTCAAGAAATCTCCATAATGTATTTTCCCACATTCTGGGCAAACACCATGGCTGAATTGTGCTTCTGAATGTCTTGAAACGTAGGCTTCTACTTCACTCCAATTCCCTTCAGCATCTCTAATTTTTTTGCAGAAAGAACATATTGGGACAATGCCACGAAGTATTTTTATTTCTGCAAGATAATCAGAAAGACTTTTGTTTTTTTCTCCCAATATGGTGTTCATATATATGAGCTCCAACTGAGACTGAATTATGTCACGGAAATTCTTGATAAGATTTTCATAGGTTTCAGAATAGGCATTCTCCTTATTATCAAGGACACAAATGGTTCCAAATGGTTTTCCGTCTGGCAGAAGGATTGGAAAGCCCAGATAGGAAATCATGTTAAGTTTTATATCTGGATTATTTTTCCATTTTTCATCAGCAAGTGCGTTGGGAATTAGAAGCTTGTCGTTAGTATTTATCACAGTTTCGCAATACAAGCCTGATCCGAGAAAGTGCTCCTGATCTCCAGGATGATAAGGATTGCCATCACTTCGGCTTGAAACAAATACTTCTATATCAGATCCAGAAAGGTGCATAATGAGTGCGGCAGGAATACCAATCAATTCGGCCATTATATCGACAATGTTTTGCCACTTATTTAAAGTGTCTTCAGGTATTTCAACTTTAGGGTGCTGTATTTTTTCTTTCATTGTTTTGACTCCTAACATTTCATATTAACTAGCCAGCGTGTTCTTGTTCCATATCGGAATGTTAACCAGCCAGCTAGATAAGAACTCATATGGAACAAAATGGCCTAATCTTTGACAAGCCCTGAATCGTTTATTTTGGCATAAATCCAACATACCAGCAAGTTAAAAAAGCTGCGATAGCTTCAAGTCGGGCATGATCAAGTGAACCTGAGATATCTTATTCCGTATCTCGAAAATTGATGCTGCCAGATTCGCTTTTGCTTTCAACAAGACTAACAAGTCTCTGTTTAGCAGTATAGAAAGCCCAGCAGAGAAGATTTCAATTTAAGGGATGGCCGTCAATGAAGTTTTCTTCGTTCCCGGATTTCCTCTAAGGCCAGTAATGGGCCGTCACTGTATGTTTCGCCACTATAGTGTTCTTTGAAGTAATGGTAATAGTCCCACAACAATTTCTCCGATTTTTCGTTCTGGTAAAACCCCAGCAGCATGCATAGCTGTGAAACCGCATATGCCCCTAGTTTAGATTCTTTGATTATTTCCAATATAGCCTCTGAGTAATTTACTTGCGAACCATGTATGACCCTTATGGCTATTTCTAGAAAGGCATCATTTTTAGGTTGCTTCAACTCTTCTATAATCATAAAGACAGAGGTTTCTTTATATCGTAGCAGTTTCTTTACCAGTTTTCCATAATTCAAAGTGTCCAGGCCTTTTTCCATAATATCAATCAATGCCTTCACGTCTTCCGTTCTTTCAATAAGCTTTGCTTCTTCTGACCCCCGATCTATCATCTGATTTGAGATGAGGGAGGCGATGGCCTCAACCTCCGGCATCAATAGATTGCTATAGAACAATCGCTGGGCTGATATTTCATGGACAGTATTTGTTTGAAAAAACTTTTCATCCAATAGCGGCTCACCGTAATCAATCTTTCCATACGGCGGTAAAATATGATGTATTTCTTTATAATTTTTAGGCTGGTTAAATCTGTCTTTTCCGTAACAGCATTTCTTGAACTTCTTCCCGCTGCCACATGGACAAGGGGCATTTCTGCCAATCTTCTTTGTCATTTACTACCTCACTAAAACATTCCCGAGAATGTTGGATTTTAACCGACAGATCTTTTTCATTTAGTTTCTATCTCTCACGAAGTCCTCAACAATCCCTTCACTTTCCCTGATCGGCTACTTTCTCATCCCCTTGAACTTCCCTGTAATGTAACAACCGCTCACGGTCTGCTCGCCGGTTCTAGTGCAGTCACATCGAATTCTTATATGTTAAATTCTTTGGAATAATTTACAAAAAGTTTATAGCCCATTTTCTCTATCTCATTCCCCATGATCATAAAATGATTGCCATCGGGAGCGAATCC
>JABMQR010000019.1 GCA_013202335.1 Bacteroidota bacterium
TCATAGTGGAAAAGCTCTATGAAAAGTGTTATCCTGATTTTTTTAACTGTAACAAGTATTTTCTGTTTGCTATACTGCTTGTTTCACAAAATCCAAAGGATAATTATATCCAAAGGATAAAATGACAACATTAACCACCATGATTGGGTTTGCCTCATTTATTCCCTCTTCAATGCACGCCATGCGTTCAACAGGAATAGTTCTCGCTGCTGCAATGGTTATTGCGTTAGGGTTCTCCTTATTTATGCACGCATCTCTGCTGGTTATTGTGCGTGAGCGTTTAGGGTTATCCCTTGATCCCTGGACGTTCAAAAGAAACAGAAAAAGAGAGAGCGGATTCTAGGTTTACTTGAAGATATGTGCTGGTGATACAGTGATTTATATTGATGCAGTTAATCTCTGTATGCTCAGTAAGCATTTCTATCTGAAGTCCTGACTTCCCACAGCTGTGCAGAACTGAAGGAACACCTGCCGCTTTCGTCATTGTCGACCATTTGTTGTCTTTCAGCACACTCTGACTGGAGGGGTTTAATTTACTCTATATCAATACTGGTAGGTGGTGTAAGAAGATACTTGAAGGCTTCCCACATGTCTATTTCATAGAATACTGCTGAATCCAGATATGCTTTCCAAAGAGGCATTTCTTTATGCACATAGATGTCCCAGTAGGGTTTTTCTGTTTTTTTACAGGGGATATAGTTTGAAATATCTGGAACACAGGGAATGCGATCCGGTATACCATTAGTCATAGTAAGTAGAAAGGATTCTTTTCCGGTCACCGCATTTTCCTGTTTTTAGGCTTGGAAAGAGCCGATAATATCCGGAATTTCAGGTCCGGAACCGCTGATACGATTAAAATCACCACTATTTTTATCAAAGATATACTGTTTGCTCCACTCTTCTGCATGCAGAAGAATTTCCTTAACAGCATGGCCTATGTATCGGATTTCCTCGTCTGTCATGGTTGGATGAATGGAAATTCGAACCCATCCGGGTTTTTCAGTAAGATCTCCGCCGGTTATCATGGATTGGATTTTAGAACTGGAGGTCTTATTGATATGGAACAGGATGTGTCCGTATGTACCGGCACAGCTGCATCCGCCTCTGGTCTGGATGCCGAATCTATCATTTAACAGGCGTACGATCAAATTGTGATGTACCCCTTTTGTAAAGAATGAGAGTATTCCCAAACGATCCTTGTGGTGTTTTTCCAGTATGAAGATATCATCTTCTCCCTCAATTTCATTAAACAGAATATGCAGCAGTTCTTCTTCCCGGGCTTTGATATTATCAACTCCCATTGCCTCTTTTACTTTGAGGGTTAACGCTGTTCTTATGGCCTGCAGAAAGCCGGGAGTTCCCCCGTCTTCGCGAATTTCAATATCATCAATATAAAGATGAGAACCAAAAGGGTTTGTCCACTGAACAGTACCGCCTCCAGGGCTATCAGGAACGGTATTATGGTAGAGATTACTGTTCATGATAAGAACACCGGAAGATCCCGGACCGCCCAGAAACTTGTGCGGTGAGAACATGATAGCATCAAGCTGAGCCTCAGCATCCGCAGGATGCATATCGATATTGACATAGGGGGCACTGGCAGCAAAATCGACGAAACATTTTCCCCCGTGACGATGAATGATTTTTGCCATTTCATGGTAAGGTGTTAAAATACCGGTTACATTTGATCCGGCAGAAAAAGCTCCGATCAGCAGCGGTCTTGAACTGAATTTTTTTGCCATTTTTTCAAGCTCGATCATATCAGGAAGTCCAGTTTCACTATCAGGTGGAATTATTTTTATCTCTGCATTGCATTCTTCCCAGGTGATCTGGTTTGAATGATGCTCCATATGAGTAATCAGGACAACAGGTTTTTCTTCTTCAGGAATCTGATTCTTCATGGATTCAGGTATTCTCAATCCCAGGATTCTCTGAAGCTTATTGACTGCGGAGGTCATCCCGTATCCGGCAAGAAACAGGCAGTCTTTCTCATTAGCATGGACATGTGCTTTGATTGTTTCACGGGCTGAATGATAGGCCTGTGTCATAGTTGTTCCGGTGAGCGTGGTCTCTGTATGCGTGTTTGCAACATAGGGACCTGCTTTTTCGAGCATATGCTTTTCAATTGGTTCGTATAAACGTCCTGAAGCAATCCAATCAGCATAAATCAGAGGTTTTTCCTCTTGTATATCCGGTAGATATATCTTCTTATCAATACCTACGATGTTGTTTCTAAATGTTGAAAAGTACTGCTCTAAGGACACTTTGTCTCTCCTGAATTTTGGGTATGGCTCAGAGTGTAGCATGAGTTAATGATTTTTGAAATATGCCAATAATATAAATTTCTTATCAATTTTTATTATTGAGTATTCCGGGATTTTACGTGATGATAACTGAACAATACAGATGCAGTTTTAACGTGTAAAAGCTGCACAATAGGGGTAACAGCATGAGACGAAGTGAGTTGGAAATTTTAGATAAAAGCATAATTGAGGATATTCTCAATACAAACACTGTCTGCAGAATTGGTCTTGTGGATGGAAGTGATCCATATATCGTTCCTATGTCTTATGGTTATACTCCGGATTGTATCTATCTGCATGCGGCACTTGAGGGGAAAAAGCTTGATGTACTGGAAAAAAACAATCGGGTTTGCTTTGAGGTTTCCGACTCTGTAGAGACTATTCCGGCAAAAGCAGCCTGCAGTTTCTCTGTTCAGTACCGTTCAGTAATCGGTTTTGGGAAAGCTGAATTAGTTAGTAATCCTGCCGAAAAGCAGCAGGGATTGCAGGTTGTCATGCAGCAGCATACCGGGAAGAGTGAATGGGCTATACCTTTGGCTGCACTGCAGAAAGTGGCTGTAATTAAGATTACTATTGAATCGATGACAGGAAAGCAGAAAATACTTTAACTTACCGTGCAGATGATTTGTGAAAAACCTTTTATTAGCTAGTACCCTCCAGGTACTGCATAACAACCTGTAAGTTTAAGCTGTACTGGGCAATAGAAGTTTTTGGAGTTCGTTAGTTGTCACAAAATAGTGATTACCTTAATTCACTCCAAAAACTTCAAAAGGTAATTTTAAGAATCTTTGATTTTTAAAATTACCTCATTTACTTACCGTACACTTCCCGTTAGAATACAATCCATATGAAGAACTATATCGTACTGGCCGGGAATATTGGTGCGGGAAAATCAACGCTTGTTGATAGAATCAGTAATCATCTCGGATGGAAACCCTATTATGAACCTGTCTCTGAAAATCCCTATCTTGAGGATTTTTACAAGGATATGAAGCGGTGGGCCTTTCACTCACAGCTCTACTTTCTTACTGACAGGCTGAGAACGCATAAGAATCTTCAGGATTATAA
This sequence comes from Bacteroidota bacterium, assembly GCA_013202335.1. The sequence continues at coordinate 3,372 of JABMQR010000019.1, forward strand.
TGGGTCGGTTGTTCAGGACAGATCGGTATATGAAGATGCCGAAATTTTTGCTAAGAATCTGTTTCTGCAGGGGTCTATTTCCAGCAGAGATTTTGATACCTATCAGGGTTTTTATAAACTGTTTCTATCCTTTCTTGAACCGCCGGATTTAGTCGTTTTTCTGAAAGCTTCTGTGGGAACACTAAAATCACGTATTGCTATGAGGGGAAGGGGGTTTGAGTCAGCGATTCCTGATTCCTATCTGGAAAACCTGAATCAACTGTATGATGCCTGGATTGAGAGCTTCGCACTTAGCCCGGTATTGGAAATCCATGCCGGTGAAATTGACCTTGTATCACGTCCGGAGGATCTGGAACTAGTGGTAAATATGATTCAGGAAAAAATCAAAGGAAAACAGCAGGTTTTGTTCGAATAATGAGCAAGCCGTAAAGGAGACAGCATGACAGCCATCGTTACCGTAATAGGAAAAGATCATAAGGGAATTATTTCCAGTGTGAGTAATTATATGTCAGAAAACGAGATAAATATTCTCGATATTAGCCAGACAATTATGCAGGATTATTTTACTATGATCATGCTTGTGGATCTGACAGAAACGAAACTTGAAATAAAGGCTATACGGGAGAGTCTCGACACTCTTGGCAATGATCTTAAAGTAAAAATTGCCCTTACGCATCAGGATGTATTTGATGCGATGCACAGGATATAATAATGATTTTTTCAAATAATGAGATTTTTGAAACCGTTCAAATGATTGAATCAGAACACCTGGATGTACGTACCATAACCATGGGTATATCGCTTCGTGACTGCCCGACCGGAAGTGTCCCGTCAACCTGTGACAGGATTTATGATAAAATTATGCGCTGTGCCGGTAAGCTTGTAGAAACCGGAAATGCCATTGCAGATGAGTATGGGATTCCCATAATTCACAAGCGAATAGCAGTCACACCGATTGCACTTATAGCTGAGTCCACAGCTGCTGAAAACTATCTAAAATTCGCTGAAACGCTTGAGAGAGCAGCAGTGAATACAGGAGTTAATTTTATTGGCGGATTTTCGGCTCTGGTAGAAAAAGGAGCAACTCCTGGAGATATGCGTCTTATCAGATCCCTGCCGGAAGCATTGAGCAGAACAGAACGGGTTTGTGGATCCATCAATCTGGGAACGACAAAGTCCGGTATAAACATGGATGTTGTTGCTGAAATGGGGAGAATAATCAAAGCAACTGCCGAAGCAACTGCAGACAGAGATGGAATTGGGTGTGCCAAGCTAGTGGTATTCTGTAACGCACCAAGTGATAATCCTTTTATGGCTGGTGCTTTCCATGGGGTTGGTGAACCGGATTGCCAGATAAATGTGGGAATAAGCGGACCCGGGGTGGTGAAAAGTGCACTGGAACGTGTTAAAGGTGAGCCTATTGATATCGTTTCGGAAACTATAAAGCGTACAGCGTTTAAGATAACAAGAATGGGGCAGTTAGTAGCAACTGAAGCTTCCAAAAGATTGGGATTTCCCTTTGGTATTGTAGATCTTTCTCTGGCTCCAACCCCTGTGGTTGGTGATAGTGTTGCCTATATCCTTGAGGAGATGGGGCTTGAATCTGTGGGTGCTCCTGGAACAACCGCTGCTCTGGCACTATTGAATGATGCAGTAAAGAAGGGCGGAATTATGGCCTCATCACATGTAGGTGGACTTTCCGGTGCCTTTATTCCTGTTTCAGAGGATGCCGGAATGATTAAGGCCGTTGAACGAGGTGCTCTCACTTTAGAAAAACTGGAAGCTATGACCTGTGTCTGTTCCGTGGGACTTGATATGATTGCAGTTCCCGGAGATACTCCGGCTTCAACACTATCAGGCATAATCGCTGATGAGGCGGCTATAGGTATGATCAATCAGAAAACGACAGCAGTGCGTATTATTCCTGTTCCCGGTAAAAAAGTCGGAGACTGGGTTGTATTTGGCGGACTGCTTGGTGAGGCTCCTGTTATGCCGGTCAACCGATTTTCCTGTGAAGAGTTTATAAGTCGTGGTGGACGTTTGCCTGCTCCTGTACATAGTTTTAAGAACTGATAGTAAAGGGTTAAATTATTTGCTTATCTTATAAAAAAGACTGAAGATATATTTTGACGGGGTTGCCTGTTCTTTCTGGTAAAATCCATTGGAATATAATCTGGAAGTTGTGGTATACTACTGCTCATGAATTCACCTATTAACCTGACTATAGATAATATACCTATCTCCGTTCCCGAGGGGACAACAATACTTAACGCTGCTAAGCAGTTGGACATTGATATACCACACCTCTGTAATGATGATAGATTGACCCATACCGGTGCCTGCAGGCTTTGTCTTGTGGAAATTGAAGGGCAGCCCAAGCTGCAGACCTCCTGTTCACGTCTTGCCGAGGACGGTATGGTGATCTGGACAGAGACAAAAGAGATTAAAAAGTTACGGAAGATTGTTCTTGAACTCTTTATCGCTGAACACCGGCTTTCCTGTACGACGTGCGATAAGGATGGTGACTGCCTGCTGCAGGACTACTCATACCGCTATCGAATTAATGAATATAAATTTCCACATTTAGAACACAAAATTACCAGCATGAATTATACTGCAAGGGAAAAAGCCTTTGTATATGATCCTTCCAAATGTATTCGATGCGGGCGATGCATTAAAATGTGTCGTGAAGTCCAGGGAGTTGAGGCGATTGCCTTCCAGAAACGTTCTTATGAGGTGATGGTTACAACGGGGTTTGATGTTCCGTTGAAAGATACAGTATGTGAAACCTGTGGGCAGTGTGTGGGAACCTGTCCTACCGGCGCTCTCTATACCAAAGCGGCAAAAGGCAAAGGACAGGCGAAAACCCTGACGAAAACCCGGACAACCTGTACCTATTGTGGAGTTGGGTGCCAGCTTGATCTGAATGTGAGCAGACAGACCGGAAAAATTGTTATGGTTACAACTGAGACCGGCTCGATTCCAAATGATGGAAATACCTGTGTAAAAGGTCGTTTTGGTATGGATTTTATTCATTCAGACAAACGCCTTACAAAACCGCTGATAAAGGAAAACGGAGAATTTCGGGAAGCAGAGTGGGATGAAGCGCTGAATCTTGCTGCAGCTAAATTCAGTTCGATAAAAGAACAGTTCGGTTCTGACTCTCTTGCCGGTCTTAGCTCAGCAAGAACTACCAATGAAGAAAATTATGTCATGCAGAAGTTTATTCGGGCTGCTGTAGGGACAAACAATGTCGACCACTGTGCACGTCTTTGCCATGCTTCAACCGTTGCAGGGCTTGCCAGAGCATTCGGCAGCGGGGCGATGACAAACAGCATAGAGGAGATTAAACGTGCCTCTCTGGTATTTGTTATTGGATCGAATACTACTGAATGCCATCCGGTTATCGGTATCACTATACGGCAGGCTGCGGCCTCAGGTAAGACGGTGCTTATTGTTGCCGATCCCAGGAAAATATCCTTAACAGAAGATGCCTCACTGCACCTTCAGCATAAACCGGGAACAGATGCTGCATTAATAAATGCTATGATGCACGTGATTCTCTCAGAGGGTCTTGAGGATAGAGATTTTATTGAGAGTCGGACTGAAGGGTTTTCTGAAATTACCGAGGCAATTAAACGCCATTCCCCGGAATTTGCCGAACGAATATGCGGGATTCCTGCGGAAGAAATCCGGAAAGCTGCGAGACTTTTTGCCGAAGCAGAAACAGCCTCAATTATCTACTCTATGGGAATAACTCAGCACACAACCGGAACGGATAATGTTCTTGCTCTGGCAAATCTTGCCATGATGACCGGGAATATAGGGAAAGAATGTTCGGGGGTTAATCCATTACGCGGACAGAATAATGTTCAGGGTGCCTGTGATATGGGAGCCCTGCCGAATGTATACAGTGGATATCAGAAAGTTGATGATTCTGCAGTTAATGAAAAATTTGAGAAGGCCTGGGGTGTGAAGCTGAAGAATAAATCCGGCTTAACCGTAGTTGAAATCATAAATAGTGCAGTTGAAGGCTCTGTAAAGGGACTCTATATCGTTGGAGAAAATCCCATGCTGAGCGATCCCGATATTGCCCATGTGGAAGAGGGATTGAAAAACCTTGATTTTCTGGTAGTCCAGGATATTTTTCTCACAGAGACAGCACTTCTGGCTGATGTGGTTCTCCCTGCAGCAAGTTTCGCAGAGAAAGAGGGGACCTTTACCAATACCGAGAGACGTGTTCAGCGTGTTCGAAAAGCCGTTGAGTCCCCTGGAGAAGCACGTGAGGATTGGGATATAATTTGTGATTTGTCCCGTAGAATGGGATATCAGATGGCATATAATTCTGCAAGTGATATTCAGGATGAGATTGCACAGGTTACCCCAATCTATGGGGGAATCTACTATGACAGAATTGATGAGGTCGGTCTCCAGTGGCCATGTACTGATCGAAATCATCCTGGAACAAAATTCCTCCATAACGGGCAGTTTTCGCGTGGAAAAGGAAAATTTCATCCTGTTTCCTACCTGCCGCCGAATGAGATGCCTGATGATGATTATCCATTTATTCTAACAACCGGGAGAATGCTTCAGCATTGGCATACCGGCACTATGACCAGGAAGAGTGTTGTCCTGCATGATCTGGTACCGCATGGAGCCCTTGAGATGCATCCTGATGATGCTGAACGGTATGGGATTACTAAAGGTGATAACCTGTCAGTGAGTTCACGGCGGGGGAATATTACTGTTCCCGCAAATATTACCGATAAGATCCGGCAGGGAACGGTCTTTATGGCCTTCCATTTTCATGAACATCCGGCAAATGCTCTTACAATTGCAGCTCTGGATCCTATAGCTAAAATCCCTGAATTTAAGGCCTGCGCGGTGAAGGTAGTAAAGGCATAACCTATGAAAACTATCTGTATTACCGCAGCAACGAGTAAACTGGGAAAAACTACGCTAATCCAGAAACTCATACCCTGTCTTGAGAACTGGGCAGTCTGTAAAGTAACCACCTGTGTACGTCATATTGAAGATAATTGCCCACGTGGCCACGAAAACAGCTGCGGAATCTGCAATAATCTGGATCTTCCATATGTGCTCATTGAAGAGGAAACAGTAATAGCTTTTCCGGAAACAGATACCGGGAAATATGTTGCTGCAGGTGCCGGTAAAGTAGTTTGGGTTCAGGCGCGACCGGAATCCCTTGCAGAAGCTTTGCAGGAAGTTCTGAATCTGCTTACAAATGTCCCGGGTATTATATTTGAGGGGAATCATGTGTTAAAACACTTAGTCCCTGATTTATCAATTATGATGACAGCTAAAAATGGGAAATATAAACAATCGGCCAGAGAAGTGCGGGACTCGGTTGATCTTTTTATTGAAGACTGGGATTTTGGGAAGGCAGTTGATGAAGTTCGAAAAAGATTCTGAAGTCAGGCTGCTGGGATCAGCGATACAAGCATCAGCGATACAAGCATCAGCGATACAGGTATCGACGATAATTCTTGCAGGTGGTTCCGGGACTCGCATGGGTGGAATACCCAAATCCCACCTGATTATGGGAGAAGAGACCTTTCTAAACCGGAATATTCGCATAGCGGAAAAAATATGTAGTGAAATCATAATCTCTGTTGCCGGTGAACAAATGCTTGATTCGTTAGATTATAATACGGTCAGGGATATCCCGGTTATCGTAGTATTTGATGAATTTGAAGGGCATGGTCCGCTCATGGGAATCCTATCAGCACTGAAAGAGAGCCGGTTTGAGGTGAACTTTATAACAACTGTTGATTCACCTTTTGTCAGCATCCCATTTGTAGAGTACCTGGTTCAGGGATTAGGGGATAATGATGCCCATGTGCCATTATGGAACGGCTACCCGGAACCTTTGTTTGCAGTATATCGGAAAAGCTGTATTCCATTCATTCAGGAAAGTATTCTGAAAAACAAAAGAAAAATAACTTCATTTTATGATATGATATCCGTAAAGTATGCTGATTCTGAAGTGGTAAAAGGATATGATTCTGAAGGATCATCATTTACTAATATAAATACACAGGAAGAGTACCGGAAATTACTGGAAAGTCAGGACCGGTAGGAAATACAAGGAGACCAGAGAATGGCTGATGAAAAAATTTACTTAACTGCTAAAATAACTGCAAAATCCGGGAAGTTTAATGAGCTGCGCGAAGCAATACTCTGGGTTCTCCCAAAATCCCGGGCTGAAGAGGCTTGTGTCCTTTATGACCCTCACACACTGACTGAAGATCCTGATTCAATTATGTTTTATGAGATATGGAAAGATGCTGCAGGATTTGATGCACATGTTAAATCTTCTCACCTTGAAGAGTTTCATGCAATGTTGAAAGATGTTCTTGTGGGACCTGCTGAGCTTACTTTTCTAAAAAAACTGGAAGGGTAACTATTCTACAGTTTTTTGTAGAGCTCGTAGGATAACAGTTCGTTTGACACTCTCAGCCTTCTGCTGATCTCTCTGGCAAGATTCATGATAATCATTGTATGAGTTTTCGGATTCCATTTTGATAATTGATAGAGATCATTATTAGTAAAAGTGTAGGCGACCGTATCTGAATCAGCTCGTACAGAAGCTGCACAGGGCTGGATATCGATGAGCTCCATCTCCCCAAAAGTGTCCCCTTCTACAAAATTGCTGAGAACTACGGTCTCCTCCTCTGCAGGATTACTGGAGGAAAATCGTTGTCTCACAATAGAAACACTTCCTGAAATGATAAAGAAGAGTCTGTTGTTTGGTTCTCCTTCGCGCAGGATAATATCTCCGGTTTTATAGTGCTCTTCCTTGAAATGAGTTCTGATTTCATCAAGTTCAACCTCTGTTAGACCCCCGAATAAACTGTGACTGTATAAAAACTTATTATCAATTTTGCATGATTCCATAGTTTTATAATAATCCCAAACCAGGTTCAATACAAGTTTGAATAATTAATAAACTGTTAATTAGTTAAGTATTTTGCTATAATTATGCTGAAGAGGATATATATGAAAGATCAGAGAGCATATTGGGACAAAGTTGCCTATGAAAAAAGTTTTACATTACCATTCGCACATGATAATTTCAGCAAATATGTAGATAAAGAAGCTGCGATTCTGGATATCGGTTGTGGATACGGTCGGATTGTGCATGAGTTGGATGAGAACGGCTATACCAATCTAACAGGTATTGATTTCTCCCAAAATATGATCCAACGGGGGAGACAATTATATCCTCATCTGAATCTTATAACCGGCAGTGGGAACAAGCTGCCTTTTTCCACAGAAAGTTTTGATGCAGCCATCTTGTTTGCTGTTATCACTGGTAACTATCGCAGTGAAGATCAGATTAAACTAGTAAATAATATCCGGGAAATTCTGAAACCAGGCGGTATTATTTCAGTGAATGATTTTTTGCTTAACGATGACCAGCGTAATCTGGAGCGATATGAGTATTATCGTGAAAAATATGGAGTGTATGGTGTTTTTGAGCTTCCTGATGGTGGAGTTGTACGGCATCATACCAAGGAGTGGATAATGGAACTTCTGCAGGGGTTTACACAGCTGCATTATACGGAGACAGAGTTCACCACAATGAACGGCAATATATCAAAGGGATTTGTGTATTTGGGCTTGAACGCGGGCAAGAGTACTTGCCTTGGCATTTGCAGGGCAAATGCGGGTGAAGATGTATAGATAAAGGGCAAGAGTACTTGCCTTGGCATTAGCAGGGCAAATGCGGGAGAGCGTGGGTGTTATTCTTTAGCTCTTTTTTTTAGTACTCTTCCATCAATTAAGATTAAACCAATAAACAACAGGATTGCGCCAATTATAGTATTCAGGGTAAGTACTTCTCCCAGTACAATTATTCCCAGAAGGACTGCAGTAACAGGAACAAGAAATGTTACCAGCAGGACATTTGTTGGACCGGCAGTTGCGAGAACTCTGTAGTAGATGAGATAGGCAGTACCCGTACAAACTACGCCCAGTATGACAGCAGCGCCAATTGCAGTAAAGCTGAGGCCGGGAATTAATGTCCATGGCTGCTCAACAATAAGAGCGACGGGAACAGCAACGACAGAACCGCAGGTCAGCATAGCAGCTGCAGCAGTCAGAGGGCTGAAGTTCCGAAATCTTCTTCCATAAATAGCCGAAAGAGCATAGGAGCAGGATGCACCGAGAACGGCGAACTGTCCACCTATATGCCCATCCATGTGAAGCAGGGCTCCAAGACCAATAAGTACGGCCACACCGAACCATCCAGTTATGACCCCAATAATCCGATTTGGAGTAAGCTGATCATCTTTCGTTAAAATAAAGACAAGAATTACGCTGAAAATTGGGGTGGTGGCATTAAGAAGAGAGCCCAGACTACTGTCTATATACTGCAAACCCCAGATAATAAGGCTGAAAGGAATGACATTGCTGAACAACCCCATAATGAGAAATGCTCCCCAGTCTTTCACAGTGTGTGGTAGTTTTTTTCCTCTAGCTGCTGATACAATCAGAAGAAAAACTGCTGCTATAGAGATTCTTGCGGCCATTATTGTCAACGGCGGAATTTCAGCTACAGCTGTTTTCATAAAGAAAAATGAGCTTCCCCAGATAATGGACAGTAATCCAATAAGTGACCACTCACCAATAGTCATTTGCTTATTTGCTGAGCGTTCAGTTTTTATTTTTTGGGTTACTGCGGCTGTCTTGCGCATTATTCAGCACCTTCCTTAGAGCTGGACCCCAGTCTTAACGAGGTACTTATCTCACTATACAGAATTTATGATGGAGTTTCGATATATTCTAAGAATTAAATTAGCATTTTCTGATTTTTTATGGGGACGGAGGAATGAAGAGGCTTATAAAGCGAAAAGTGGTCTATGTCCAGCAAAAACTGCACTATCAGAGCATTTAGCGGATTAACGATCTGTATCAGACTTCGTTCTTACCCTGTAACCCATATTTATTTGAGAATACTATATATATTTTAGGATTTATATCGTGAGAAATAGCCATTTCACGAACTGGCAGCACCCAGATATCTCGGGGAAAATCTACTGGGGTATATTGGTGTGAGATAATGACGACGTTCGTCAACTTTTCACAGATTTTATCGTTTCAGTTTGTTGAAAAGGACTAGAATCTCTTTTGTCAGTTTATCAATAAAGCCATAGATTTTATGTGCCATATGAAAATTTCCGAAAATAGATAGAAAAAAACTTTATCTGCAAGCAGTGATTTACTGGATTGTTGGAAATATAATCAAAAACATGCTGCAGATATTCATTGGTATCAACAATAGAACTTTTGCAGATTTGCTCGGGCGGTCACATGATAAACTGCATCTGATTGTAACTTTCTTGGATGTCTCATATGTATCCTACATAAAATTATCTCAGAAAAATTCAATTTTTCTGAAACAAAATTAATTATTTATATTTGCAATGTCATAATCATTTCTTAGTAAGGTATCCTCCGTCCCCAAACAAATGGTAAGTATCCTCCGTCCCCAAACAAACCTTGTATAAAACAAAAAGGATTCGGCTTTCTCGGAAACTTTAGCAAAAAACCCAATCTTCCCTTTATTAAAAGACCTCATTTTAGTATATTGAGGCAATTGTAAAAATCTAATGAACAGGAGGCAAAAGTACTTGCCTTTTTTTATTTTGTTCCGATTTTTGACAATTGGCCTTTTGAAGTTTTCGATTATTTTTTATGTTAATATGTATTTCACATAGTATATGTAAATAAAAAACTTCTGACTAATAGGTTGATATTTTTATAATTAAAATTTTAGAAATATCTTTTAGTATTGCAGTTATTTTCCAAACACAGGTGTATCACGTATGGATATCGAAGAACTGAGAACGACAGCATCTCTCGCAATGGTGGAACTTCATGATGATGAAGTTGCGCGGCTGTCTGATTCTGTAACCGATATGCTGAACTATTTTGCACTGATGCAAAAAGCTGATATTACAGGACTTGAACCGACAACACATGCTCTTGCAGAGTACAGTACGGTACGGGAAGATGTTGCAAATAATAATCCCATCCCTTCGGGGAATCTAGTTGAAAGAGCTCCGGAGAATGATGGTAATCATATCGTAATACCTAATGTATTATAGGAAAGGACGTAGGCTATGAACGAAATTGGGCACCCCCCCCTGTTCTGGCGCGGCCTTACCGGCAGTGCTGAACAACTTCAGAAATATAACAAACTCATTGAGAAATATGATGCTGAAATCGGTGCTTTTCTTGAAACAGACCCGGAGCTGGGTGCTGAATTAGGTAAGAAAAACTCTGACTCACAACCATCATCACCACTGACCGGAATTCCATTCGGCGTTAAGGACAATATTGCAGTCGAAGACTTTCCGCTTACCTGCGGATCAAAAATCCTGGAATCATTTGTATCTCCATACAGTGCAACAGCAGTTTCGAAACTACTTTTCGCAGGTGCTGTGCCGGTTGGAAAAGTGAATTTGGATGAGTTCGGCATGGGATCTTCAACAGAGAATTCCGCATATGGTAAAACCGTTAATCCCTGGGATCATACAAGAGTTCCCGGCGGCTCAAGCGGAGGCTCCGCAGCAGCCGTAGCTGCCGGGTTGGTGCCTTTTGCACTTGGCAGCGATACCGGTGGATCTGTCCGGCAGCCGGCAGCATTTTGCGGCACGTATGGATTAAAACCCACCTACGGCGCAGTCTCCCGATACGGACTTGTTGCGTATGCTTCATCTCTTGAATGTGTGGGAATACTCGCTGATTCTGTTGAAATGACAAAAAATGTATTCGATGTAATTGGCGGTAAGGATCCAATGGATCAGACTTCAAGCAATGCATCAGTGGATTTTAATGATACAGCTGAACAACCCTATACCATAGGAGTTCTCTCTCAGACAGAGGAACTCGATCCGGCAGTTACTGAAACCTATAGAGAAACTATTGAAAAGATGAAGTCATTGGGCTGGCAGATCAGAGAAATATCACTAAATACTCAGGAGTATGTAGTACCGGCCTATTATACCATCGCAACAGCTGAAGCCAGTGCAAATCTTGCCCGCTATACCGGTATCCGGTATGGAATGAGAGAGAAAGATATAACAGATCATGAAAGTATGGTTCGTTTAACCAGAGAAAATGGTTTTGGCGATGAAGTAAAACTGAGAATCCTGCTCGGAACCTATGTTCTCCGATCAGGATTTCAGGATCAATATTACGTCCGTGCACAGAAGATCAGAACCCTCATCAGAGATGAGATTAATAAGATATTCTCTAAAGTTGATATGATTTTGATGCCTGTTTTTCCTACCCAGGCTTTTAGTTTCGGCAGTAAAGAGATGACTCCTTTTCAGCAGAAACTTGCTGATAAATATACCGTTACTGCAAATCTTGCCGGGATTCCTTCATTGAGCTTTCCAACCGGATTGAAAAACAGACTTCCCGTCGGTATGCAGTTTATGGCTCCAGCCTTTTGTGAATACCGCCTTTTTAATGCAGCCAGAATAGTATCGGAGGGTAAGCGTATCCAGCTTGCTCCCGGCGCTATGTGTGGGGAGGAGGGGAAATAATGGCAATGTTTCAAACGTTTATCGGTCTTGAAATCCATATCCACCTGCTCACAAAGACTAAGGTGTTCTGCGGCTGTAAGTCAGCCTATGGAGATAAACCCAATACAAATATCTGCCCGGTATGTCTGGGATATCCCGGAGTTCTTCCCACCGTAAATGAGGAAGCTTTGAAGATGTCCTATATGGTCGGGGTAGCAACGAACTGCGAATTGTCAACGCATACCCTGTTTGAACGTAAAAATTATTTTTATCCTGATATGACAAAGAACTACCAAATTACACAGTTCTCTGACCCCGTCGGCGTGAACGGCTGGTTTGAGTTTGAGACCGGCGGCAGTACGAAACGGATCAGAATTCATGATATACACCTTGAAGAGGATGCCGGTAAAATGATTCATGATGGATCCAGAAGTCTGTTGGATTATAACCGGGCAGGGACAAGCCTGCTGGAGATCGTGACAGAGCCGGATTTTTCAAGCAGCGAGGAAGCCGAGGATTTTCTTCAGTCGTTTCGGAGAATGGTGCGATATCTTGGCGTATGCGATGGAAATATGGAAGAGGGATCATTACGTTGTGATGCCAATATTTCCATAAACATGAAGGGTAAAGGTTTAGGTACGAAAGTGGAGATAAAAAACCTCAACTCTTCCCGATTTGTACGAAAAGCACTGCAGTATGAGTATAAGCGACAAGCAAAAACGATAAAAACCGGCGGGAAGATTATTCAGGAAACCCGGCTTTGGAATGAAGAAAAACAGAAAACCCGAAGTATGCGGACAAAAGAAGCTGCCCATGACTATCGTTATTTCCCGGAACCTGATATTCCTCCGTTTATCCCTGGTGAAACGTTCATGATGGGTGTTAATGCAGCAATGGTGGAACTGCCGTTTATCAGGAAACAGCGAATGTCAGAGGATTATTCTCTGACTGAAGAGTTAGCAGCATTTATTACTGAGGAGAAATTCCGTGCGGATTTTTTTGAGTCTGTAATTACTGAAGATGTAGATGCGGTAACTGCGGCAAAATGGCTTAAGGGTGAGACGATTAAACAATTGGGTCGAAGGAATCTTGAGTTGTCCAAATCTCCTCTCTCCCCAATTCGCTTTTCCGGCTTGATGAAAATGCTTGCTGGTGGTATTATCCATGCCAATATTGCACGGCAATTACTGGCATTAATTCTGGATCAGGATGAAGATCCTGAAGTATTACTGGAAAGAGAGGGCTTGACCGGATCAGATGATAATGCAGAATTAGCAAAGATCATCGACCTGGTGGTGAGTAATAATCCGGAAGCAGCAGTGCAAATACAGGAAGGTAATACCAAGGCGGTAGGATTTTTGATGGGGCAGGTGATGAAAACCTCCCAGGGATCCGCTGATCCCAAAACCGTAAGATTACTACTTATGGAAAAGCTTGGTAGTAAGTAATTGTAATTCTGAAATGTAGCAGAGCATTCCGGATTTCCACATCCTTCAAGGCAATTAAGAACATAATTTGAATATCGTTAAGAACGGTGCTGAATCACAGGGCATCATATGAGGAGATACATAAATAATGAGACTGAAAAGAACACACACCTGCGGTGAGCTGCGGGCAGCTAATGTTGGAGAAACGGTCAACCTGAATGGTTGGGTAGGCAGCTACCGTGATCATGGCGGTGTAACTTTTATAGATTTATACGACAGATGGGGGCTTACCCAGATAGTATTTGATCCGGAACACTCACATGAAGCGCATAAAATAGCACATACCCTTCGTGGACAATATGTTGTAGCAGTAAGAGGGGATGTAAAAGCAAGACCGGAAGGAATGGCAAACCCAAATCTTGAAACTGGAGAGGTTGATGTTTATGTCATTGAATTTGAACTTCTGAACAGTTCAAAAACTCCGCCGTTTGATATCCTTCATGCCGGAAGTGTACATGCTGAGACAAAACTCAAATATAGGTATCTTGATCTGAGAAGTCCGGAAATGCAGCAAAGATTGATTTTTCGCAGTAAAGCAACAAATATGATCCGGAACTACTTTATTAACAATGAATTTGTAGAGATTGAGACACCAATATTAGGTCGGGCAACTCCAGAGGGAGCAAGAGATTATCTGGTTCCCAGCAGAGTGAATCAGGGAAAGTTTTATGCCCTGCCGCAAAGTCCTCAACTATACAAGCAGTCACTCATGGTCTCCGGTTTTGACCGCTATTTTCAGATTGCACGCTGTTTCAGAGATGAAGATCTTCGTGCTGAAAGACAACCGGAATTTACCCAGGTAGATATAGAGATGTCATTTGTTTCCAGTGAAGATGTTATTGCACTTCTGGAAAAACTGTTTGTAAATTTGATGAAAGAGCTGAAAGGTATAGATATCAAAACTCCTATGAACAGAATCACCTATAAGGATGCAGTGCTGCGATACGGTAGTGATGCTCCTGATATGCGGTTTGGGTTTGAGATTTCTGATATTTCAGATGTTTTCCAAAATACTGAATTTGGTGTATTTAAGGGAGCTCTTGCAAAAGGCGGCTGTATACGGGCAATTAACCTGAAGGGTTACAGTAAGCAGCTGAGCAGGAAAGACCTGGATGAGCTGACTCCGTTTGTTAAACCTATGCGTGGTAAAGGGGTAGCCTGGATAAGAATGAATGAGGATGGTCCTCAATCTCCTATAATAAAATTCTTTTCTAATTCTGAAGCAGAAAATCTCTATAAGAAAATGGATGCTGAGACAGGAGATGTAATTATATTTCTTGCAGACTCAGAAAAAATAGTCAGCCAGTGTCTTGCAGCTATTCGAGGCCGTTTTGCGAAGAAATTCGGTTTAATTAAGAAAGATGATTTTGCATTTGCCTGGGTAGTGGATTTCCCACTTTTTGAGGCAGATGATGAGGGTAATCCTACTCCTACCCATCACCCGTTTACCTCTCCCAAACCGGAAGATATTCATCTTCTGGATGGTTCAAAGGAAGATTTACTGAGTATTACATCAGATGCATATGATATCGTACTGAACGGCAGCGAAATTGGTGGCGGCTCAATCAGAATCCATGACCATATCGTGCAGGAAAAGATATTTAAAATTCTGGGCATAGAGGAAGAAGAAGCAAAAGAAAAATTTGGTTTTCTTCTGGATGCTCTGCAGTATGGTGCCCCACCACACGGTGGGTTGGCTCTTGGGTTGGATAGGGTAATTATGCTCTTGTTAGGAACTGATGCAATACGGGATGTAATAGCATTTCCGAAAACTCAGAAAGCAACTTGTCTTATGACCGATGCCCCCGGGACGGTTGATGAGGAGCAGTTGGATGAACTTGCCCTGAAAGTATTCGTTATGGATGATGAAGAGGATGACGATTAGGTCGTTCATTCCATCAGCACCAAAAGCAATAATTGGTTTAGGATAACCGGCAGATTCAGCCGGGATCCTAAACCAAAATACAAATATAATTCAGTATGATCACCTCTTGTTTTTACCTGATACTTCTATTTCGTAAAGCGGATTTCTTTAACGGGAACCCAAGAAAAAAAATCAATAACAACACAACTCATACCTCAAAAAAGATTGACCCTTGAATTAGGGACGTGGTATTCTCTGCCTATGAGTATAGTCAAACCGAACAAGCTTGGAGTTATATCAGGACCTGGGACTGAGGCCTTTTCTTCTATGGTTCTTAAACATCTCAGGAAGCTGTATACAATACGTTACAAAAAGTTATCATCAGCTTTGGCAAAGCGTCATGAGATGGATGAAACTGAGATCCTGAAATTTGTCACTCTCATTGAGGATCTGAACAACAAGCGAATTCCACACCATAAAACCACAAAAACTTATCGGGCTCCAAATCTGGAAATACCGGTAAGATATACGAAATTTGCCAACGGTGAAGTTAAGGCAGAAATCCTGCAGTCCGTCAGGGGGCTTCGGGTATTTATTATCTATGATTTATCCATTCAGTATCCTGTACATATCTTTGGACCGGATGAGCCGGAAGTTCTTAGTATAAACGATCACCTGATGTTCCTCTACAACACTATTAATGCCGTGAATGTGGCAGGTGCAGAGAGTGTTCAATTGGTCCTGCCTACGTATCCCTATTCCAGGCAGCATAAAAAAAGTGGCCGCGAAGCACTTACTGCCAGCTGGTTTGGTCATATCTGTGAATTTATGGGTGTTGACCGTATAATAACTCTCGATATTCATTCGAGAGAGATAGAGAACAGTTTTCATACTCTTCGCTTAGAAAATCTGCATGCCAGTTACCAAATACTTCTTCAGTTGAGAAAATTGGTAAATTTTAATGATCCTGACCTTACTGTGGTAAGTCCTGATACCGGTGCAATTCTAAGAAACAAGTTCTTTGCTGAGAGCCTGCATAAACCCCTTGCTTTGCTCTACAAAGAGCGGGATTATTCCAAAATCAGTCGGAATGCAAATAGTACCAACATCAAAGTTGTAAAAATGCTTGGTGAAGTAGCAGGAAAAACAGTCTTCATGGCTGATGATATGATTGGTACTGGTGGTACTCTGTTAACTGCAATGCGTGAAATCCGTAAGTGCGGGGCAAAGAAAATTATCTGTGCCATAAGTCTGCCCTTTTTCAACAAAAACTCCATTGATGTCTTTGATGAGGCCTATAAAGATGGTATTTTTTACCGGATTATTGGTACCAATGCAGTTTACCATGACCAGACTTTACTCGGTAAAGAGTGGTACATACATACCGATGTCTCAGATCTTTTTGCACGTATAATTTCAAGACTGCATCATGGCAGATCATTAAGCCCACTTCTCGATAACCGGAAATTTATCCAGAATCTGATTAATGTTAATATTGATAAGAAGGGCAGTTGATAATACGGAACTTACAAAGTGGTACTTTCCACTGCCTTTATCACCTCTTCATATTCAAAATCAATAAGAAAAGTTTTATCATTCAGCAGGAATTTGACTTTTATTCTGCGTTTACGTCTGTCAACTTTAACAATTGCCCCTTCACAGTCTTTCAGAGGCCCTGAAACAGGTACTACTTTATTGTTTTTATCAAATGATACTACAGATCTTTTTGTTGTTTCACCAGTGGAAGTAAGCTGAACTAACAGTTGCCGATCATTATTTGAGAGTGGAACCAATTCACCTTTATCATTTCTCATATATCTCATAAAACCCGGGATTGACCTAAGCAGTGTTCTGGTTTCCGGCCCGATACAGTCACTAACCAGAAATATGTAACCGGGAAAAATTGGTTTTATCACTTGCTGCTCTTTACCCAGTTTTCGTATGGTTAACTGGCGTTTTGGTACAACAAGTTGAAACCCGGGCTTGCTGCCCGCCAGGTTTTTAACATGGCTGATATAGAGCTCTTCTTTTCCGGTTGCTACCTGTATCAGGTAGATTGTGCTGTACGAAATACTAATCATACTACTCCACTCTTATAACAGAGGTATTTAGGAAAGTTGTTTTTCCATCCACTGAATATCCCGGTATTTCCCGAACTTAAAACCTGCTTCAGTAAAAAGACCAACTTTCTTAAATTGGAATTTGGTATGCAGAGAAATAGATACAGGGTTAGGTATAGTTATACATGCATAAACTCTGTGAATATCTGTCTCCTCCAGAAGTGAGAAGAGCTTGGAATAAAGATTGAATCCTACTCCGTGACCGGTATAATCAGGATGCATATAAATACTGGATTCCACTGAGGTTGCATATGCAGCTTTTTCCCTAAAGGTGCTGGTACATGCATAACCGATTACCGTTTCATTCTGGATTGCAGTAATAATTTTATATCTGCTTTCAGGATTGT
This sequence comes from Bacteroidota bacterium, assembly GCA_013202335.1. Next base: position 20,748 of record JABMQR010000019.1, read on the forward strand.
GGTAATTGAACCACTCCTGACGATTTTCTATTGTTACCGGTTCAAGATCGAATGTGGCGGTAGTATGTCTGATATAGTGGTTATAAATTGATGTGAGTTCCGGAATGTCTGTTAGTTCAGCATATCTGTAATGTGTTGAATTTTCCATGAATGGTATTGTACGAAAAAATCCACAATATGCATAGGACTCTTGAGATTATTTCAACAATCTACGGAACAGTAGGTAATAGTAACTGTCTGGAATAATTTAGTTTCACCCATTGTGACAAATCAAATTTCTATAGAATTGATAGTGAAAATACGGTATAGTGAGATGAGGTAGTTTCAATAATCGTAGAAATTCTGGCTAATAGGTTAGTACTTTGCAAAATTAAAGAAAGTTTACAGCTTTATTCTTTTTATTATTGAAAGTTCCTCAGTTGATTGCCAAAAATCAGAATAAATAAGTGAATAATTTTTTTGTTTTATGATCATCTGTTATTGGGGGCTGTATTTTGAATCAGCGTAGTAGGGATCAGTTAAACCTGGAAGAGTCCCAAAAGCTCTATTTTTCTCTTCAGAAATATCCATGGGTTTACCCGATAATAATGATGCTTCTTGCATGTATGGATTTTGGTTTGCTGCTTCTTTATTATAAATGGCAATATCTGGAAGGGAGAGCGGTATTGCCGCAAATCCTGGCAGCTCATGTTGTAGTGTTTATCATTGTTATAATAATTCGTCGAAGCTCATCTCCGCAGACACGGGAAATATCACCTCTTATGTTCCTCATCCTGCCTGGTGTCGGGAGCTTGTTGTTTAGCCTTTCCTATCTGGTTCTCTTTTTTGTAGGATCCAAGTTTGTTAAAAAAGAACTAAAACACTCTTATATGGATGAGGCGGTAAAATATGAAAAAGATATATCCATTGATTTTAAACAAATTGGACGGTTGATGGATATGGCTGGTGTTTTCTCATACTCTGACTCCTCTCACAAAAAAGAGATGATTGTTGACCTTTTATCTGGAGATATATCAGCAAACTCCAAACTGTTGAAACAGGGTTTGGGAGATAAAGATCCTGAAGTTGTACATTATACTGCATCAACGCTTAATTACATGGAAGAAAAGTATGAAAAGGCTATTCAAACAGCAAGAGCTGCATGTGTTGAGGAACTCACAAGAAAGAAACTTATGAATGTAGCAACATTATATGAAAGCTATATGAATTCGGGACTGCTTGAAGATGATATACTTCCCATTTATCGAAATAGTTATATACAGGTTCTGGAGTTGATTTTAAAGGAGTTTGGCAGGGATGAGGAAATTCTGGAACTAATGATTCATGCCTATCTGATAAATGATCAGCCGCATGACGCTGAAATTATTATGCTGGAAGCTGTCAATATATTCCCTCAAAGTATTACTCTCAGATTTGCACAGATGAAGTACTATTACAGTAAGAACATGCTGGGAGATCTTGTAAACACCGCCCAGATCGTAAGTGATATGCCGCTTGAGTTGACTAAAGAGCAGAAAGCAATAGTGGATTTTTGGCTTCAGGAGGAATTTCCGGCATGAGCAGAAGCAGTAAATCACTATTCAGAGGGAAGTTGGATCCGAAAAAAACCCGACAGTGGGGCAAACCCGGGATTGATCTTGAACCTGATGGGAAAACAATTTGCTTAATTCTTGAAGGAGCATATCCCTATGTTGCAGGAGGTGTTTCTTCCTGGATCCAGCAAATGGTTACAAGGATGAAAGATTTCCGATTTAAAATACTCACTATAATGGCATCTGATGAAGCAGAGATGGAGCTTAAGTATACATTTCCGGATAATATAATAGAATTCAGGACAATTTTCCTCTATGAATACCTCAATGTAAAGCAGGAACGCTTCCGGAAAAAACTTCTTCTTACCAAAGAAGAGAGGGAACAGCTCCGAAAATTTATTCTATTTGATAGAGATGTTGATTGGGATATGATTACAGACATCATTTGTCGGGAAGATAAAATAGGAAACACTGTTGACTTCCTTATGAGTTATGACTTTTTTGATGAACTAATTGTTCTCTATAATACAAAATATCAGGGTGAGGGCTTTAATGTTTTCTTTTGGACTTTCCGTTCAATGCTGGCAACTTTAATCTGTGTTATGCAGCAGCCGCTGCCCAATGCAGATCTGTATCATGCTATTTCTACAGGATATGCAGGCCTCATGGGATTGATCGCAAAAAACTCCTATAAGAAACCCTTTCTCCTTACTGAGCATGGAATCTATGCCAGAGAGCGGGAGGAAGAACTTCTGAAGGCGGATTGGGTAAAAGGAGTATACAAATATCTTTGGATAGATTATTTCTACTTTTTATCTGTTGGTGCGTATAAGACCGCAAACAAGACCATAGCTCTGTTTAGACACAATAGGGAAATCCAGGTCTCTCTGGGGGTAAAGCCGAGAAATGCGCTGGTGATTCCCAATGGGGTTGATGACAGTACCTTTCCTAAGGAGAAGGATGATCATCCAGAGATTAATGTAGCCGCAATTCTTCGTGTAGTACCAATTAAGGATGTAAAAACACTGATACGTGCTTTTAATTTTGTGGTAAGCGCCTATCCTGAGGCAAGGCTTCTGCTGATTGGACCAGCGGAAGAGGATGAGGAATATGCAAAAGAGTGCATTAACTTAATTGACGATCTGGGATTAAAAGATGTGATCATATTTACCGGACGAGTAAATATTAAGGAATATATGCCTAGAATTGATATGATTGTGCTTACCTCAATATCAGAAGCTCAACCACTTGTTATCCTGGAAGCGTATGCCTGTGCTACAGCGGTTGTTGCAACGGATGTCGGGTCATGCCGGGAACTTGTTGAAGGCAATGACGATGGATTTGGATTGGGCGGGATTATCACAAAACCAGTATCCCCTAAAGAGACTGCTGAGGCGATAATGAAATTGTGTGCAGATCCGGAATTGAGAAAAGAGTATGGAAACAACGGACTGGCGAGGATCAGGAAACTGTATAACAGTAATACTGTCTTTAGAACTTATGCACGAACGTATGAACAAATAATAGAGGATACGACACGTTAAATGGCTGGAATTGGATTTTCACTCAGAAAAATGATGAAGGAAGGCGACAACTATGGCACGCAGGTTCGAGCCTGGTTTCATACGTCTATTGTCGCGGCCGGTCCCTGGATCATAAGTATTGTAACGATCAATATGCTTATGATTTTTTCACGCAAGTGGGATGTTCCGTATGCTGAACGGGAACTCATTATCGCTGCGGTAATCTATTCAACACTATTTTCTCAGATTCTTACCGCACCGTTTCAAATGCTGATAACCAGATATATTGCAGATAGAATTTACACCAGTGAATATGAGTATATTAAGCCGTCATTCTGGGGGCTCAGTCTTATTATGCTTGTGCTGAGTTTTGGTTTGTCTATCCTCTTTTACCGGGGGAGTGGTCTTCCTGATGAGTTTTTGTACGTAGCCTCAGCATTATTTATCTTGTTGTCAATTCTATGGATACTTAATGTGTATTTATCCACCATGAAAAATTTCAAGCTCATTACATTTTCCAATCTTTTGGGAGCTGTAATTACTTTTGGTGTGATTCTTTTCTTTACAAATAATCCAATTCAATTTCCGGAGATGCAGGGAGCTACGAACTTACTTCTGTCCTATCTGATAGGTATGTTTGTTGTTCTGCTGTTCCTGTTAGTTGTTCTGATGTCTGAGTTGGGGGAAGATAATGGTAAGGTTTTTCACTTTATCCGTTATTTTCATGCGGTTCCCAGTCTTTGGCCTATCGGTTTGCTCTATACCGCCTCTTTATGGGTTGATAACATAATCATGTGGTTTTCTCCAATTAGTATTAATCTTTATGGTGTCTATCGGTATGCACCGTTTTATGATGTAGCTTCGTTTTATGCCTATCTTGCCATATTACCCTCCATAATGATGTTTATGGTTTTAATAGAGACCGACTTCTATGTAAAATGCCGGGAATTCTATCTTGCAGTTATTAAGAATGGTCCATTAAAGGAACTAGAATCTTTTGCTAAAAGAATGCGTGAATCTTTGTTTCAGGATATCATAAGGACTTTTGAGCTGCAGTTGTTTGTTTCTCTGCTTGTAATAGCGCTCTCTCCAACGGTTTTTCCATTGCTTAATGTTCCGGAAGCTACCAGAAAAATCTTTGTCATCTACTCTTTAGGGTCGTTGTGTAACTCATTTATTCTCATTTTTCTTCAAGTTCTTTTATATATCGGTGAACGAAACAGAGCTATGTTCCTAATGGCCCTGTTCTTTTTTTCTAATTTTGTCCTCACTCTTATCAGTATGAATATGGGGGAGAGCTTTTATGGAGCAGGTTTCTTTGTTTCCTCCTTTATTACCATGATAGTAGGAGCTTTTATCGCCTATAACAGCTATCATCGGGTAATACAACATACCTTCATGACTCAACCCGTTTTTACCCGGGAAAGAGAGAAAGTATTTGAAAGATTGGAGAAGTGGGTTGATGACCGAATGGTTGCAAAAGATTCATTTGAGCTGAAGTTTTTACGGCAGAAAGATAAGCAGAAAACAGCAGCTGCAGCTATGAGACAGAATTCGTCTTCTGATAGTAAACGCCTCTCTGCTCATTCTTGGCGACAAGCTTCTTCTTTTAGTCCAGGTTCGCCCAGTGTTAAAGATCTGTGGGATACTCCTTATCGTAAGCAGTTAGTTAACGACAAGCGTCCTGTGATAGCAACCCGGTCTCAAAGATTTATGAATAAACATTATAAATTTGTGAAAAAAGGATATCGGAAATAGAGTAAAGATCTGATCAATTGTTAATCACGGACTTTGATTGTTACATCTACTTTAGTTATTTCAAGAATATATAAATAATCCCGTTTCAAAGGCTTTAGAATTCCTCCGCGGATACTCGCTATCGGTGACTCACACCTGAAATAGAATTTTTGCGGCAGTAGAATATTTTCCAATTGGATAGATATGGTATTCCCTTCACGTTTTGAATAGAAATGCATATTTTCATTTTGAATATACTCATTGTATGCATCAATATTTGTTTTTGGTTCCAGGAAAGGATAGTTTTGTGATAGAGCCTGGAATGTATTTTCAAACTCTCTGAACAGCGGTCCCCAGCGCAGGGCATCAGCCGTTTCTGGATTCAGAAGTTCAATTGAGCTGATTGAATGGTTTACCATACCAAATTCAGCCACACCATTTACCATCGTCCAGAGCACATCAGGAGTAATCTCATAACCATGACTGAATTTTGGAATATCATAGACTTCAGCTATATCCGGGTCAGGTCCAAGTTCCTGAATAAAAACACCTTCATCCTGATTAGGATTTGTATAAACTCCGGAAAACACCTTCAACTCGGGAAAAGCATTTAGAACAGCTTCTTTTGTATGACTTCCAATAAGGTTGGAAGGAGAAGCATACGTGTAATACTCTATTTCCCCAAAAATTGTGTCCATAGTATCTCTGAGCTTATCAAGGCCGGCTGTCATATCTGATACATTTTCCCATAATGATGGATACAAACTTAGTGCTGGATTATTGGTGATTTCCCCAGGTGTAAGTAATGGACTGTGACTGTATCCCAGTATTCCCATCTCTCCGCTGGAAGAGCTGAGCATTGCGCCAAACTGGCTGATGGTATCCAAATTTTTATTAGGTTCATCTGGTAAGGGATTTCCAGTACTTGTGGTATATGATCCAATTGCCATTCCTGTAAAAGCCAGATTATACCTGTTTTTTAAAGTTAGAAGATCAGCCCACCAGATTTCACGATAAAATTTACCATTATCCCTCAGGTAATCATTATAAATATGGTCTGTCAGGCCCATGGGGATAGGGGCGGGTAGATCGTTAATATTGAAAATTTTATCTGCATGTATATATGATAGACTATAATCATTATTCAGGTGCAGAAGCTGAAGAAGCAGCCCACGATTAATCTTGTCCAGAAAGAGTGTGCTGTTTGTATAGAGCACTGATCCCTCTCCCCAGGTGTTAAGCCAGATGAGGGGAATACCTTCAGATGATATTGCAATAGGGGTGACCAAATCACTAAGTGTGATGTTCAGACTGGAGGATGTAATGAAAGATGAGTCAATTGTCATTTCATCCATGATTGGGAAAAAGGGCTCTGTAAATGTTATTCCGATGGGATTCTTAGAAAGGATTCCATCAATTTTCTGTATACCGGCAATTTCTGCAAGTGCCGGGTGGGTGGCGCTGAGCAGTATAGATATGTCTGCCCCCAGTGAGACAATATTCACAATATAATCAATATCTTCCTGCGAAAGAGTATCGATTTCATCAACAGCAATAATTATTGTATCCCCGACCTCAATCTCCCTGATTGTTTGAGAACTTTTTTCTGAATTAACATCAGCAAGTACATACGGCATATGCGTATTACGGAAAATTTGTCGGAGATGATCCGTAATAATATTTGATTTCTCGTTGTCTGACGAATAAAGGATTACATATTGGTCAAATTGTATAGGAATATTTCCCGAGGATAAGACGCTTATTTCAGCCTGTTTAATAACCTTATTTGTGTTGGACCTGAATATTGATGCAAAATTTACTATTTTGAAAGCCTGCAGAACAACTCCGGCTGTTAAGATGATCAGAACAACAATCAAAAACCTGAATTTTATCATTCAATCTCCTCAACAGTATCTGTTAAGGTAGATTTTATTCTCTCGGAAACTAAGGTGTAATTTCCTTTACCCGTTGCAGGAAGTAGTATCTCAAGCATATCTCTTTGCTCATCATAGCAAACAAAATCTACGCTTCGCAGGACTTTTCTCATTGAAAATACAACCATCTCTATATCTGTGGTTAATACTTTGAATTTACCATAGCAATAGGGCAGCCCATATTTTTGGAGTCGGATCTCCTCTTCTTCGAGCTGCATATCAAACTGGTTCTTTTTCAAAAGGTTGGACCAGCTTACACCGGTTACATTATAGGTTCTGTCAATATCAATTGCCTGAGAAAGGGCTTTGTTTATCCATTCAGCTATAACACAGAAAACACTGAAACTGTATTCTGTAATATGCTCAAACTCAATTGCATCAATATTAATGAGACCAATTACCGTATCATCCTCCATGATTGGAGCACTAAACAGCGGGAAATCCTCGTTTTCTGCTTTTGTCCACCTGACAGGCTTTTTAGATTCTACCAGTTTCATATATTTAGGTTCATCTACAAACCTGATAGAGCTTCTTTTTCTGCCATATTCACCATAAATAAGTTTCAAGCGTAAATACCCACCACTTTCAAGGGTATAAATTGCTATAGTTGTTGCTTTTATAAATTTATGAAGAATCCCAATTGCCTCTGTATATACTTTTTCCGGGTTAGTTGTCTGAAGTGATGCAGCAATTTCATAGAGAGAAAAGATACTGTATTCTGATCCCACTATCTGTTCTTTAAGCTCATTGTACATCAAAATTGTTCTTCGGTAATCTTCCTCAAGTTTATTATACTCTTCAAGGATTTCTGTATTTGCGGTCTTCATGGTTCTTACATTTCGGGAATAGGTATCCCTGACACGGCCGGTTGTATATCCTGCAATTAAAAACATAATAGGAAATTTATAGAAATCAAAGACCTTGAAAAAGAGAACTAAATCCAGACCTTTGTAGAGATACCCTACTATATAAGCAGCTGAAGCAATTAATGCAGTTGTCAGACCGGGCAGGTAACCATGCCGAATACCGATAATTGCAGTAAGAATAAATAGCGGGTGAAGGTTCATTGTCAGGAAACTGTTCTGAATATTCGGGATAAAGAAAAACAGGAGCATGATTGCAGCATTAGCTAAGACAATCTCTACAAATATACCGAGTACTGTAGTGGTGAACTCGCGCTTTGACTGAAACTTCCAGCCGGGGAATAGTCTGTTGATTGTTTTTGATTTTCCTGCCATAAGTTAATTCTAAATCAAAACGTCTTCTTAATCCATTACAATTTGATAATTATAATGTATCAACTGGTTAAAGACTCAGCTTGCTGTTCATTCGCTTCACCCCGATTAACTCCGCCCATAATGAAGTAGGCAATAACCATACAAACTGCTGCAAACAGGAATATCGCCCTAAACCCGAACAAATCAATAAAACCGCCGGTAATAGGGGGTGCAATTATTGAGGCGAGCTGGGAAAAGAAGTAGTACAAACCGGTATAGATTCCCATATCACTATAGGTTGCCATTTGCCAGAGCATGGGGAATGAGTTTGTAATAATTGATACCCAGAACATCCCAAAGAAGAACATAAGTGCCCAGAATGTAATTTGGCGCATAAAGAGGCTTAATCCCAGTGCTTTTGTAACAGGATCATGCAAAAAGACCAGGAGAAGAACTCCGGTCAGTAAAAGTAATGCAGTTCTGATTGTGACTTTTCTGCCGCGCCTGTGAGCAATTATACCGGAAGGGATTGCAAAGATTGCATAAGCTATACCAACCATTCCCGCCGCAAATGCAGCGGTCCCGGAAGAGGTAGCCAAAATTTCAGTTGAATATAGTCCAATAAACGGCAGTACACCCTGATAACCGATGAACCAGAAAAGCAGGGAGAGTAAAATCAGCAGGGCACTTTTATCTTTGGAACCCATAATCATTTTCATAGACCGGGATAAGGGTGTTTTTTTCTCCTGTTCCCCATCTGCCAATTTTCCCCGTTTCTCTTTTACAAATAAGAAGAGGAGAATTGTTGAGAGAATTACCAGCAGACCGGCAACCGGGAAAGCCAGGATTTCTTTCACCGGACCACGTCCAGGAAGATTTATGGCTACATTCATCAATTGAGCAAGACCGATAGTACCAACTATTGATGCAATTCCACCCATAGTATTTATTACTCCATTTGCCTCAGATCTAAGTTCGCCGGGGATCATATCCGGCATAAGGGCAACGACAGGTCCTCGTGCAGCTTGTTTAAAAATATTCAGAATGAAGATGGAGATAATCAATGCTGCGAGAGTACTTAATGCAGTGAATGGAATTATTCCAAAGACAATAGCTGTTAAGGGGAGTGTACTTATGATGTAGGGCATCCTGCGGCCTATAGCTGTTCTCGTTCGATCTGAAAGTGCTGAAACAATGGGAATCAGCAAAATTGCAAATACATTGTCAAGGGTCATTATTGTTCCGATTACCCCTTTTGATTCAATGAATTTACTGAGAAAAATAGGTACATAGGTATCATACAGCGGATCCATTAATCCCATAGTAAAAAAACCCAGACCGATAAGAAATGTTATGCCGTAATAACCCTTTAACCCGGGTTTAGTCTCTGCTTTCTTTTTCATTTGTTTCTCCTGCACTGTTAGTGAGAATATGCGGCAATTATTAAAAATTTCCGCATAGTATATACACTTTACGTTCTCTCTGCCGGCAAGTCAAACAGAACTTTTTTTATCACACCCATTTATTGGCTGAAAGAAGAGGTGTTTCGAAGATAAATCCCATTCCAGGTAGATGGACGAATAGAGGGATTCGTGATAGTGATAGTAGTACGATATGAAACAAGAAATAAAACATCCGCTTTCCGGGTCCCGTTTATTGAGGGAGCCAGATGAGTTGGAATCAAAATTTAATCTATCTCTGCATAGTGAAGAGGAAGCATGGTTCCTTGCTGAAAGGAACAGCCTGCCGTTTCTTTTGCCCTCATACTATGCGGGGCTCATTAACCCGTCAGATCCCCATGATCCCATACGGGTACAGGCAATTCCTACAAAAAGGGAGTTTGATATTACTCCGCTTGAATTAGCGGATCCACTAGGGGAAAAGAATTTTATGCCCGTAGAGTTCCTCATCCATCGATATACATCCAGAGCACTATTCCTTTCAACCGGGACATGTGTAATGTACTGTCGCCATTGTTTCAGGAGAAACTATACAGGGAAGCCGCAAATTCCGACTGATGAGCAGATTGTGAAGGCGGCACAGTACCTTGAAGATCATGAAGGGATAAAGGAGCTGCTGATTAGTGGAGGAGATCCTCTTACACTTCCCACTGATTCATTGAATCGACTCCTGGGAATATTCAGAGAATACCGTTCGGATATTGTTTTTAGAATTTGTACCCGTATACCTGTTGTTATGCCGCAGATGGTAACCGAGTCGTTGGTTAGGATGTTGGCTGGATATCGAAAACAAGGAATGTATGTCATAACTCAATATAACCATCCTATAGAACTTTCCTCTGAAAGTGTTGAGGCGGCACGGCGTATTCTGGATGCCGGGATTCCTATGCTGAATCAAGCGGTGCTGCTAAAAGGGGTGAATGATGATGTGGGAATTCTGGAAAATTTGATGAATGGACTTGTTGGTACGGGTATAATCCCCTATTACCTGTTCCATCCGGATATGGCCGAGGGAACGTCTCATTTTCGTATCTCTCTAAAGAAAGGTCTGGATTTTTTTGCCCAACTTACAGCTAAACTCTCTCGTTTAGCACTCCCGGAATATGCTGTTGATATACCGGGGGGATGGGGGAAAGTAAGTCTTTCAGGTGATGGAATTGTTGAAATTATTGGTAATACCTATATGTTGAGAAATAGTGATAACCAAATTTTCCCCTATGTGGATACAGAGTTTGACTGATAGAAAGTATCGTTTTTGCCTCTATTTAAGCGTTGCCGGAAATTTAACGTCAAGAATATTCTGTATGGAAATACTTGCGAAGTAGTTACGTATAACAGTATACGTATGCTTCCAGAATTCATTTGCAGTGCAGTCATCAGAGTAGTCGCAATCCACAATTTCCTGTTCTTCAACAGCTGAACAGGGGGTGAAGAAATAACCTTCATCGATAGCCATGAAAATATCATCAATAGAGACATCTGAAGGGGACCTGGTAAATGCGAATCCCCCGCCAGGTCCACGGGTTGAGGTTATCAGGTCAGCTTTTCTCAGCCTGAAAAAGATCTGCTCAAGGAATTCAGGGGAGATACAGGTCTGTTCTGAAAGAACTCGTATCGAGATGGGTTTATCCGATCCATATTTAACCATGTGAACAATTGCCCTTAGTGCATATCTTCCTTTTGTTGTAATCCTCATGTCCTTCTCCCGCAAACATACATAACTTTTAACCATTCTGCTTACTAAAAAATTCTGGGAACCTATTAGTTTACAGATATTATTACAGTAATACAAATTCTCTGATAAGTAAATGAGGCAATTCTAATAATTGAAAGAACAAAACTACATTTGATTCTGCTTTATTTAGAACTACCTTTTGAAGTTTTCGATTTGAGAACATATAAATATATATAGTATATAGATTTATACAACCGAAAACTTCTCTATCGATTCCCTGCTGATGTCTGGGTAATTCGATAAAAAAAATGCGATTAGGGTATAAGTGCAATTAAGGAAAAAGTTTCTCTACCCCTGAATTTTATGAGAAAATACTACCGCCCGAAATCCTTTTGTTTTTTTTGAATGGGTAACCGTTAGAAGGGGTGTTGTGGTAGTTATCCTGCCGATATCGGAACTTTTACCTGATACCAGTATTTTTCCCACCGGTGAAAGCATACCGGGAATATTCTCATTGATAGAGTCGGCAAATGAATATCCTGGAATTATATCAGGCTCTATACCTATAAAATCAAATGCGATGATATCTGTCTTATTCATTTTTTCAGGAAGATAATCGATACCCGCAACAGCTATAATACGACAGGAAATTTCCGGGAATTCATGCTGGATGTTTAAGCGGGATATAAGCAGTGCAAGAATATCTCTGCCGGCCAGTACACACTGACAAGTTTTTACATCTGCTTTGCTCCGGGAGAAGCGATTTTTTAAGACCATTACCGCTGAATGCCCTTGTCCGGGATTCCAAAATAAAAACGAGTTTTGGTTTGGGTTTAATTTTGTATATAAATCGGCTGCGGCTGCAGAAGGAATTGGAATTGTATCAAAACCGGGTAGATCAAATACAGTTATTATCGCATATGAAATATTTTTTCCTGAAAATGATAGATTATCCATTCGGAGATACGGGCCGGGAAAAGTGGTGTCATGAATTACCGGTTCAACTTCTTTTTTGCTTCCACTTTCACATACATGCCCGTACTGGATGAAAAAAACTGAATGTTTGCTTGTATGATCCTGAAAAACTATTTTTGCACCCAGTTCAGCTATCAGGTTTTCTGCGGTTTCACGCAGCGGTTCTACAATGACAGCAGCAAAGCAGCCGTCATCTGATAATGATGCTAATCCATTATGGAAAAAACGCCGTAGAACAGGTAAGCCCGCTTTTGCGGGGATATTGGTAGTTATAAGATCATACCTCTTTCCAGTAATAAGCTGACCAGCAGGTTTGTCAGAGTTTTGCGCATAAGTATCTGAAAGGTGTGTCTGTACTTCAAGAATGTCGAGTCCGGAAAAAACCGAAATCTCTGTTTTATTCAACCTTGCATTCTCAGCTGTTATTTCCAGTGCAAGAGAGTCCCTGTCCAATGCATCGATTGTTACATGGGAATAAGTTTTTTTAAGCGAAACTGCGATAACTCCGGTGCCGCAGCCGGTATCCAGAAGAGTGTGGACTTTGCTGAAATCGATTTTTTCAGCCAGAGCACGCAGCAGAAGTTTCGTTCCTGTATCAATATCAAAACTACTGAATAATCCCATTGAGAGATAAAAGTAAAGGTCCCTGCCGCAAAAACGGTAAGAGACCTTTTTATTGATTCGTTTTGCTAATCGATCTGTCATTTATTGACGCGTTCCAGATATTCCCGGGTTTCTGTATTAACCAGAATCCTTTCACCCTGTTTAATGAAAATGGGCACTTTTACCTTCAGCCCGGTTTCTGTAACAATTACTTTTGTTGCACCTGTTACTGTATCACCCTTAATAGCATCCTGGGCTTCTGCTACTTCATACACAACTTTATAAGGTATTATAATATCGAGAGGGGTATCTCCCCAGAAAGTTATTCGGTATGTTTCACCATCTTTCATAAGATATTGGTAATCTTCGAAGGATGCCATGGGGATTTCAAACTGATCGAACGTAACTGTGTGCATAAAATGATAATTTTCACCATCATTATACAGATACTGACTGTCTCTGTCGTCAACGGTGATATCTTCAACAGAATCTTGTGTTTTCATGGTTTCACGAAGAACCCGTCCTGTGCTGGGGCTTTTCAATTTTGCGCGTACAAAGGCTGATCCTTTTCCCGGGTTAACAAATTCTCTCTCTACTACGATAAAGGGGGCTCCTTTAATCAGGAGTGCCATGCCTTTTTCGATCTGGCCTGCTTTGATCATGTTATTTAGTCCTTATATAATTATTCTATTGTTCCATTTAGGAATTAAGATATTTAAGTGTTGTTTTTTCGCCATTAAATTCAATTCTGAAAGATTATAATGGGAAAAGCGGTTAAAGTGTAGCAGATAATGGGAATAAAATCACCCCCTCAATAATATCATATCCTCCTAACAGCATGAGTAATCTATCTAACCCAAGAGCAGTACCTGAGCAATGGGGAAAGGGTTTTTCCGGATTGTTGAAAAGCTTGTGATATTCATGAGGACTGTCAGGTATTGCTGCATTGGAGACATCGGTACGTGCAGCAAGGGCTGCCGATTCTTCACGAAAAAATTCCTCAATACAGACAGGATTAGTCTCTTCGGTATAACAGTTTGCCAGCTCAATACCACCTGCATACAGCTCCCATCGCTCTTTATAGGGCGAACGGGTCTTATTCGAAGCCAGGCAATGAATTTGGGCGGGATAATCTGTAATTACTAAAGGTCTGTCCTGGGGAATTTCAGGCTCTACAAAGGTAAGAAAAATTCGGTTGAAAAGCGATTCCCATGTTTCAGGGGTATCAGAATCAGACAGACCAAGCCGGGCTGCTGCTGCTTTCAGTTTTCCCAGAGTTTGGAGTTTGTCCAGATAGATTCCTGCATATGAGAAACAAAGATCATGCATTGATTCAATCCTGAAAGGCGGCAGCAAATGTTTCGGTGTACCGATTGGGGCAACTGCAGAAACATACTCTTCAGTATGGGCGATTGAATCTCTATAATCTGCATCAACCGTATACCACTCTAGCATAGAGAATTCAGGATTATGACAGGTTCCTATCTGTTCACTGTTTCTGAAACATTTACTTATCTGGAAAATACTTCCGGATCCATCAGCCAGCAGCTGTTTCATGAATATCTCAGGAGAAGGGATTAACCAGCATAAGGAGGACTGATGGAATGGGCTGGAGAAAGATGTTTCAAAGACATGAATTGCCGGTTCGGGGATGAGTCCTGCGGCAAGAGACGGTGTCTCAACTTCCAGATACCCTTTCCCGTCAAAATGTTTTCTTGTATTGGCATACAGATTACTTCGCTGTAGAATGCTCTCTCTGTTCATACCGCTGATACTATCAGATGATTGCTGAAATTAACAAGTCCTGATAGTATCTTCCCGAATACCCAGGTCAATTTTCCCAAATTGTCTTCTTGCTGTGCTTAACCGGAGGTTGAGATGGAAAAAAATAAGTTCCCCTCTGTTGATATTATTGCTTTTGGTAATCCTCTTATTGATGTATATGCTGAGATTCCGCACGAGCTGCTAATCGCTGCAGGGGTACAGACTAGTGGGGTAGTTCATAGAGAAACCCCTGAAAATTGTGAATTATATGCGTATTCAAAAAAAATATATGATACCGGGAATATGATATTAGTAAACTGCGCTGATAGGAATGGAGTAATTTCTGCTAACGGTATTCGGGCATATCCCGGCGGCGGGTCATTTACCGCAGCAAGACTGCTTGCCGGAGCAGGGGCTTCGGTTCTATTCTGCGGCGGGGTTGGTACAGATGGTGGTGCCGAATTATTTAGCAGAGCAGCTGATTCCAGTAACCTGCAGTTACTGCTGTCTGAGTATGCAGGTGGTACCGGCTGCTGCAGGTATTTTCAGAGTTCAGGAATACCTGATACCTATTCTATAGTGGTATCTCCCGGTGCCTCGCATAAATATTCACTAACCAGAGATGCAATTAAAGTTACGAAAGCGGCTAAATGGGTATATGTTGAGGGATTTGCGCTCTCTTATGCCGGGGAGCTAATACGCGATTTACCGGAAACGGTTAATACGGCTGTAGATCTTGGTTCACCCTATGCTGCAGCAATGTACAGTGATTTGCTTTTAAAGATCGCCGGTGATCGACGAATGATACTGTTTGGAACGGGCGAAGAGTTTGCTGCACTTTTTGCATGCTCTTTTGCTGCTGTTGAGAGCAGATGTCTGGAGTGGATAGCGAAATATAGTGCTTGTAATTGTGATTTTTTGGTTAAATATGGCGAAAAGGGTGTGGTAAGTATTAACCGGGGCGGAAGAACTTTTCATGATGCTCCGGATATGGGAATTCCTGTAGGCGGTGGCAGCACCAGAACAATTGGTGCCGGTGATGCCTTTGCAGCTGGGTATTTAACAGGAAAAATCAGGCAGAAAAGCGAAGCAGTATGTCTTGGAATGGGTACGGATTTGGCAGTTAGTACTCTTTCGGTGGAGGGACCGTCCTTTCCTGAGTTCTGCAAAAAAACAGAATTATAAAAGCAGCAGATGTTTTTAATTTATATGTGAGGATCTTTCAAAATTAGGAAATTTTGAAAGATCTACCTATTAGTGAAGTTTTTGATGGTTTGTAATTACTTTAGATACAATAAGATAAACCA
>JABMQR010000214.1 GCA_013202335.1 Bacteroidota bacterium
AGTGACCGTTGGCAATTGCACTAATGGCATCCCGTTTAGGATTTGCAATGTCCCCCCCCGCAAATACTTTCTGATCAGCTGTCTGAGAAAACTCATTTACTTCCACATATCCACGTTTAAATGAAAGTTTTGATGCTAACTCTTCAGGTAAAAAGCTGTAATCAGCAGACTGCCCAATAGCAGTTATAACGGTATCACACTCAATTAACTCTTCAGAT
The DNA here is from genome assembly GCA_013202335.1 of Bacteroidota bacterium. Next base: position 219 of record JABMQR010000214.1, read on the forward strand.
CCCTCAATAAGAACAGGTCTCGGGCGCTTCCCAGGGCCATCAGATATCATTTCCGCTCTACCCCAGTAGAGTTTGAGACGGGTTTTATCGCCTTTTTTGAGCCGCAGAGGAATAGCCTGAGTTGTCAAAAGACAATCTTCACCCTGAGCCTCTTCAATCTCTTCCTCATCAGCAGGCATATCTACTTCTCTTCTTCGATAGAGGATAGTAACGTCAGCACCATATCTTTTTGAAGTTCTTGCTGCATCCATGGCAACATTACCTCCACCAATTACTACTACAGAAGACCCAATATCCGGAGTTAATCCTTTGGTAACATCATCCAGCATTTCAAGACCCGGAATCACTCCCTTCAAATCCTCTCCGGCAATATCCAATCCATAGGGATCAGTAAGACCGGTTGAGAAAAATACTGAATCAAACTCATCATAAATTTTTGAAAAAGGTATATCTCGCCCGATTCTCGTACTCTGATTAACCTCAACACCAAGAGATTTTATATAATCAATATCTTTATCAATCTGATCATAGGGAAGTCTGTATTCCGGAATACCATATCTCAGCATTCCGCCGGCTTTATCATTGGCATCAAAAATGGTAACCGCATATCCCAACAGACTGAGATAGTAGGCTGCACTCAACCCTCCGGGACCGGATCCGACAACTGCAATTTTCTTTCCATTACCCGGTTCTCCTTCATCAAGAACTTTCTGATAATCTCCCAAATAAATCTGATCAATAATATAACGCTTAAGCCATCTAATAGAGAGAGCTTCTCCCTTATGTTTCACTGCACAGACATTTTCACAAGAGTGAGAACATACACGTCCGCAGGAAGCCGGAAGCGGATTCGCGTTATACACAATTTTCAGACCTTCATCCATATCATCATCCCGGATTGCCTTAATATACTCCGGAACCTGCATGTGCGCTGGACAAGTGGCTACACAGATACCGCAGGCAATACAGCGATCAGCCTCTTCCCGGGCCTGCTCTGCAGAATATCCCTGCACCATCTCGACAAAACTTTTCTTACTCTCTTCAAATGAAAGCATGGGCATAGCCACACGTTGACCATCCAAAAGATCATATCCTTCTGCCCGACGATAGCCCAATTCAGAGTTGTTCCATGATTTTTCATCATGTCCCGGTATAAATCTGAATACTTCAGGATCACTATCAATCCAAATATACTCATTACTCATCCCCAGAGAACTGGTAGGACAAACATCAACACACAGGGCACACCAGCAACAGCGTCCATAATCGATCTTTGGACGTAATCCTGAATCACCATGTCGTGTTTCAGATACCGGAACGAGGTCTATTGCCTCATTCTGGCATATCTCCTCACAGGTACCGCAGCCGATACACTTATCCATATCATTTATATGGAACCCCCGGTAGCGGGCTGCACCAGGTCTCTCATCCAAAGGTTTTTTTGTTGTATAGGGCTTCTCAAATGCACGTTTCCATACGGAAAACGGTGCAATAATATCTTTAAGACTCATATCTGTTTACCTCTCAATCTCAGGTGGATACGTATGTAATGAAACCATCAACCCGGCAGTATCTGCGATATTTGTATTTACCGCTAAACGTTCCATAAGAGTTACTGCATGGGTATAACTTGGTCCCCTGACATAGACTCTTCTCGGCAGTTCGGTACCATCAGAAACCATGTAAAACCCATATTCACCACGAGTACATTCAGACTTACGATAGGTTTGTCCAGCCGGCACCTTCCAGTGAAGAACGTTTGGAAGTTTCTGGAAAAAAGGACCCTCTTTCGGCATCTTTTCCATCATTTGACGAATAAGATCGATAGATTGATACATCTCTTTCAGTCTCACCCAGGTTCTGGCATAAGCATCGGATCCTGTTTCTGTGATAATTTCAAAATCAAGCTGATCATATACAAGGTAGGGATTATCTTTTCTGATATCTCTTTTCACCCCGCTTCCCCGGGCATTAGGTCCGGTAATTCCATACTCATCAACCATATCAAGTGTTATTATTCCCAACCCTTTGGCTCTTTTCTTAAAGACATAGTTATGCATCATTGCCAGCTCTACATCTTTTAAGACCTTCCCAATCTGCCTGAGTGTGCTTTCAACACGCCCTTCGTATCCTTCGGGAAGATCGGCTCTGACACCACCGGGAATTATATACATATGGTAGATGCGGCCGCCGGAAAGTTCTTCAAACAGATCCAGCATATAGTCACGCATGGTAACTGTCCACTGTCCGATTGTTCCCATACCAAAGGCACCGGCCTGTCCGCCAATCCACATCAGAAAAGAGGTTAATCTTGCCATCTCAAGGGTAAGAGCACGCAGCCACTTAGCTTTTTCAGGTATTTGAATTCCTGCCAGCTCTTCAAGGCACTCTGCAAACAGATACTCGTTAAAATCCGGCTCCGGAACACAAATTCTGCATACAAGCGGGAAGCACTGAATATATTTTCTGCGCTCCATGAGTTTTTCAAAACCACGGTGCAGGTAACCTACATGTGTTTTACAATCAACAACCTCATCACCGCACACGGTTAACTCCAGAGACATATTACCGGTAACTCCCGGATGCTGAGGTCCCTGCCAAATCTTCATATATTTACCTGAGGTCAGGTTGTACTTACTTTTCCCATTTTCAACAGGCGGGAACTTACTTCTTGAATCCTGTTTCTTTGCATCTACCATGTTTCAGCCTCACTCGGATAGAGTTTTTCTTTCATATATTCCTGGGTATCAAAAGTTTTACGCCC
>JABMQR010000215.1 GCA_013202335.1 Bacteroidota bacterium
CCTGTAACTGCTGCTGATACGAATGGTAAAGATTTTGGGGTAGGACTCTATCTGGGTTCACCACTGGGTGTAACTGCTAAATATGACCTTGATTCTGAATTGTCAGTCGTTGGCGGACTGGGTTTTGGCGGCGGAATAATTGTTTCCGGAGGAGTTCAATATAAGTTCATCGACTTCAGTATTGAAGATTTAGATTTTAATGTCTATTTTGGTGGTAATTTAAGTGTAACTTTTGGTACTTTTAATATTGGTTTAGAAGTTCCTGTCGGAATCAGCTACTACTTTAAGGATCCTTCAATTGAAGTTTTTCTGGAAGTTGGACCTAAATTTAATTTCGTAACAATGAATGCCGGTGCAGTTGGCGGAATTGGTGCACGATACGAACTTGATCTTTAGTTAAAAAACTTTTCAAGAAATAAACATCCCTTACTAGTAGTTCCCCTGGATGAGTGGAATTATACCAAGGGATGTTTTTTTATTTCCTGCTAATGACTATAGATGAAATTGTTTAATGAATTTTTTAGTCTCTCAGGAATCCTTGCATGAATAGTAATCCCATCATCTCCATACGTTTCCTTTAGAATAGAGCCGTTACGTTTAATCAAAGCTACCAGATCGTATCTGTCAGGTGGAAATAGATATATTTCCTCAGGGTATACATTTGAGAGAATTGTTGAAATTTCCCCAAGCAGCTCTTCCAACCCGGAATTATTTTTTATAGAGATAAATACTGCATGCTCATGTTTTTCCATGATACTGTTGAGATGGATTCTGTCCTCAATAAGATCCATTTTATTAAAGACCAGAAGCATGGGTTTATCCACACATCCAAGAGATTCCAAAACTTCCATAGTAGTTTTATAGCAGTTTAAGGCATCAGGATGGGCGGCATCAATTACATGAATAATGAAATCTGAATATTTAGTCTCTTCCAGAGTAGATTTAAATGCCTCAACAAGATTATGAGGAAGTTTCTGTACAAAGCCTACGGTATCTGTTACAAGAACCTCAGCTCCTCCTGAGAGAACAATTCTTCGTGTTGTTGGATCAAGTGTAGCAAATAGTTTGTTTTCTATCAGTACATCTGCATCAGTTAATGCATGAAGAAGCGATGATTTCCCCGCATTTGTGTATCCAACGATTGAACCAGTGGGAACCGGAAGATTCCTGCGCTGTTTTCTTTGCGTGTCCCGGTGCGCTTTGACCTTTTTAAGTTCTGCCTTAAGGCGGGATATTTTTTTTAATGCTATACGTCTGTCAACTTCAAGCTGGGTTTCTCCTTCACCTCTTGTTCCCTTCGTTCCTCCACGCTGCCTGGAGAGGTGAGTCCATGCTCGTGTCAGCCTTGGCATTGAGTATTCCTGCTGAGCAAGTGCCGATTGCAGTACTGCTTCCCGGGTAGAGGCACGATCAGCGAATATTTGAAGAATTACTTCTCTCCGGTCAATAACTGCACCCTCTGTTTGCTTTTCCCAGTTTCGCTGTTGACTTGGGCTTAAATCATGATCAATGATAATACACTCCGCCTCTAGCTCTTTAGCCTGTTCAACAATTTCTGCCATTTTCCCCGTACCTATAAGAAAAGCCGGATTAGGCTCTCTTAAGGTAACAATAATTGAGCCGGCAATAGGCATTCCAAGTGTTGATACCAGACTTTTAAGTTCAGACTGATGGTGTTTTGCGAGTTGTTCATCAATATCAGGTGTTTGAATTGTGATCAATAGTGCACAGCTTTCCTGCTCTTCAGAAGCATCGTATCTAAATGTTGTATTTGTCATATGTAGTTAAGACACTAAATGAGGTTATCATTGTTGTCAATATATGATAGGATATTCCAGCCTAAAATCTCAGCAGGCAAAAATATATAAATAGTTCCAGGATGGTAATAAATATGGGTTTGAATTGTGGTATTGTTGGACTCCCGAATGTGGGGAAATCTACGATTTTCTCTGCACTGACTTCAGCGCCGGCTGAAGCGGCAAATTATCCTTTCTGCACAATTGACCCAAATGTGGGGATTGTAAGTGTTCCCGATGAACGGCTTGATAAGATTGTTGAACTTATTCCTACAAAAAAGGTTATTCCGGCTGTTGTTGAGTTTGTTGATATTGCCGGATTGGTTCGGGGAGCATCGAAAGGCGAGGGGTTAGGTAACCGTTTTCTGGCCCACATACGTGAAGTGGGAATTCTGGTCCACGTTGTCAGATGTTTTGTAAATGATGATATTACCCATGTGGAGAATGTTATTAATCCTGAGTCAGATATTGAAACAATTCAGATTGAACTTGCATTTGCCGATCTGGACTCTGTAGAAAAGCGGCTGACAAAACTTGATAAACTTGGACGTATGGGAAAAGAGGGTGCGAAACAGGCTGCACAGCTGATGCCGCTTCTGACAGCCCTTAAGGAAGCACTGGAACAGGGAAAGCCCGCGAGAAGCCTTGAATTTACTAAGGAACAGAAACTTCTGCTGAAAGAACTCCATTTGATAACAATGAAACCACAAATTTATGTCTGTAATGTGGATGAAAATGGATTGGATGAAGATAATTCTCTGGTACAGACAGTTCGCAGGATTGCAGAAGAAGAGGGCTCACATGCAATTGTTATTTGCGGACAGCTTGAGGCGGAAATTGCCTCCTTCGAGTCTGATGAAGAACGTTGTGAATTTCTACAGGAGTCAGGTCTTGAGGAATCCGGTTTAAACCGCTTAATTAAAACCGCTTATGACACACTGGGGCTTCGGACATTTTTTACTGCCGGAGCTGATGAGAACCGTGCATGGACCTTCCATGAAGGGAATACAGCTCCACAGACTGCCGGAGTTATTCATACAGACTTCCAGAAGGGTTTTATTAAAGCAGAAGTATATCATTGTACTGACTTATTTGAGCTCAGTTCTGAACAAAAAGTAAAAGCTGCCGGTAGAATGCGGATTGAGGGAAAGGAGTATTTGGTACGTGACGGAGATGTTATGCACTTCAGGTTTAATGTCTGAATAAAAGTAGGCAGGAGAGGGAGGGAAAGGGGAGCATCCCTTTAAGCTGTTAGGTCTTTCCCTTAACATAATCTCGGAAACTGCAAGATTATGTAACGCCCTTTGATCATTTATCAAATAAGTAAGATACAGGAATTTCCTAAAATTGATGCGAATAGCCAAAATTATTGGGATAATTCTTTTCTACCTGTTGATTTTCAGCTATTACAATCCCACCGGCTTCCGGTCAGTTATTAATTAGTACATCCAACTTCGCCAAATTCCGTAATACCAGGTCAACAAACTGTTCCCGATTTACATCAATCAGCACATTTATATTGGCCGGGTGTCTGGGAACTTTGCGAGTGTCGGCCACCGTCATTCCTCTGGTTACAACTCCCATGGTCTCAATCTTGATATTCAGTTTTCTTGAGGTGAACAATTCAGGATGTATCAGCCATGCCGCTGCACATGCATCGTGCAGACAGGAGCCTGAGAAGCCAAGTTTATCAGAATAGATGTTATAAAAGTCCAACAGTTCAGCGGTGAATTGTGAAGCCCTGCCACCGCTGCGCAGCTTATTCCACTCCGTGGGTAGAATAATGGCCTTTTCGGTAACATCCAGTCCGCTCATTGTGATCGGTATTGATGATGAGAATACAATTTCTGCAGCCTCAGGATCGACATATATATTGAATTCTGCAGCTCGCGTTATGTTTCCCGACGATATTTCTCCCCCCATTAAGGAGATTTCTGAAATTCGCTCTTTAACTTCCGGATATCGGGAGAGCAGTACCGCTATATTGGTTAAGGGACCCAAAGCCAGAATAGTAACAGGTTCTGGACTCTGAATGATTTTTGCATGGAGGAATTCAACGCCCGGTTCATCAACAGGTTTCAGAATTGGTTCAGGAAGATTTGGTCCATCCATGCCTGATTCGCCATGAGCTGTACCTCCGGTTTCCAGCACCCGTTTCATAGGCTTCTTCTCCCCTATCGCAATTGGAACAGGACTGCCGGTGAGTTCAGCAATCTTCAGCATATTCCTGGTCACCTTTTCCACTGTCTGATTGCCGGCAACGGTGGTAAAACCCAGGATTTCGAAGGTTTCCGGTTGGGCCATGAGCAGCATAATCGCAATGGCATCATCATGACCGGGGTCAGTATCAATGAGAATCTTTCGCTTCATATTGTCGGTTCCTTTTTCTCTTTTTGTTAATAGCGTAAATTATCAGGCCAATAATAGTTCCCCAGTAGGGCAGAGTCTTAACCAGTTCCGAAGGCAGGTTGATGGTCTGTAGTGTGTTTGATATCGCATCGGCAGCACCAAACAGCATTGCGGTAACCGTGGTACGCAATACCAATCCTCCTCCCATCGCTTCAGCGGCAAGGGCTATCCAACCCCGTCCGGCTGTCATGTTTCGTGAAAACCAGGATACATACCCCATTGAGAGGAATGCCCCGCCCAATGATGCAAACAAGCCGCTCAGTATCAATGAGATAAATCGTATTTTATATACATTTATTCCCACTGATTCTGCTGCATGATGGTTTTCTCCCACAGCCCGTATCCATGTGCCTAGCGAGGTATGCTTCATTAAGTACCATACTCCCACCACTGATAAAAGGCAGACATAGGTAAGCAGGTTGTGTCCGGAGATTACTTCACCAAGGAGCGGGATTTTGGACAGGAGGGGGATGGTGATATCGGGCAGAACTTTGCTTGCTAACGAGGCTGAAGTGCCTTTGTCGCCGGTTACCAGATAGAGCACGAATATCGTTCCGCCTGATGCAAACAGATTGAGTGCGATTCCGCCCAATATGATATGTGTCTTGAGTTTCAGGGTAAACCAGGCAAGGATAATTGAGAAGAATATCCCGGTACATACTGCTATTAGGAGTCCGACACCAGCGCTTTGAGAAAAGGCACTACCCAGAACTCCTCCGAGAGCTGAGGTCAGCATGATGCCCTCCAGCCCGATATTGACTATACCGGCCCGATCGGAAATCAATGCTCCTAAAGCGGCAAACACGAGTGGTGTGCTGACTCGGATTATAGAGAAGAGAAAATCTGTGGAAATGATTAAATCCAAAAACATTTTATCCCAACACCCTTTTCAGCAGCCTGCGCTGTTCGAATCTATGTAGAAACCGCTCTGCTGATATAAGCAGAATTATTACAGCCTGGATGATATAGACCATCTCTGCAGTTACATCTCCCTGTCGTGCCATGATGTCAGCCCCTGTACGTATATACGCAATAAAGAGGGCAGCAAACAGAACTGAGACCGGATTGTTCCTTGCCAGCATGGCAACCAGTGCCCCATCGAATCCAAGACCCGGTAATCCTGCCCACCTGAAACGATCATGCATTCCCAGTATTTCAATTGAGCCTCCCATTCCGGCCAGAGCTCCGGCCAAAAGGTGTGCGATCATGATCAGTTTGAATGAGCTGTATCCAGAAAACTCGGTATAAAACCGGTTATACCCGAACATTTTCAACAGATATCCCCACTTGTGGTATTTAAAAAAGAGATAAACCAGAACTACCATAGTCAAAGCAATAATCAGTCCGGCATGAATCCTGGTACCGGGCAGAATTCTCGGCAGGCGGGCGCTCTCTAGCAGCTTTAGGGATGCAATTTCTGTCAGGTTTTTATCCCGGATAAAATTGTTCAGTGCATAGAGTCCCACTCCTGCCAGAATACTGTTCAGCATGAGTGAGGAAACCAGCTCGCTGGCATCCAATTTTGCCTTAAGGTACCCGGGAATTGCCCCTACAAGCATCCCAACTACAGCACCGGCAACTATTGCAGTCAGGGGATGGAGGAAAGATGAAGTTATTGGAACCAAAACCGCTATAATTGCGGCAGTTAATCCGCTGATGTAGAAAATACCTTCAGCGCCAAGATTGAACAGGTTGGAGCGGAACAGTATTGCAGTGGCCAGCCCTGAAAAAATCAGTGGGATCATCAGTTCTATGACATTACCGATATAGCGGAAATTCCTAAATGGTCCGAATAGGAAAAGGCTCAAAGTGCGAAGAGGGCTGCTGCTGACCAGGGATATTATAACCAGAGCCAGTACAAGAGCCAGTAAAATCGCTATCACTGTCCGTATTTTATTAAACCATCCCTCATTCATCGCTATCCATCTCCTGATGCTTGATTCCAAGCATATATAGGCCCAAATCTTTTTCATCCATACGGGTAATATCCTTGAACCAGGCAGTTATTTGGCCTTCAAACATAACCACCAGACTGGTACAGACTTCGAGTAATTCAGTAAGGTCTGCTGAGATCAGAAGTACTGCTTTATTGTCACTGCTTAGTTTCCGTATTTTTTGATGTATTCTTGCAGCGGCTCCCACATCCACTCCACGGGTCGGCTGATCAGCTATGAGCAGGTGGGGATCGCTGGAACATTCTCTGGCTACTACCACCTTCTGGATATTCCCTCCCGAGAGCAGGGATACCTGTTTGCTGCTGTCGGAGCAGAGAATGTCATAGGTTTCAATAAGTGAGTCAGCATCATTTTTCAATTTTCTCAATTTCAGGATGTTTGCGGCGGCATACTCTTTTGTATCTATCTTATTGGTAATCAGATTTTCCCAAACCATCGCCTCCCGCGCACAACCCTCTTTCATCCTGTCTTCCGGAATATAGGCCATTCCCAATGACCGCATATGGTGAATTCCATTGGCCTCGATACTATTCCCCATAAAAGAAATAGTGCCTTCTGAAACGGGTGTTTTTCCTGTAAGTATGCTGACCAGTTGGTTTTGGCCGTTGCCTTCAACACCCGCAATTCCGAGGATTTCGCCCTCCTGAATAGTGAAATTAATAGAATCCAGTATCTTTTTGCCTGATTTTGCGGTCAGCGACAGCGATTCCACCTGCAGGATTTTCCGTCCAAGAGGCTGCTTCTCCATTTTGGAGCGCTTCATTATCAGTTTGCCAATCATCATTTCTGAGATCTGTGTTTCGGTAACATCTTCGGTTCGGTATGTTCCAACCACTTCACCGCGGCGAATAACCGTTGTCCGGTTGCTGATAGCCTTTACCTCTTTCAGCTTATGTGAAATGAAAATGATGGTATGACCCTTCTCTTTGAGCAGGATGAGTTCATCAAACAGTTCTTCTGTCTCCTGCGGAGTTAGGACAGCTGTCGGTTCATCAAGTATCAGAATTTTGGCTCCCCGGTACAGAGCTTTCAGAATTTCCAGTTTTTGCATCATGGCGACTGAAATATCCTCTACCTTAGCCTCCGGTGTTACGTTCAGGTTGTAGCGTTCAGCTATTTCTCGGGTCTTCTTAATGGCCTTCCGTTTGTTAATCCGGGTATAGTTTGATGGTTCGATTCCGAGAACGAGATTTTCGGCGACGGTGAATGATGGTACAAGCATGAAGTGCTGATGCACCATTCCTATCCCTAAGTTGATAGCATCCTGCGGTGAAGTTATGTTGGTGGGTTTGCCTCTGAAGTGGATTACTCCCCCGGAGGGTCTCTCCATGCCGAACAGGATACGCATCAGGGTGGTTTTCCCAGCTCCGTTCTCACCGCAGATTGCATGAATTTCTCCCTCCTGTAAATCAAAGGAGATGTTTTTATTGGCCACTACACCTGGGTAAACTTTGGTGATGTTATCTAGTCGCAGTATGGGTTCCATAATTATCCTGATTGTACGGGACCAGCCTTTACGGTCAATCCCGCACTAATACGTTTTCTTATTGGATGGAGACAGCATCTCTCATTGCGTTCACTTCATCCGAGCTCATGCCGAATGCACTGGATACGGTTAATGTACCATCAACAAACTGCTGTTCAATGGTGCTGATTACGGCTTTAATCTCATCAGTGAGGATTGCATCATAGTATTGATTTTTAGCCAGACCAACTCCGCCCTCTTTGATACCCAATTTATCATGTACTCCGTAGGTGAGGTTTCCATCAATGTCCAGTTTTACGGCTCGCAGCAGGGCCAGGTCAATTCTTTTTACTGTAGAAGTTACAATATGTTCTGCCTTCACCGGATCCGTTTCGCTGAAAAGCATCGCCTGGTCAGAATCAACGCCAATGGCATAGGCATCTACTACTTTTGCAGCATCAAGAAGTCCCAGACCGGTACCGCCGGCGACGTTGTAGCTAATATCGGCTCCGGCTTTGTACTGGATCAGGGACAGCTCTTTTCCCTTTGCCGGATCACCGAAATCGCCTGCATAGGATATGAGTATTTTGATTTCAGGATCAATATTCACCGCTCCCTCAATATAGCCTACGAGGAAGTCATTTATTCCGGGGATGTCCATTCCGCCGAGAAAGCCGATGATTTTTGCTTCGTTGGTCAGGGGAAGTCCTGAATTTGTGACCAGAGCCCCGACTGTTCCAGCCAGGAATCCTATATCATTGGTGGCATAGAACATTGAGTAGACGTTGTCAGGTGTGTCGCTGATTGATGTGTCAAAATTAATAAATTTCTGGTTTGGGTTTTCCCGGGCGATGGTGTTCATAAGTTCTGTCATAGAGCTTCCCGAGATGATCATGTCCCAATTACCTTCTACAGCGTCAAGAAGTGCTGGTTCCCATTTGGTCGAATCTGTTCCGGCTTCAATTACTTTTGTCTCTGCTGTCAGCTCCTCTGCGATCATCTCCAGACCTCTGTTTGCTGAGTCGAAGAAAGATTTATCCCCGAGGTTGCCGGGAATGATGAGTATGACCCGTAATTGACTGTCATCAGCTTCAGTTTCTTCGGCGCCGCCGGCCCACAACAGGGTTGCAGCCAGTAGTATGAGTGCAGCAATAAATAATACTCTTCTTTTCATGATATAACCTCCATAAAATTATACTGTGAAAAATTTGTTTTGTAACAAATTATTTCTCTTACCGTAAAACGGTTTTTAATTTCTGTCAAGTAAAAGTTAAGTAAATATTTAGTTAAATGCTTAAAAAAATTAAGTTGATTAATGAGAAGTTGTCGGTTATACTGTCAACATGGCTAATGCAACACTAAAAGATATCGCTCGTATCGCTAATGTTACCGCTGCAACCGTCTCTTTGGCACTTAACAATAAAAAGGGTGTTAGTGAGGGAAAAGCTCAAGAAATTAAGCAAATTGCTGTGGACCTGGGATATATCAGATACCAGGAAGAGGATGTTTCCGGCAAGACGATCCATTTTGTTCAGATTCTTAAACCAAGTCAGGTTTGGGATGACAGTTATCGGATATTTATTGCCGATTACCTGGAGGGGCTCACCATGGAGGCTTCCCGGCATGGACTGGTTATTGAGGCGAAAACGTTTGAGACAGATAATATCGCTTCGGTTTTAGAGAATTTGTCATCCTTTAATGCACTTGGTACGGTTTTTCTTGGGGCTGGTCTATATCCCGAGGATATTTCAATTTTAAAGAGAAATAGGGTGCAGTCGGTATTTATTGATGTCTGTTATCCCGGTTTAGGTGTCGATTTTATCGATATGGATAACCGGGAATGTGTCTACATCATTATTGAGCACTTAAGGAAAAAGGGGCATACGGCAATTGGTCTGGTTCAGGCTGAAGAGCAAACTCCCAACTTCCGTATGCGTGAAGAGGCGTTTTACAGTGCGCTAAACTATTATGATCTTGAGTGGGAGAATGATTTTCACTTTACCATTAATAAGGATCAGTCTATCGGTCAACAGCAGATGCATGATCAGCTGACTCGTTTGGAACTCAGACCCACGGCTCTGTTCTGTGTGAATGATATGATTGCCTACAACTGTATTCATGCCTGCCAAAAGCTGGGTATTGGTATTCCAGAAGACATTGCTGTAATTGGGTTTGATGATCTGCCAGCCAGCAGTATTATTCGACCGCAGCTCACATCTATCAACATTCCCAAGAAGATTATAGCCCGGCGGGCTTTACAAACCCTTATCGACCGGATTCACTATCCTTCTATTAAGCCCAGTGAGAGCGTACTGATCAACGGTGTGCTGGTAGAGCGTGAGAGCAGCGGCTAGGGGGTGGAGTGCTATCAGCATGGATATTATGCGAGTATGATAACATTCAGGCATTTCTGGTTGGGGATTTAGGTACGATAATAGGATTGGAAGTTCATTAGTTGCTATTGTCGGCAGCAGATTCCCCTGCCTGGGTAATAATTTGTAGTATGAACCAGGTACGATTTTCCAGCCCGATCATATGTCCATTTTCTTATCCCTTAACTCACAAACAACTTATCAACCCATTTTCCCTGAAAATGTGTAAAGGGATATGAAACGTACCGGGTGCTGGAATCGTAATACTCAAATATAGATATAAATTACAAATAATAGTGTGTATTATTGACATTAATATAATAGGATATATAATTAAATATACTAATTTACTTGGTGGTACTGAATAAGGTTAATCGGATATTTTATATAGGGTCTTAGGTATACTTTATAAAATTTGTACTGGCAAATTTACTCTATTTTCATTTCTACCTATAAACTTAACCAATAGCCCCCCCTTTTGTTAGCTTCTTTATGAACCAACATATATTGGCAATCATGTCTTTGATGAATATACAATCGCTAACGAAACTATGGAGGTATCATTTTATGAAGATTAATCCCAAAGCAATCGTTACGTCACCTTTATTGCCCAAAAATAATAGGTCGATATCATCGACTGCCACCGCTATGCTGGTAGCAATTGTAGTAGTTATTCTGATATCGACACAGCTATTCCTTTCATGCAGCACGCCACTACCCATAGAGCAACTGGAGGATACAAACACTACCTTAGGGGTAGATGATGAGATGATATACATCCCGAGCACAATCGGATTCTTTGGGATTGGATATATTCCCCCGGTCTGCCAACTTAACGGCGTAGCCTATAACGTGGAAACAAAGTGGGGACTGTGCACAAGTATAAGGGAATGGCTGGCCGAGGTGGAGAAGACAGAATATATGACGGATAAGCAGCTGCAGATATATATCGAAGCCATGAAAAAGGATATTACACTTTATAATTGGGTCGGAACTATTGGAGTAACCGCAAGTATCGGCGGTACTATTGCTGCAGAAATTTATCGAAACACCTTCAAGGGGACATTATTTACCGATCCTGTTGGGTTTCGAGAGAAATCAATGATATATGCAACAATTCAGGGTGCTTCTACTGGAATCGGATTTAGTTTGATCTCTATAGTATCAAAGGATTTGCAACCACAAATTCAGGCAATAGCCCAGCGGTACAACCTACTTGTACAAGACGCTAAATAATAACCACATGTTCTAGTCTAAACGGCCAGAGCTTTACACCATCGATACTCGAAGACAACGAAACTAAAAGACATCGATACACTAAAGGAACGAAACAATGAATTATTAAATTACTGTTACGGAAAATAGGTTCTCAGGATCAGAGTATATAGCCGGGTATTGCTTGACAGTGAACTTAATCATCTTCTATCATTAAAGAAGGTGTTATACGAACCATGTTCCGAAATCTAGATGTTACGGAGTGTTCAGTGTTTTCTTTCATCCGGGCTTATATTAAGTCCATGCGACTCTATTACGCCTTCGTTACCGGTATTGCAGGGTGGATTGGCGTCTCATTCTACCAGTTCAACAACCCCGGAGATTCTTTTTCCTTTCGTAAAATCCTTATTCTGGTAATGCTCTTCCTGAGCTGGGGAATCAACCAGATAATCAATGATTATCTGGGTCTTGCCGAAGACCGCATCAATGCCCCCCATCGACCCATGGTCACGGGTAGGCTTCCTCCCGGTCCTGCAATGGGACTTTCTTTTGTATTGCTGGGATTTGTCGCAATAGTATCATGGATACTCAATCCCTGGGCCTTGGCGCCGCTAGTGGCTGGGGTACTCTTGAACGTCCTGTACGAATACGCCAAGGGCTGGTCACTGTGGGGGAACCTGGTCTTCGGCATGTCAATCTCCATGTGCACCGTCTACGGATTCCTGGCCTCCGGACCGGCGGCTGATCCCCTGATCTCCGGTAATCGCCTTTACGGACTGGCCCTGGTAGTCGTATTCAACGGACTGATGACCTATTACACCTATTTCAAGGACTATGATGGCGACAAGGCGGCAGGCAAGCGCACCTTCATTGTCCGTCACGGAATCAATACAGCCCGTTATACCGGGGCAGTTGCGACTATACTCACCTGCCTGCTTCTTGCAGCTGTCATACTGCTCTCCAGACGGGACATCCTTTCCATGAAATATTTCCAGTTCTGCGCAGCCATCACCATCTTCCTGCAGCTGTGGAACTCCTGGCTGTTTTTCAAGAACCCAAAGGGAGAGAGAACCTATTTCAGCCTGGCCACCAACATCCGGGCCTGCGTTGCAGGGCAGGTTACGATAATTGCCATATATAACGGCACGCTGGCACTGATCCTGATGAGCGCAAGCTACATCTTCATCGGGTTTCTATTCGAACTGCATAAGGATGCAAAAGCATGAGTAACAAACATTATCTGACCGGATCATCGAAGTTCTTCCTCTATCTGAAGATTGCCGCCCACGTAGCATGCAAGTATATTTCCCTTGCACGAAACCCAGCCATATACGTACGGTTCCTGCGCCGGGCGCTTCTTCTTATGAAAATATTCTACCCGCACAAGGCAGTGAAGGTCGCAAACGGGTACAAGCTACATCTCTACCTGCCGGCATATCCCTCAAAAGCTTTCTTTTATACGCTTGAATCCAAGCTCATCAAAACACCTCCAGGACCGACGACCCTCGTCTTTTCCATGACTAAGGTCTGCACCTACAAGTGCCCGCACTGTTATCAGCGGCGGGACGGTGGAAGGGACCTTCCGGAGGATATTCTACTTAAGACTGTCCGAAACCTGCAGGACGCAGGCGTCGCCTTATTCAATATCGAGGGCGGGGACCCGTTCCTTAGGTTCGACAGGCTGCGCGGGATCTTACAGGAACTGGATGATCGCTCCGAGATATGGGTAAACACCACCGGGGCAGGTGTGGATAAGGAAAAGTTATCTGTGCTTAAAGAGGTCGGACTGGCAGGCCTGATGGTTTCACTGCACTCACCATACCCGGACGTGCATGACAAGTTTACCGGTGTCACGAACTCATATGATGTCGCCTGTAAAACTGTGCGCTTGTGCCGCGAACTGGGGCTCTCCGCGGTGTGCAACAGCGTCCTGATGGAAAAGGACATCAAGGAAGGACAACTGGATATGCTGATGAAGACCGCACGCGACCTGGACGTCGACTACATCCAGCTTATCCACCCCAAGCCTTCAGGCATGTGGCTGGAAAATGTTAACCTGATGCAATCGGATGCGCCACTTATCGAATGGGTTCGCCAAGAGCATGCCCGATACAACAGTCGCAGGATGTCGGACTATCCGGCATTGGCCGCACAGGCAGCCGAGGAAACTCCGGAAAGCCTGGGTTGTACCGCAGGCGGTGTGGATCGCTTTTATGTGAATGCCGCAGGCGAGATGCAGCCCTGTGAATTCCTGAATATATCTTTTGGAAACATCAAAGACGAGCCGTTTGATGTGGTGCTTGAGAGAATGCGTTCTTACTTCCGCTTTCCCTGTGTCGACTGGATCTGCTGTACACAGGCTGGTGCCGTCGCCGAACTGATGAAGAAGCACAGCCTGACCAAGACCCCAATCCCGTGGCAGTATACCAGGGAACTTGTTGAGACATGGGACCGGGGCGAAAAGACGCGGTTTTACAGGAACATAGGAATATACAAATGAAAGCGCTATTGATCCTGAATCGCGGATCCCGCTCAGGCAAGGGACAGCGTCTGTGGGGGACGTGGCTTCAAGAACTGAAATCAGCCGGCATCGAGACAAAGGCGGCTGTGACGGAGACCATGAATGATGCTTCCGTCCTGGCCGAGGGCAGCGGAGGATACGATCTGGTTATCGCGGCGGGAGGGGACGGCACTATCAACCGGGTGATCGACGGTGTGATGCGATCCGGGACTAAGCGCCCGAAGCTTGGCATTCTCTATTCCGGGACCAGCCCTGATTTTTGCACCTTTCACGGCATCCCGACCAATCCGGAAGCAGCCCTGCAGGTCATAATCAAGGGGAAAGCTCGAAAGGTGGATGTCACAAAGATCATACACGCGGATGAAAACGGCATCAAACGTATCTCACACTTCGGATGCGGAGCCAACATCGGCATGGGAGCTATAGTGGCACGCCGGGCAAATCGATGGCGCAAGCGTCTTGGCGATACCCCGGGAACCTGGGCCGCAGTCGTCAGTGCTATCATCGAGAACCCGCGCGTGGATATTGACCTGATTCTCGACGGTGAGACATATTCCCTGCACAACGTAAACAACCTGTTTGTTCTGAAAAGTCCCTTCATCGCTTCGGGTCTTCGCTTAAATTTTCCATTGTCTCCAACCGATGGCAAACTAGTCGTGGCCGCCATTCACGGGAAAGGGCGGATGGGGCTTTTAAAGACACTGCCGGCCATGTATTCCGGGAACGCGACGGACAGTTCCGGGTTATTCACCAAAGAATGCCGGATTGTCGAAATCAGCTCCCCAGCCATACAGGAGTTAGAATATGACGGCGATCCGCGAGGATGGCTGCCGGCCAGGATTGAGATCATCCCGAAGGCACTTGATCTTATAGGGAGTGTGAAATGACAGAGCGTGAAATGATACGATTGCTCTCAGACGGATTTCCCCGTTCAAAGGATCAGATGAACGCTGTCTTTGAATGTGATGCGGAACTAGTGAATATGAACGGACAAGTCTGGGGTATGACCATAGATGAGTTCACACATGAAGAGGATTTGTTTACTTCGGACGATCCTGTTCGGCTTGGCCGCAATCTGGCAATCTGCACCCTGAGCGACCTGTTCGCAGCCGGGGTTGTTCCCCGGTTTTATATGCATACTGTCTCCCTTAATCCGACCCTGCACAGGGAATTCGCTGAAGAGATGGCTTGTGGCGTGCGGTCGGTTCTGAACGAGGTTGGATGCTTCCTTTGCGGCGGAGATTTCGGTAATTCCGACTCATGGCGATACTGCGGTTTTGCGGCAGGACCTGTTCCCGGGCAGCCGGTGACCAGGGTGCTGCCTGACCAGCCGCAAACCCTGTGGGTGACCGGACTGTTGGGTGATGCCAATGTATCGGCCTTTCAGGGAGCCCAGACCCCGGAGTTTGAGCTTCGCCTCTCGGAGGCATCGTTCATCCGGGAGAACGCAACTGGGTGCATTGACACCAGCGGCGGCCTTATGGACGGGGTCTGGACACTGTCCAAGGTGAATCCATGTATGTCATTCGTCGTGGATATGAACACAGTTCCGTTCGATCCCAATGTCATCGTTATGAACGGCATCACCGGAATCCCGAAGGAAGCGGCCCTGATCGGGGGAGCCGGTGAGTACGAACTGCTGTTTGCCCTGCCTGGATCCGTTACCCCGGTCGGCATTGATGCGACCATGATCGGCAAGATCGTCCCGGGAGGGAAGGGTGTGTCCATCATTAGGGACGGGGATACGTTTCCCTTTTCTTCACCGCCTCCCTGTCCCCGAAGCTTTCAGGATCTGAATGCCTATGTTGCCCGGGTTATAACGACGGCGGAGGTTTTGTATGAACAGTGACATCTTGTTTGAGCCGCTTGAACTTCGCAATGTGACCCTTCCAAATCGCTTGGTTCGGTCGGCCACCTATGAGGGCATGGGGGACGACGACGGATTTCCCATGCAGGGTCTTACAAAGATGTATCTGGATCTGGCCGAGGGCGGCATCGGGACTATCATTACCGGGTTCGTATTTACCTCCTGGCAGGGCAGGGCAATGCACCCTGGACAGTGCGGTATCAATTCAGAGGATAAGGAGAGTGTCTGGCTTGGAATCATTGCCCCGATCCTGAACCGGTTTCCAGACGCCAAGCTGTTTATGCAAATTGCCCATGCCGGCAGGCAGACACTCAGGCGTATGACTAATCTGGAAGTGGTGGGAGCTACCTCCAGGAAATGTTCGTATTTCCGTCAATCGGTATCCGCATTGGGCGATGCAGATATTATGAAAATTACCGATGGGTTCGGCAAGGCGGCACACAGAGCCATGAACGCAGGTTTTCATGGCGTGCAGATCCAAGGGGCGCACGGCTATCTTATCCACCAGTTTCTATCCCCGTGGACAAACAGGAGAAAAGATCGGTGGGGCAAGGACCGGGTTCTGTTCCTGAGCGAGGTTTTCCAGGCCATTAAGAGCTATTGCGGCAAGGATTTCCCCGTCCTGGTCAAGCTCAGCGCTGCCGACGACCGGGGACTGACCTGGGAGGAGACTGCAGGCACCGTGGCTCAGTTGAAAATCCTTGGTGCAGACGGGGTGGAGATTTCCTACGGCACCATGGAATATGCGTTAAATATCATCCGGGGGGAGTGTCCTGTGGACACGGTCTTACAGGTCAACCCGCTGTTCAATCGTATTCCTATCCCCTTGCGTAACCTGTGGAAGCTCTGCTGCAAAGGACGCTACATACGTAAATTCAAGCCGTTTACCCCTGACTATAACAGAGAGGCTGCTGCATACATCAAACGAGAGACAGGTATGCCGGTGATCACCGTTGGCGGACTCCGCACGGCATTGGATATGGTGGAGAGTGTTACAAGATACGGTCTTGACGGAGTAGCCCTGTGCAGACCGCTGATAAAGGAGCCTGATATTCCCGCGCAGTTGAAGCGGGGCGATTTTGAGCAATCACAATGCACAAACTGCAATCTCTGCACCATTCACTGTGACGGCCATGGACCGACGCGATGCTATATATAAGGAAAGGGTATGAAACACACAAAGACATTCGAAGACTTTTTTCCCTCAGGTGGAGACGAAGATATCTTTGCCAAGGTATTCGCCATCGATCAGTATATCGCCGACAATCCCCAGCCTGCCCTTAATTCCCTTGGTATCCGCAACTTGGGAAAGGCTGAACCGAGGGTGGTCCTTGAGAACCTCGACGGTAAACGGATTCCGTCCCTGATGTTCGGGTCCAACTCGTATTTGTCCCTGACTATCCATCCTGATGTGGTGGCAGCCTCAAAGGCAGCCTGCGATAAGTACGGATACGGCATGGGATCGGTATCGCTCTACGCTGGAGTTACCGACCTGCACCGGGAACTCGAGAAGAAGATTGCACTATTTCACGGGTGCGAGGATGCGATTGTCTTCCCCGGAGGTTATGCGACCAACATCGGAGTGGTATCCGCCCTGTGCGGATCGGGTGACGTCGTGATAAACGATTCTGCAAATCACGCCTCCATCTTCGATGGATGCATCTTGTCCGGTGCCGAAATAAAAATATATCCTCACGGCAAAATGAAATTTCTGGAACGTATTCTGAAACGGCTGCCCGACAGCCAGAAGGGGAGGCTGATCCTTACAGACGGAGTATTCTCCATGCACGGAGACACGGCGCGTCTCGATGAGATTGCTGATCTGGCCAAGCGTTACGGTGCCAGAATCATGGTGGATGACGCCCACGGGCTGGGCATCGTCGGTCCCACCGGACGGGGAACGGCTGAAATGCATGGCTGCATGGATGATATCGACCTCAATGTGGGGATGCTCAGTAAAGCTCCCGGCGGACTCGGCGGTTACTGCGCAGCCAGCCGGGCTGTGGTAAGCTATCTGCGCTACTATGCCAGGACCTACTTCTTTTCCACCAGCTTGCCCGCACCCATTGTAGCTGGCCTGATCGAAGCGTTCAGGCTCCTGGAGACGGATACGGCAGGTCGTGATCGCCTCTGGATAAACGTGAACTACATGAAGTCCAAACTTCAAGGTATGGGATTTAATACCGGTAATAGCGAGTCCGCTGTGGTGCCTGTGATAGTGGAAGACGAAGAGAAGCTGGTTGCCTTTCATGAGGCCCTGAGGAAGGCTGGACTCTACACAAACATTGTCACCTATCCGGCTGTGCGACGCAAGGAGTGCCGTATTCGTATGTGTATTATGAACAGCTTCACTACAGGTGATATGGATAAGGCCCTTGGTATCATGGAGCAGGTTGGTAAAAATCTGGAAATCATATGAAGCAGGTCTTTATGACAGGCGCATCAGGGTTTATAGGCGGCTGCGTTATGCGGGAATTCGTCGACCGGGGCTGGTATGTTCACGCCCTGGTTCACCACACCGTATCCGAGGACCTAACCCGCCTGGGGAAAACCGGTAAGGTTGTTATGCATCATGGCGACATGACGGATTTCCATACCCTACAACGCATTTTTACGAAATGCGATCCCTTTGATGCTGTTGTCCATTGCGGAGGAAGGGCTTCTGATATCGGGCGCGCTGCAGATTTCAGGCAGGCCAATCTTGTCTCCGTCAGGCATCTTGCCAGGCTTACCATGGACATGGGAGCCAGACGATTTGTCTTCGTGTCCAGCACCGATGTTTACGGCATGCGCGATTTTGACGGTGAGGATGAGGATGCATTGCCCTTCGAGACCTTTCCTGTTAATCCCTACCCAAAGTTCAAGATCCTGGCCGAGAAGTGGGTGGGAGAGAACATACCCAAAGACCAATACGCGATCGTCCGTCCGGCCGCAGTCTGGGGCTTAGGAGATACGACCTTGACCAAGCGGGTGGTAGATTACCTGCGCGTTTTCCCTGCGTTTGTCTATCTCGGTAAGTGGAGGGGGAAAAACCGCTGGCCGCTGGCCCATGTAAAAAACGTTGCCGCAGCCATTTTCCTGCTGGCGTCAAAAGAAGATTGTGCAGGTGAGGTTATCAATGTACTGGACAGCGAATGGACCAGCGTAGACGACTTCTACCGTATGGTGGCCAAAGCTTTCTTCCCGGATAAGCATTTCAGGTCTGTGACGATCCCGCTTGCCATAGCCTCTCCGGTAGCCTGGATGGTCACGGTCATATCCAACCTGCTTAGGTTGTCCCATCCATTCATGGACCCGTCACACTATGCCCTGCTGACGGTGTCCAGCAATCTTGATTTCGATAACCGGCGGTTTCTGGACCTGATGGAATCGGGAGGAAGAAAGCCTGTTACCCTGCGTGAAGGACTGGCCGAGCTCAATGAAGCTGACAGGTGATATATCTCGAGATCACCATCTGCCGGTTTTACTGTAATATCCATGTGTTTTTAAAGTTAAATATTTTTATGGCAAGCAATTACTTGACAACAGGTATATCATATACCTATCATTAATTATTAATGGTGAAGGGGGAAATATAATGGAAAAAAGGAGAGAAACGTACTACAGGATATTGTTCTTGTGCGGGGCAATTTATGATATCGTTCTGGGTATCATTTTTACCCTGTTTTACAAACAAGTCTTTAAAATGCTGAAGGTAGATCCACCAAGCGGACCCTATGTAATGCTCATAGGAGCATTTTTAATAGTGATCGGCATTGCGTACCTGTTGGTGTATCTGAGCAACCTGAAAAAGAACCAGGACCTTATCGCTGTTGGAACGCTGTACAAGTTAGCTTACATGACGATAGCGATTGTTGCTTTAGCTTCTGGAACTATCCCGCATATCCTGTTTGCACTAGTATTCGGTGTGGCAGACGCAGTATTTTTTGTGCTCATGGGTGAATGCTGGCTTTACATCAGGAAACTGGAAGAGGCTTAATTGTCGATGATCGTCCGGTTAGGCTGCTAAAGCCTAACCGGAATATACCACCTCAATACATTTGATTACCTGCGAGAGGATTGCTGACCGTTGGTTTTAAGGGTATTATTTAGGGTATACGAGTATTCATGCAGGTAGACACTCACAAAAGGCGTAAATATCAAGTAGGAATTTCAGTTTTGAAGATACCATTAAGCTGCAAGATGATAGGTTTCAACTACTCATACAGTTTAAAATTCCAATTTATTACCGGATGTCGCAGTCGAAATCAGTATAACTAATGTAGGTAAATTCGATGGTGAAGAGGCTGTACGGCTGTATGTGGGGAAGTGCTGAATTAACGGGGTATGATGTTAGGAGAAAGATTATTACTATTGTCGGAAATTAAGAGGATTGTAACGCAAGCTGCATTCCTGTCAGCTGCCAGCGTTTCTGTCTATTTAAGGTTCTGCTGTATTATTATTCGCTGTAATTCACACAATTTGTACAAACGGGCAAACCGTGCCTGGCTTTATTATAATGATTAGTTTTTATGCGTCTTCTCCAATGGATAACAGCTTTTTATATTGGGAAATCGTTTAAAATCATAATCTGCAGTATGTATTATGGCTCTATGAGTAAGGGCTAAAGCTGCTATTTGTGCATCAGTTACTAAATTCCCGCCTGCTGAGCCAGCCTGGATAAGCAGATCCTGGACATCTGAATAATGACTGCTGCCGGGTTCAAGTACTTGCGTTACAGATCGTGATATCCAACTATTGATATGAGAAAATACTTCGGGAATCGTCATTGGATTTGAGAATACTCTATAACTGGTAGCGATCCTTGTAAATGCAAATATTACAGGATTAACCAATTCTATCGGCTCATTGCCGGATAAGCATGTTTCCCACCACTTTTTTGCATGGTATCCCGAATTAACTGTTCAACATCGGGATCTATAGTTATTGTTGTTCTCATGGTTGCATCATTACATCAAAAAAGTTGCTGTCAAGATGCTTTGTATGTATTACTCAATTCACCTCATCTTGTTTCCTTTCCTTTTCCAACTCAGGGGACTCTAATGGAATTTGAATAATTCTTGATAAAAAGCACTTCCCAATGTACCATCATTAGAATGAAAACAAATGTATCCCGCTCTGAAATAGTTGACACTATTAACACATTGCTGCATAAAAATAACCGCCGTCTATTTGATAATGAAGAAAATGAACCAATTTGGCAAAAACCGTTTATCCGGATAGCTTCTGCTAAAGATCCTCTTTTTTTACGATTAAAAGAAATAATTGGCTCATTTCACTGGACCCCGAATGAAATTTTGCAGAAAAGGCATCCGGAAGCCGAAGCTCGATCGGTAATTGTCTGGTGTCTTCCAATCTCTGAATCTGCAAGAAAATCAA
>JABMQR010000216.1 GCA_013202335.1 Bacteroidota bacterium
AGATTTGACGGAACACTGGAAATTTCTGTATTAGAAAAAGAAATATTTTCTGCAGTTTCTCAAATAATAAGCATAGCGTCACCATAAGAAAAAAAACGATATTCGTGTTTTACTGCCTCTTTATATGCACGCATAATGAAATCATATCCAGCAAAAGTTGCAACTAAAATAAGCAACGTTGATTCAGGTGTGTGAAAATTTGTCAGTAAATGATCAACAATTTTAAAATTATAGCCTGGTGTAATGAATAAATTAGTTCTGTTCTTCCCGGCCTTTACTTCTCCGGGAGAAGACGCAGCTGACTCTAAGGTCCTTACCGAAGTAGTTCCTACAGCCAGCAATTTTTTTCCTGACTTTTTATTACTGTTAATTACTGATGCATCTGCAGGAGAAATTTCATAAGATTCATAGTGCATTTTATGATCATTTACTAGTTCTGTTCTTATAGGAAGGAATGTTCCTGCCCCTACATGCAATGTCACAGAGGAAATATTTGTACCTGCAGCCTCAATTTTTTTAAGAAGATCTTTCGTAAAATGCAGTCCTGCAGTAGGGGCTGCAACTGATCCGATTTTTTCTGCATAAACTGTTTGATATCTTTTTATGTCATTGGGTTTGTCATCTCTTTGAATATAAGGAGGAAGGGGGACATGTCCATAGGAATTGAAGAATGTTTCATCAATCTCAGGAGTTATTTTAAGTTTTCGATCTTCCCCTTTTTTACTCTCAATTACTTCTCCTTTCACATCTCCGGGAAAAGAGATTATTCTCCCTTTTTTTAACCTCTTGGTTTTATTAGACATTATTGTCCAAACAGAATCACCTTCATCATCAAGAAAAAGAATTTCAAGAGGTATCCCTGAATCTAAAGTACCGTACATACGAGCCTTTCGGACTTTTGAGTCATTTACTACCATAAATGTATTATGTGGAATAAAATCAACTATTTGATCAATTTGAGTATGTGTAATTGTTCCATTTGCTCTATCAAGAACCATAAGTTTACTCATGGAGCGTTTATCAACAGGGGTTTGTGCTATTAGATGTTCAGGTAATTCAAAAGAGAACGTTCTGGTTTTCATTGCTGCTTGCTCCTGAAGAAATTCCCAGTAATTCATACGCTTTTTGAGTAGCTACCCTACCTCTGGGTGTTCGTTTCAAATAGCCTTTTTGAATTAAGTACGGTTCGTAGAAATCTTCCAATGATTCAATTGCTTCTCCAATAGAAATTGCAAGAGTTTCTGCTCCAACAGGTCCACCACCATAAAATTCAATTATTGTTCTTAAAATATTACGGTCTTGTTCCTCAAGTCCCTGTGTATCAATGCCAAGTCGTTCAAGACCTATTTTAACAATCTCTTCGGTAATGATACCATCTCCCAGAACCTCAGCATAGTCGCGAAGTCGTTTTAATAATCTATTAGCAATTCTGGGTGTCCCCCGTGCAGAACCTGCCAGAAGATCAACTGCACTATCAGCAATCTTTGTATCAAGTAAAATTGAAGATCTTTTAATTATTTCTGCCAATTCGTTTTTAGGATAAAAACTTATTCGTGAAGTTATTCCGAATCGCGTATATAAAGGAGAAGCAACCTGTCCTGCTTTAGTTGTGGCACCAATCAAGGTAAACTGTGGGATGGGTATTCTTATAGTTCTGGCTGCCGGTCCCTGACCAATAACCCAATCAATTTCAAAGTCTTCCATCGCTATATAGAGCATCTCTTCCATAACCGGTCTTAGTCTGTGTATTTCATCAATGAAAAACACACTTCTCTCTTTTATGGTGGTTAAAATACCGGCAAGATCCTTTGGTTTTTCCAAAGCCGGTGCAGAAGTCATTTTAATTTCTGTATGCATCTCATTTGCGATAATTGAAGCCAGTGTTGTTTTCCCAAGTCCGGGAGGACCACTTATAAACATATGATCAAGTGTATCTCCCCTATCACGAGCAGCCTGAATAAAAACAGAAAGATTTGCTTTCAAACCTTCCTGACCTAAAAAGTTTTTTAAATGTTTTGGTCTGAGTATATTTTCATGACCGTCCTGAGACTCCTGAAATGCTGTACCTAATAATGAGTCATATTCTTGATCTTGATCCTGTTCCTGGTCCATATTACCCCAACTTCATAAGTGTAAAAGTAAATAGTTTTTTTTCAAATTCTTCTGTACTTTCTATAGTATTGCCAAATTCAGAAAGGCTGCTGTCAACAGCATTTTTTACATCTCTTTTCTCATAACCCATATCACACAAGGATTGAATTATATCAGAAACAATTTGTCTGTTTGCAATTTTTGCAGCACTACTGACTATAGATTTGGCATCCGGGGATGTAAGTGTTAACTTATCCCGTAGAGCAAGTATCATCTTCTGAGCAGTTTTTGTACCCAGACCTGGTATAGCCGTCAGCACTGAAACATTTCCTGAATCGAGGGCTGCTATAAATTCTTCGACAGATATTCCAGAAAGAATTTTAATGGCCTGTTTCGGTCCAATCCCCTGTACTTTTATTATTTCAAGAAATAAATTTCGTTCATCAATATTTCTAAAACCATACAGCATCATAGCATCTTCACGGTGAACTAAATATGAAAATATTTTACAGTCATTTTTTTCTTCTTTAGTAAGAGTACTTAAATGATGTGATGTAAGTGCAGAAACGTGTAATTCAATATCAAACATACCAGTATGAATAATTACCTGCTGTTCTTTAATATCTAATATTCTGCCATATACTGCATCAATCATGTTACTGTATCCTTTGATTGGAAATACTGTGATTATAATAGCATATTCCAGCTGCAAGCGCATCTGCTGCATGATCGGGTCTCGGAATCTCTCTCAAAGAAAGAAGCAGCCTTACCATCTCCTGTACCTGGTGTTTCTCAGCTCTACCAACACCTGTCAGTGCCATCTTTATCTGTAATGGGGTAAAAGTCCTGAATGAAAGATTATTGTTCATAGCAGCAACCCCTATTGCTCCAATAACTTTTGCAATAGGAATTGCACTACTAACATTCTTGTAAAAATAGATATCTTCTATACTTACTTCAGAAGGTTCATATTTAGTAATCAAACCCTCAATTGTTTTTACAATAGTAAAAATCCGAGACTCAAGTGAATATGTTTTCTCTGTGTTGATAACACCATAGGCCAATAATTTATATTTTTGCGACTCTGCTTCGATTATACCCCAGCCAGTTTTGGCTAAACCTGGATCAAGACCAAGTATTTTCATATTTCATTAGTCTTCAGGTACATAGTCATCTGCAATTTCAAGATTTGTAGAGACACTTTGAACATCATCCAAATCCTCTAATCGCTCAATTAGTCGAAGAACCTTGTGCGTTTGTTCATTGTCAATAGTGACTGTTGTGTCGGCAATTTTTGTAACTTCAGCCGATAACTGCTCAAAACCTGCTGCTTGGAGTGCTTCAAGGACAGCATGAAAATCATCCGGTGCTGTTAAAACTTCAATGGCGTCTCCATGAGTGGTTACATCTTCCGCACCTGCTTCAAGAGCAGCTTCAAAAATATCGTCTTCGGAATATTGGTCTGAGGGAAATACGATTATACCTTTCCTATTAAATAAGTAGCCTACACAACCGGATTCACCCAGGTTTCCTCCGGATTTTGTTAAAACACTTCTCACATCCGCAGCAGTTCTGTTTTTGTTATCAGTAAGGGCATCAATCATTAAAGCAACGCCGCCGTGCCCATATGCTTCATACACCAGTTCAACATAATCGACGCCGTCAAGGCCACCTGTTCCTTTTTTAATTGCTCTGTCAACATTATCTTTCGGCATATTCTCTGCTCTAGCTTTTAAAACTGCAGATCTAAGTCTGGGATTTCCATCAATATCACCTCCACCGAGCTTGGCAGCAACGGTTATCTCTGTGATAAGCTTAGTAAATATCTTACCTCTTTTTGCGTCTGCAGCGCCTTTTTTATGCTTTATAGATGCCCATTTACTATGTCCGGACATATTATCTCCTTATGCTTGATCTTTTATATTACGATAAACCTCAGATCAAAATAGTTTTGATTAAAACTAATTGATCCAGTTGTTTTTTATATTCATCACATTGATCAGCGGTGTTTTTTTCAGGTTCAAATTATCACAGCTCAAAAACAGCTGTCAAGTCTAAGCAGTTATGAACCTGATTAACAGAAAAATTGTTCTCAAGTTCAATAAACATATCAACAAGTACTGTATTCATAAACATAATACCATTTTGAGAAAATTTAAGCCAATTATCTTGAATTATCATAATTTTCTGCTGCAATGTATTATTAATAGTTTGCGGAATAATCTCTGTTAACACTATACCAAATATTCTCTCAAACTGCACGAGGTTAATTCCGGAAAAAAGTCTTAATCCCATTATCAGCTTCTCTTTCATATAATCTTCATAACTTAAGGTTTCAATTTGATAGTCATCAGTAAACGGAGAATAAAAGTTACCCTGATATTGTTGTGTGTTGGGTTCGCATTCAATTCTAATGACGGTGTTTTCATTAAATAGCGTTGAAGCCGCTCCAGGACCAATACCCAGATACGGTTTCATTTCCCAGTATTGAAGATTGTGTCTGCAGAAGTTGTTTCCATCTCCAAAATCAGTTTTACGAGCGAAATTTGAAATTTCATATTGATGATAACCAATATCATTCATATATTTCCAAATTGGTGGAAGCATTTCTTCACTGGCTTCCTGTAACTCATCCAACTGATTTACATATTGATTATAAAGAGGAGTTTCCGGTTCATAGGTTAAATCATAAATAGAGAAGTGCTCGGGATTTACTAGTTCAATTATTTCATTAATATCGCTCTTTACATCTTCAAAAGATTGTTCTGGAATTCCAACTATCAAATCAACGTTCATTACCCAGTTTCGTGAATTAAGTTTCTGATTTTTCAAAGTATTCCGAACGGTAGTTACATCAGCACAGTTTCTCCCAATGTTGTTCAATAGTTTTTTTAATTAATCAATATATTTTTCAATTATATGAAATTCCCACACCTTCTATGGAAAATACTTTACTGGTAAAAGACCGTGTTTTTGTTAATAAATTCAC
>JABMQR010000020.1 GCA_013202335.1 Bacteroidota bacterium
TAATAATTTTTTTGTTGAAATTTTCGCTTTGCTAATGCAGACTGTTAAATAATAACTTCATCTCGTCATGTTTTATCAGAAAACGCCGTTCTAATTGCGCCTAACTTTATAACTCACCGCGCGGTTCGGGCTGCTCAGGGGCGGCGTGCTTTTCGCCGTCCACTGAAGCAGTGATGTTAGCGTATTTCGTATCAATTATACTCTTTTATCTTTGCTCGTCCAAGCCATGACTTGTAAACAAGAAATGACTGATATTCTAAGTCCCATTGTTCAATAAATGGCTTTAGTTGATGGTGTGTATTTTTATCCATTTTCGATGGAAATGACCTGCGAAAAAGATCAGGATGATTATGGTATTGTCGAATTGCCGATGCCCCTTTCGCGACTGCTTTTTCTCCCCATAGATTGGTATTATCTGATGAGTGACATTTATATCTTGAGCCAATTGTTGCCGTTACCCTTAAGACATGAGTTTCATTAACGAAAGCGGTTACAAAAACCTCTTTATTTTCCATAAGCATCCCTCTTACCATTTTATCCTCAAAGTTGCTTATAGATTGAACCTGGTCAAGCTCATATAGTTTCTTGAATGGTGGTCTTCTGGTTCTTGCTTCTTGCTTTTTTCCAGATAGGAGCAAGTAAACAAAATAACCGATGATTAGAAGTACAAATAATTCCATGTGATATTACATCGCTAACGTGCCCTTCAGCTGCAAAAACGGAGCGCAGCGTAGTTTCTGTCAGCTGCAAGGGGCTTGTTGGGCATTTATGAAACCATGCTGTCAGTCCATATAAATTCTCATGTCAGCCTTTTGGAACAATTTGTACCCCTCTTCACCGTAGCTCTCTATCAGATCGTCAATGTACGTCTTCAACGCCGACGCTATATTCCTTTCATCAGATTCATTTCCGAAAGACAGATGGATTCTAATGCCATCCTCGTCATGGTCGTAGCTGCCAAATACATCAAATGGCTGAAGTTGTTTAAAGACTCTATCTCCTTTGTAGGTGCTCCAGGCATAGTCTTTAAAGAGATCATTGTCTATTTCAAGACTTGAACCGTCCCAACTCAATTCGCCAAATTTGGCTATGACCCAAATGGCTTTGAGTTTTTCCATTTTGTTGTCATTCTTTCCTGACGACGCTAGAATGGACTGAATTACTTTATGGAGTTGCCTTAAGCCATTTCTTAGGCCTGTCTCCTCTTCTTGATCAAGCTTCTTCCGTTTGAGTGCCTCAATGTTGGATGGAAAACTCACTGAGGCAAGCTCGGTCGATTCCACATTCTTTTCTTTGCTTGCGCCCTTCGATAGTGTCTGCGAAAACAGAAGCAGATAGTAAGCAAATTGAGCGGTCAATATATCCTTGATGTCGTTGATGTTGGAATATTTGTGAATCCAATTATCCTCTGAACTTGATCTAATGTAATCTACGAAATGGAATATTCTCTTGTCATCAACAACACTCGAGAAATTAGCAGTCGGGTTCTTTTTGTAAAGCGGGATTGCCTCTTCCACGTGCCCATCAACGAAAATTATTATCGGAATTCCTTTCTTAACGGCAAGGTTGTATTCTTCGTTAGTTATTGATTTTTCTGAGGCAATATAGGTGCCGCCTCTGCGTCTTCCAATAATGACTATACAATAGTTGCATTATTCACTTGTTCCAGGCAGGCGGTGTGCGAATGCTTCTGAGGAGTCACGCCGAAGTTCTTGAGTTGGGAATTGAGCACCTCGAACCCGTATCCTCCGAGAAAAGACGTAAGTTCGCTCCTGACGTCATTAAGATCAAAACATGTAGAGCTAATGAAAATTCTTGGTTTCGCCATCATTCATCCTAATCACAATTTGGAGTTAGAGCACGCAAGATTTAACTTATTCTGCCCAACGGCTTGATAACCAGCCGGCTGATTTTCAGCCGGTCTGGTTCATTAAGTGGTTAGCAGTATTTTTCTTGCCATTTGGTCAAAATATGTTGAATGACTTTTAATGCATCTTCCGGTGTTTCTATTCTTATTTTCCATTCACCAGTAGGTTTTTCACTCATTTCATGGAAATTTTTTTGCAAGCTTTTGAAATTATATATTTTAGCTCGGACTGCCGGTAACCTGATATAGAATAATAGTGATTTTTTATTCACTATAAAGGCAAATGGTTGTTCATCATTATCAGTATAAAACCGAAAATCTTTTAATACCCCTGTATTTTGTGGATAGCATTTAAGACTTAACATACTCGCAGTTGCCCCTAACATCATGCTGTAAGCATTGCGTGTTGATTCAGTTTCAATATAATTCATGTGTTCTTTTATAAGCATTCTATTCTTATCATTTAACATATGTTACTCCGCTGCTAACCCACAAACCCCGCAGTTAGCGCAATTTGCCTTTTATTGATGGACGTTCAATGATGGAGCATGACCCCAAAAGGGAGGTGGCATCATGCTCCA
>JABMQR010000217.1 GCA_013202335.1 Bacteroidota bacterium
CATACATAATGTATAATTACACATTATAAGTACATAAATATAGTAGCCATGATCCATGCTTACATGGATATTATATAAATATATGCAAATTGGAAACTTCTGACTAATAGTATAATGAGTCCAAGGGCTGGAAGTTTATTTAAAGAATAAGAGTTGATCAGCTTGCCTGATGAGAGCGAGGAGGCTATCATCACAGTATGTGTAAGAAAAAACGAACATTCAGCAAGGGTTTTTAATTCAAAATTACACTTGAAGCAGAGTCGGGGGAGCAGACACTCCAGCAAACAGCAAACAGCAACAGGAGCTCAACGAGTCAATGTTGCGGAAAATTGGCAAGATGGAGGTGAAGAACGAGTTCTTAAAAAAACTTGAAAGCACTGAATCTGGATTGCCCGGACTTGTCGTTGCTACTACAATATGGAGAGACTCCATCAGGATTTGGACTACCGAACACCTGATGAGATGTATTACGAAGAACAATTCCCAGTGGTTCGGAACGAAGAACAGGAGGCTTGATTAAACTTATTTTTATTAAAAAAAGTATCTTTACAAAGAGCTCAGCAGATAGGTCTCTCTTCCAAAATTAGACAATTTTGAAAGAGCCTCACTTATAAAAATGTATTATGAATACAAAAGATACTATATAGGTGTATAGAAAGATGATATTTTCTGATGCAACATTTGAATATTTCGTGGCTATTCAGCACAAAATACGGTCAGCTATGGCCGAATCAAAATTCTCAGTTCCCTATTATTATGAAGATGAACCATTCTTTTGTTCCTACGAGACGCTCTTTAGGATATGGGTAAAAAAAATATCACGGCGGAAGGAAGCCAGATCGTTGAATATCAGCAGAGACACCCTCCGGGATTGGGAAACGAGGTTTGTACAGTTTGGTGCCAGGGGGCTGCTGCCAGAGGTTTCCCATAAAACAGTTGATCCTCTGCTTGAAAGATTGGTGGTTCTCATAAAGGATTCACGCCCCCATGAGAGTGCAAGTCTGACCCTGAAAATGGCAGTGGCTCTTAAGCTCAGGGGTGCACATCTTGAGCTGATACGGCAGATACAGCGCAGTCATGGGTATGGGCAACGGCTCAATACTACTGATGTTTACTTTTTCAGAGGGCTGCAGCATATAATGAAATCGAGACAACTGCACAGAACAAACGAGACACCTGTACACGATAACAAAGAGCTGGTAAACTCCTTCTTTAATTTTGACAAGGACTCTTTTCAGCAGCGGATAGAGCTCTTCAAAAAGCTTTCTGGTTGTCAGGAAAACCGGCAGATCAGACCGATTCTGAAACAATTTGGGATTCATCCCAACAGGTTTTATGAACTCAAAAAGCGGTACTTGCACTATGGGGTCTGGGGATTAGTTGATCTGGTACAGATAACGAAGAGAGGAGAAAAGATATCACCTGAGCTTGAGCTGCAGATAATCGAAGAGAGGCTGATGGCTCCTGACTTAAGGCCTGAAGGGATGATAGAGAAACTGGATCTAAAATGCGGGGTAGCCAATGTCCGTAAGATATACTCTCGCTGGAAACTGTCAGAACTCAAGGAACCGGTGCTGCTCCGGGGTGGGGTAATCGCAAAGCAGGGTTCGGTCGAGGCAACGGTTCCACCATCTTCAGAAGTTAAGTAATGATGCTTTCTGCCGAGCAAATAAACTCAGTATCGCGGGAAAGAAAATAACCATTTTGACTTGGAAATATTATATAAATTTTCTGCTGAAAACTCATCTTTTTCACCACTTGTTTACACAAGCGCAATAAAGCCCCTTTTTGAAGTCAGCCATAATTGCAGCCGAAACATACTGATTACTCTTAACTTCATCTGGAACCGTTTTAGAGAAGAACTATGTACTCATCACATCTATTAAACAATTCTACTGCAAAATACCCAAAATACCCAAAATAGCAAATATATAGTTAGTGCCGTTAGTGCCTGACAGAAAATTCCCATTTTTTAATCAAAAAAAGGGGAAATAAGCATAAATATAGGGG
>JABMQR010000218.1 GCA_013202335.1 Bacteroidota bacterium
ATCTATACCGGCATAGAATTGATGTTGTTTGTTATAAAACCTCATTAGGCTTCCTCCTTTGGAATGGTTTTGTTAACGGTATTATACCGTACCTCCTGAGGGGGG
Source organism: Bacteroidota bacterium (assembly GCA_013202335.1). The sequence continues at coordinate 106 of JABMQR010000218.1, forward strand.
GGCTTAATGAGTATCAAGTCGTTGAAGTTGACCCCTTGGACTTTGTCTGGAACAGTCGTCTTTACTCCTTTGTAGAAAGATCTGGCCAGGCTGTCGGCGGGGAAACTTAACTCCACGTTATGCCAATAGATAAAAAAAATATCATAAAAATTGCAATAAATTTGAGCAATTACTATCCTGTAAATTGATAAAAACACAAAATGTTGACAAATGGGTGACAATAGAGTACCTTAAAGTTATAGGAGCTGAGTATGAAATTTATAACCGTTCGTGATATAAGAACATCACCCGCGCAGATTTGGAAACAATTACCAGACGAGCAGGAAATAGTGATAACCAATAATGGTAAACCAATAGCATTGCTAACACCCCTAAGTGATGAAAATTTAGAAGAAACAGTAAAAGCTGTAAGGAAGGCTAGGGCTATCAATTCTGTCAGAGCAATGCAAGAAATATCCATGAAAAGTGGTAATTCTGAATTAAGCAATGATGAAATTGAAAATGAAATAACTGAATACAGAAAGAAAATTAGATGAATGTTGTTATTGATACAAATGTTATAATCTCCGGATTGTTAAATTCAAAGGGATTACCGGGGAAAATAATAAATTTGTTATTTAACGAGAGAATTAACCTTCTTTTTGATAATAGAATATTAGCAGAATACAAAGATGTACTGAGTAGAGATAAGTTTAGATTCAACAGAGATATAATTGATCCACTTATAGATTATATAAAAAAAGACTGTATTTATGTAATATCAAATCCAATTTTAGAAAGTTTTAATGATGAAGATGATAAAAAATTCTATGAAGTTGCCTTAAGTGGAAATGCTGATTATTTAATAACAGGAAATATAAAGCACTTCCCCAAAGATCAAATAATTGTTACACCAAGAGAATTCCTCGAAAAAATAATCTAAGTATAAAAAATTTAGGCATAACAAACGGTTGGAGCAGGCATGGCTATTGTCACGGTTTTTGCTAATGCAAACACACATGCCAATTTTACGCCATGCAGCTCAACCTCGGCGTTATGCAGCATCAAGGTACAATACGATAACATCCCTTAACAATTATTGCTCTTATTCTATTTGACTTCATTTACACTGATAAAATCTTTTTCTCTTCAATTGTACTTCTGACCACTATTCCTGCAATATATATCCAGATGAACGGTTATCTTTAACGGTTGAATGGTTAATTTACGCGGTTGACTGAAATCAACGTCATTCCCAAATCTCTAACTTGTTTCAGTAAACCGTGCAATTCCGCCTGATCGACAACAGGACCGGATATGACCGTTTCACCATTATCTTCAAGGATTATTGTCATACCTTCAAACCAGTTTGACCATCGGTCATCGAGATGTTCTTTGATACGAATTTGATACATCGTGATCTTAGCTTCTTCGCAATAAAAATATCCCGAGCCAGATAAACCAGATAATCTGAATAAGACCGAATATCATTCCTGCAATATTTCCCAGAGGTGGAATCGTAAAAAGAATCCCTGATGCTCCTACTATTATTCCAATTATATTCAGTACCCGGGGAAATGTTTTTAATTGTAATGCTGCAATGCTGATCAACAGAATCCAGATACCACCGACTATTTCATTTCCGCCGCCTACTCCCTCATGTACTGCTTCAATTGACATCCATACTGTTGCAGCCTGGACAGGATCTTTGTCGAATAGATCAATAACTTTTTCCATACCTATATTGAAAATCATACCGCTGGCAATAAGGATTGTCGCCCAGATTAACCCGAATACTGTTGCAGTTTGAATTACCAATGGTGTTGCCTCTTTTAATCTTTCATAGAGAGCAAGAGATAAAAGAACAAGAAAAACAGCAAAAAATACATAAATTATCATTGTGATTGCATACAATCCTGTATGATTATTTACTATTAAAGTCAGTTTCTCCATTGGATCGGTTACATTCATGTAATCCACTATGACTAGAAAAAATAACATTCCCATTATGTATGCAGCTCCTGCATATAAAGCGGAAATTCCACCCCATTTCTGAATATTTTTCATTTATAATCTCCTTTAAAAAGTCAACCATAAGCTTTCTTACAAGCCTATAGATGCTGGGGTCACCCAGCCTTATCGGCATTGACTGCTGCCGACTGCATTTCACTATATTGCTTCGAGAATGCCATTTTTATTGGATCAAATGGTTCTCTGGTTGTTAATACTGCATACACTATAGTACTCATCTTCCGGACGGCAGCGATGATACTTCTTCCACTGCCTTTGTATTCCTTCATCTTTCGGTATTTGCTCATTATCCGATAGGCCTCAGTTTGCTTTTGCAGCCGTATCATACCCATAACTGCCTGTACCAATGCAGTTCTTAGTTCTACCGGCCCCCGCTTGGTAATCCGTCCAGTGCACGCTTTGTTAGACGTTCTTATTTTTTAAGGGCTTATCTTCAGGGTTAGACCACTTCCATGCGTTCCAGATGATTAGTAACAGACACACAACTTCTACAGTTGCTATGAATATGTAATGGGGATATGATGCTCCGCCGCCTACAACAAACGCAATCGTGATTATGCTGGTAATGATATTGACCCAACGATTCACCCTGTACTTCAATACGCGAGAAAGGATGATCATAACAATTGAAATCTCCATCATGATTGCGCCAGCCAGCATTAGTTGAGGGATCGGAATTTCGCCTGCAGTTTTTGCTACTTCATCAGCTGCCCCAGGGATATACAATGAAAGAATATCCGCCTTCAGCATATTAATCATGACAACGATCCATAATGTGGAGAGTAGAACTCTCTTATCCATCTTTTTTGATGTCTTTCCATTTGTAGTCATTTTTTTTCCTCCTTTAATATACATAAAATATATACCGGGATTGGTGAGGTCGATAGACACTAAAGTGTTGTTTTGCAGTGTTGTTTTAACTGAGGATATTGAGGTCTCTGGCTTTACTGATTGCCATTGTACGGGTTTTTACATCGAGTTTTGCATAAATCCTTCGATTGTGGCCTTTTACTGTGTCCAGTGCGAGGAAAAGTTTGTTGCAGATATCCTTATTAGATAATCCCTGTGACAGAAGATTAAGTACTTCCAGTTCCCTTTGACTCAGTGGTTCGATGAGAGGTTGTTTTATTTTTTTATGTTCAACAGAGTTATATTCAGCTTGTATTTGAGTAATATAATCGGGTGTAATTCCCTTCTTTGCAGCTTCTGCTAATAGCCTGAACATGGGAAGACCTTCATCAACGAAAATACGGATGAATCCTTCCGGCTCCGTTGTCGGCAGAATCTTTCCCATAATTTGAACAGCCATTCCACTCTCTCCATTTTCAAAGAGTGCAAGAGCCTGAAGGATCTTTATTTTCAGACTCTCTTTATCTCTCTTTTTTTTATCTATTTGCAGATTGAGCGGCTTCAACACATTCAGAGCCGATGACACATCACCGGATGCTAATAATATCCTGACTTTACTGGCTTTAAGATCAAATTCTGCAGCCAACTGTTCTGCTGCCTTAAAATCTCCCTGTTTGATCTTCAAAAGAATCTGAGTCTCAGCGACAATAGACTTCCGATGTTTAAAGTTGTCCTGTTGTACCGTTTTAACAGTATCGTGCAATAGAACAGAAGCATCTTCCATTTTCTTTTCAACTATATTCAAACGAACTAAAAAAAGCTCGACAAGTATAAATCTATCAATGACATTTTCAAATTTCTTAGCAAGCTTTAGACTTGTTTCTGCTAATTGACGGGCTTTTTCAAGGTTATTCCATTCATAGTGAATCCTTGCCAGACCGAGGTATACATCGCACATAACCGGTAACGGTTGTTTACCCACCTGCTCAATAACATGCCCATAGATTTCAGCGGCACTATGCAATTTATTATCTGCCTCCTCTATATCTCCGATTCCGGACTCAGACATTATGGCAAATAAATAGTTACCCGATGACATACCCAGTTTTATGGCGTCCCTATAAGTTTTTTTGGCTTCTTCGATCCTGCCCATTTGCTGGTAAGCCTGACCCAGCGTCCAGGTGGAAGTAATCCGTGAAGAGAAATTGTTTTTATGCAGGTATTCCAGGGCTTTTAGAGATTGGGTATAAATTAATTCGCTATCGTACCGGGTAACTGCAAGAATAGCTCTCATTGTGGCTATCCGGCCGATCAAATCTCTTGTTGCTTCATTGGATTCCGTTCTATTCAAGGCTGCTTCAGCTATATTTAATTTTGATTCTACACCGGAAATCTGACCCATACCCAGGAGGACTGATGCATAGGTTATCCATAAGATAGGATATTGATCAAGAACATCTTCCGGCAAAGAATGCAACCAGTTCAGAATCATGGACACGGTTCTCCGGGAAGTTCTCGGTATATTCTTACCCTCAAGTAATCTGATCGTTCTATTTATATCTCCAGCTGCTGTGGAGTGTTGAAATGCTTCTATGTACAGTTCATTGTCTTCATACCATTGACTGGCACGGATGTGTAATTCTTCTGTATCATAGGCACTTTGCTTCAATCTCAATTTCAGCAGTTCTCCAAAAAGATGATGGTATCTGTACCAGTGTCTATCGTTATCGAGAGGGATGATAAACATATTTAACTGTTCAAGGTTTTTCAATGTTTCGCGACCCGATAGGGCAGGGTCATTCAAGACATGTTCACAAAGAGGACCACACATGCGGTCAAGGATTGCCGTTCTAATCAGAAATGACTGTATGCTTTCTTCCTGCTGATTTAAAACCTCTTCAATCATATAATCGAGTATGAAATGATGGTTGCCTGTGAATGACTCTATAAACTTTGATGAATCATTATGTCCCTGCATGGAAATGGCTGCTAACTGAAGACCGGCAATCCATCCTTCTGTCCTGGTTTCCAATGCTGTTATATCAGATGCTGAGAGACTAAGATGCATCATCTCGTTGAGAAAAGCCGTTGTTTCTGTAACTGAAAAGCGCAAATCCGAAGCTCGGATTTCTGTTAATTGCCCTATTCCGCGTAATCGAGCCATAGGAAGATGGGGATCTTCCCGTGTAGCAATGACCAGATGCATTTGAGAGGGCATATGCTTTAGGAAAAAAGTCAGTATTTTATCAATTTCTTCATTATCAAGAATATGATAATCATCGAGCACAAGAATGAAATCCTCAATAATGGCCGTTATTTCATTGAGGATATGGGGCAGTATATAATCCAAATACGGTGATTGAGGAGATTGTAGTTCAATCAGCAGCTCAATACCAATATTTTCTTTTATAGATTGCAAGGCAGTGACAATATAGGCAAGAAACCTCATAGGATCTTTATGTTCTTCATCTAGAGATAACCAGAGAACCTTCTGCCTGCTGTGGGAAACCCATTCACTGACAAGGGTTGTTTTTCCGAATCCTGCAGAAGCAGAGATAAGAGTCAGTTTACATAACAATCCTTTATTAAGCTTTTCAATCAGTCTTGGACGGAGAATCGTTCCCGTTCTCAGTGTAGGGATAAAAAGTTTAGTTGTTAAAATAGGTACGGACATGGATTCATTATACATCACAGGAATCCATGTTACCATCGATATTTTACACTGTAATAACTACATTTCCTTTTTTATGGCCAAGTTCTGTATATCTATGTGCTTCGGCAATTTGTTCCAGAGGAAAAGATTTATCGATAACCGGCTTTATAATTTCTTTTTCAGATAGTTCTTTAAGAAATAGAAGATTTTCCGTCAATTCTTTTGTGGGTGTATTGGTGAGTCTGTAATATACAATAAATCATCAATTAAAAATTAATAAGTCATAAGAAAAAATGCCTAACAACTGCTTCAACCTGATATTTTCTTTGTCACGATTTGTGCTATCGCTGCGCTCCTGACTCACAAATCGTGCCAATCCCTACGGGCACGAAAATACAGGTTAAGCAAATGTTAGGCTCACGCCTTCGGCGGACGAATAAAAACAAATGTAAAGAGAGTTTTTTCATTGAAACCTCAAAAGAAACAAATTAATATAAGGTATCTGTTAATATGAATAAGACAAAATCAAGTTTAATTTAGGAGGTAATATGAAAGTATTGGTATTAGGTGCAACAGGACAGACAGGTTATCATGTTGTCAAACAATTCCTAGAAAACAGTATTCAGGTTAAAGCAATAGTACGGAACACTGACAAATTTAAGGATATTCAAAGTGATGAAAATCTACAAATATTCAAGGAAAGTATTTTAGATATAGAGGACAAAAGATTTAAAGAAATTTTAGTCGATGTAGATGTTATAATTTCCTGTCTCGGTCATAATATCTCGCTGAAAGGAATGTTTGGAAAACCTCATTACTTAGGAACTGTTAATAAATAAGCTAAGCAAATCTATCCGAAGGTGAGATATAATAGTTCCACTCTCCATGAAAATCATTTCTCGTTATATTCAGTTCCTCAAGCTCTTTATCAGATATTTTTATACCTTTTTCATAGGTTTTTTCATCAAGTCCACAATTCACTTTCAATCCACTCTGAGTAGTTGTGGCACTTATCAGACTGATGATAACTGCAAGCGATACCAAGGGGGTACCCCTCCAGTTCTTGCTTATATAGCTAAATAAACGATGTTCTATCTTATTCCACTTTGATGTGCCTGGTGGTAAATGCGATACATGAATTTCTAAGCCCGTCTCATTCGCCAGTTCCTGCAAGGAAGTTTTCCACAATCGGTTACGGCGGCCATTACTCCCTCCGCCATCAGCGGTAATGTACAACTTACTCGCTCCCCTATACTTTTGGCATCCCATCTCATCCCACCAAGCCCGGATGCTTTGGGCCGCAAATCGGGCGGTATCGGCACTTATCCCAACATTGACAAAGCCTTCATTACTTCCTACATCATAGACACCATAAGGAATTGCTTTCCCCAGCTCCGGTAAGGGAAAATCATGATCAAGCACTTCTACCGGCTTCCCTTTTGGCTGGTATTCTGCCCCCTGATTCTTAAAATTACCGACAAACTCCTTTTTCTTTGCATCAACCGAGATCACTGGTTGTCCAGATGCAAGAAACTCACTGGAGATTCGGTTAATATGACTAAACTGGGCATCCCGATCAACATGCGGTTCTCCTACCTGCAGACATTTCTTATTCATTTGCAGGCTGTAACCCAGCTGTTCCAGCAACTGTCCCACTTTTACATGGCTTATTGCATACCCTTGCACTTTGAGCCCCTCCTGGAGATTCCTCAGGCTTTTTGTAGTCCAGCGCAAAGGATTTTCCGGGTTGCCGACTGTAGTACTATCAACAAATGTCTGAAGCGTTTCCAGTAACTCAGGGTTGGTTTTGAGTATGCTCTTGCGGCCTCCGCCGCTTTTGCGAACCCGCATTTCCCCTTTGGTACCAGACTTTGCTTTAGGATCGGAAACCAAGTCTTCCAGCTCTTTGATGCCCTGGGAAATGGTAGTTCGTGATGCTCCGGTTAACCTGCTTATCTCCTGCACTCCACCATGTCCAAGGCTTACGGCTTCCAATCCAAGGTATTTACGTCTTTGGCTTTCTGTGAGCAGCGGCACTAACTTTGATATCCTGTTTTTTGTTGATTCATCTATCATGTATGAATCATATCATAGTATAGTTTTATATACAATAAATAAACAAGTTATTTATTTACAGTTCCTTAGTAACAGAAGCAATAGAAAAAACCATTAAAAATGCAAATGATAAGAAGCTTGAAAAAATTGTATTGATGAATACAACAGCATGCTTAAACACTAAACAAAAGGAAAAGTTTACTTTTGGTGAGTCTGTTATAATGAGTATTATGAGGAGTTTACTTCCACCACAGAAAGATAATGATCGAGCTCTTAAGTATTTAGAAGATAACTTTAAAGTAGAAAAATCACTTGAATGGATTGCAGTTAGACCAGATACACTAATAACACAAGATCAAGTTACCGATTATGAAGTATTTGAATCACTACAAAGAAGTCCAATATTTAATGCCGGTAAGACAAGCAGGATAAATGTCGCACACTTTATAATGAAATTG
>JABMQR010000219.1 GCA_013202335.1 Bacteroidota bacterium
ACCTATGCAGTCTTGGTAGGTATTTTCTTTCCACTATGCCATAGCATATCCAAATCATAGAATTTTCGTTTTTCCTCTGACATTAAATGGATTATTATATTTCCGCAATCAAGTAATTCCCAACCGTCATCATCAATTTTTTTGTGTTTATGCTGTATCTCTATTTGCTGTTCTGCAAGAAACTTGCGTAATTCTTTGACAAGGCCGCGGAGGTGCCCCGAGCTCATCGCTGTGGAGATGATAAAATAATCAGTCCATGAATTAACTTCTGAAACATTAATGAGAACTGTATCAGTTCCCTTGTGATCCTCAATTAGTTTTGCCGTTTCTATTGCTAAATTTTGTAAATCCTGTCCTTGTGTACTCATTGTATAATTAATTATACTCCCATCTTTTTTTTTATTTTTGCAAAACACAACTTAATCTGAAAAAACCCGTAAACTACTCTTTCACACTTTCACGTTGTGCAGAATATATCTGCCGAATATACTCACGTTCATACAAATAGCCGTTAACTGAATTTATGTCAATGACCAGTTCCCGCATATAATAAAATTCTGCATCATCGTCTGTATACATTGAAATAAAATTTCTTATAGTTTTTTCAGGAATAAAACTCCCTGCTGCAGAAAAGATATGTCTGAACACCTCATCCTGAAGAAATAATTCAGCATTTTTTATGATAGTATTCCATCTAATCTGATCCTGATCTTTCGATAAGTTAATTTTTTGACTGTTAATTTGTACGGGTTCTGCAAGAGAATCGAGAACTTCATATAAATTTACTCCACTGTCACCGGACAATAGAACACTATAATCGATTTTTAGAGAAAAGTTGGTTTCAAACCACTCTAAAACTGAATCAACTGTGCCTGAATCGAGAAGTTGTCGACTATAAACAATAGGAATAAAAGAAGCTGTCCGAAAATCAGTATTATAAATCAACAAACCAGCTCGTGTAAATTCAGAGTTATAGGTATCCCCAATAGCAACTGAATTCCACTCTGAAAGTTCCTGGTCTTCAACTAATAGAATTGTCATTGAGGCTGAACGTTTAATAAAATTACAGGATGAGAGAAAACTCAAACAAATAAGTGTAAGAATACAAGCTGTCAATAAAGAGATTCTCTTCTTAATCATATTTATCTCGTAAAAAAGCATCCAAATAATTTCTCAAGCAAATTGCAGACTTGAGAATTGGCTTCCCCTTCTCCTCTAAATAACGAAAATTTAAAGATAGTATTTTATAAACCATCTCTTCTAAACTTGTCATTCTTTCAATAGACATTTTTTCATCACTACTTAGATGTCTTCTTCCCTCTTCAATAAAATCAGATACAAATAATGCATACCCCAATTCCCCCATCTCAGTAGAACCAGCTGTATGCCACCTAATAGCAGCGAAAATATCCTGCGAGAGATCTGGAATAAGCTTTTTAAGTTCAATGGCTGCAGCTGCCCCGTGAAGCAAGATAGGTTTATCTAATTCATCATTTTGAGGAGTAATTATTTCACTATTCTGTAGTATTTTTAGAATATTGGTTTCATCCCACTCTCTGGCATAATCATGCCAAATTCCAGCGATAGAAGCATCTATTCTGTTTAAGCCAAATCGAATTGATAGTTTTTCAATTGTCGCAACAGTGAGTAGAGAGTGCTGATAACGTTTATCAGAGACAGCATTCTTTAATTTTTCTTTAAGGATAATAAAGTCTGTTTTCTTTAATGTATTCATAAACTGAAACCGGAAGAAACTCGCTTACATCGTCACCATTCATGATTTTCATCCGCAGAATGCGGGATGAAATTTCTTTTACCTCATTTTTCATAAATCTATAGCTGATTCCATCAGGAAGCTTTAGATCGTCAGATAAAGAAGATTCTCTTCTTGCAATGAGAAAAGTCACTTTTTCTTTTAGAATATCCCACTTATACCAGGTTGGCAATCCTGCAGCCAAATCATCACCGATAATAAAACCCAGCTTCCCTTCAACCTCATAGGTATTATAAATATAATTTACCGTATCCAGCGAATAAGATAAACCGCCCCTGGTAATTTCACAATCATCAAGAACTATCTCTGTATCTATAGCGGTAATACCATTCAAAGCCATTTGAAGCATTTGCATACGATGATCAGCAGAAATTGCCAATTTCTCAATTTTGTGTGAGGGTTTGTTTACAGGAATGAATAATAATCGTGAATAATCAGTTTGGTTAATAATAAGCTGTGCTAAATAGATGTGCCCTATATGAACAGGATTAAATGTCCCGCCAATAATTGCTGTTTTTTTAGCTGACAATTTCCTGCTCCCCGATTGGCTGATCATGCAGAAGAAAGCGAAAAGCACGTTTCAACTCATTCAGTCCATTCCCGGTATACACAGAAATAGGGTAAATCTCTTCTTCCTTATAGAGCTCTTTTAGAACTTCTAGATTCTCCATAGATTCTGGAAGATCAGTCTTGGTTGCAATAAAAATTCGTTTCTTTTTAATAAGATCGGGGGCAAAATTTTCTAATTCATCTTGAAGTGTCTGATAGGCAGTAGTAAAACGGTCATCGCTTAAATCTATGAGGTATGCCAAAATTTCAGTACGGGATATATGTTTCAAGAATTTATAACCCAGACCAACACCTTCTGAGGCACCTTCAAGTATACCAGGTATATCTGCAAGAATAATATCCCTGTCATCATAGGTAAAAACACCTAAATGTGGTATTTTCGTAGTGAATGGGTAATCTGCGACCTTTGAATTTGCATTTGTTAAAAAGTTCAATAAAGAAGATTTCCCGGCATTGGGGAACCCCACAAAACCAATATCTGCAATAATTCTCAACTCTATATGAACACGAATCTCCTGTCCTTCTATTCCTGGTTGAGCATATCTTGGGGCTTGTCGCTTGGACGTACGAAAGTGCCAGTTACCCTTACCGCCTTTACCGCCAACCAAATAGACCCATCTGGTTTCATTTGCGAGATCTTTAATAATCTGTCCGGTATCTTTATCTTTAATGAGGGTACCTGGAGGAACAGGTATTTCGATATCATCCCCATTACGGCCATGCCTGCGTTTTCCACTGCCTTGCTGGCCATTTTCTGCCTTAAAATTTCGTTTTGTTTTTAAGTGTTGGAGTGTTTTCAGGTTATGTCTGACAACAAAAACGACATCGCCGCCCTTACCACCATCGCCGCCGTCGGGACCACCCATCGGGACGTACTTCTCCCGTCTGAAAGAGATGCTACCCTGGCCTCCGTTTCCCGAGGCTAGGTCGATATAAGTTTCATCTGAAAAACCAAACATGTTATTTCTTTTTGGCTAACCGGAGACCTTGATGCAATTCGCTGGCTAGCAATGAGTATTAATTCCATGAGGTTCTTTCAAAATTATGGAAAAATACTTTCCCCGCATTTTAGAAAGAACTACTTATTAACAAGAAGTTTTTTGGATTAATGTAATTATATATTGTCAATATTTAGACAATAAAATCTAAAAAACTTCAAAAGGTAATTTTAGTAAATCGGAATAAAACGAAGTTTTATTCTTAGATTTATGAAATTACCTCAGTTACTATTGATACGTAATTACGGTTCATTCTTGAAAAGTAATCTACTTTGCCGCTTATCTTAGCAAATAAAGTAAAATCTTTCCCGCAACCTACATTCGCGCCGGGATGGATTTTAGTCCCTCTCTGACGAACAATAATTGCACCGGCCTTTATTATCTCGCCGCTGTATTTTTTAACACCAAGTCGTTTTGACTCTGAGTCTCTACCGTTTTTTGTGCTTCCGCCACCCTTCTTATGTGCCATGCTATAACTCCTGAATCTTTATGCTTTAATGCTCTGAACAGTAAGCACAGAATATTTTTGTCTGTGTCCTTGCTTCTTCTTGTAACCTTTACGTCGTTTAAACTTAATAATAGTCACTTTTTTGCCTTTTATCTGTTCATTAACTACGGCTGTTACTTTTGCACCCTCAACATATGGGGTACCAACTGAGGTTTTATCCCCATCAGAGATCATGAGTACTGAATCAAATTCAAGAACTTCACCGTCTTCAATATCAAACTTGTCAACTGTAAGCTGAGCTCCTTCCAGAGCTTTGTATTGTTTACCTTTAATTTCAACTAATGCGTACATGTAAAACCACATCCTTATCTTTAATTGTGCAGGGTAACTTAT
>JABMQR010000220.1 GCA_013202335.1 Bacteroidota bacterium
AAAATACTCCATAAATACAGAGAATGGAAGAAAAAGCCCCTATTAGAGGCAGGAAATTCGAAAATACAAAAAATTATTGAGAGATTGTTAGGATGTATAGTCCAAAAACTGGGGAATTCCTTTTTTTGCTTAGTTTGTAAAAATTAAGCCCGACACACTCCTAGCAATACTTATACATAATGTGCGATGGCTGTCATCGAGAAGCTGCTCCCACTCTGCAACTAGAGCTTACTAACTGTTAGGCGGGAATCAACTTGGTAGCTCAATATTATATAAGGCTTCTTTATATATTATCATGACTTTGGAGAAATTATCACATATTTTAGTTACTTCAAATTCTGAAATAAGATATACAGAGCCAGAATTTATGTTTCAGATGAATATAATAAAATCATTAGTTTTTTGTCTAATCATTATCCTTTATTGCCTTTACCATGAAGCCTGCATTCCCGCAACTCATAACGAGGCAGGAGGATTAACACCAAATTTCTTATAGAGTTCCACTTGTTTTGTTAATAGCTCCCCAGCTCTCAGTTGTTTCCCCGGGTACTCAAAACACTCTATTACATCGAGTGTATCAAGCGCGCCCTGCATCGTATAGGTTCCAAACAAATTGGTATCCTGCATCTGTTTTTTGAGATACGACAAGAATATCAACGCCACAAACTGTACAAAAAGTTTCCCTTCCAAGCTTCGATCCGATGATACAAGAGTACGCCGCATGTTCAATCGCTCTTTCAAATTCCCAAAGGCTTTTTCCACCACATCTTTTGTGCGGTAAATCTCTAATGCCTGTATGGATTCCATAGGTTGATTGCTGATCAGCGCAAAAAAACCATAGTACCGTTTTGCCTGTGTTACTACTTCAGCTTTTACGGTTAGCCGTGTCCCCCGTTTGGGAGTAGTTTTGCTCGTGAAATACTTCTTATACTGTTTTTCATGTTCGGGGACACGATTGCCATGCTCAAGCTCTTGCCGGAGATTCAAAAGTTGGGTATCAAATGCCTTTTCATCTTCTGCTGCTTTGTCAATGTTGTAATAGTAGTGAATATATAACCGTCGTGGTTCAGTAAGAACATCACCTTTATTCCGGCGTACTTGCTCATATTCCCAGGTAGTCTGTATCGTTCGTGCGTATAGCTCATATGTTTCGCTATAATAGTCAAAGGAGCGAAATTCATCATAGATCGTATCAAGTACTCTCCTGATGGAAGTCAAGGACATCGATACTGAGAGCAAAAACTTGATATGATCTTTGTACAGCGCATTCACATTATCTCTACTGTAAAAGCCTCGATCCATCACGAGCTTCACTTTTGCATACCCAAGCACATCCAAATCCGCCAGAAGTCGTTTTACGGTTTTGGAGTCAGGGATGTTTCCTGCTAGTTTTCGATAATAAAACGGCAGGTGGGATGATTCTCCAAATACCAGGGCAAGGTTTATTTGTGGCAGCCGATCATGCTCCTTGTTCTTCCCATACTGTACGTGCTTAAGCTGCCGGGAATAGCTTGATAACGAGGTGGTATCGTACGCCCAGTACTCTTGTTCTATTTTCCGCTTTCCCTGCAGACGAAAAAACTTTTGCTTACTCGCTTCATCAATGGAAGCAAAGAGCTCACTGCTTCGTTGTGATGCAATAGTCTTGCCATACGGATGCAGATGCATCTGTGACCATTTTTCAAATCTCGATAAGGGATTCCGATCCTCTAGGATCAGAAAGTACGCTATGGAGAGAATCTGTTTGTAGAATTCAGGAAAACAGTTCTTAAGATCATCGGTGATACCAAGCTTCTTGCTGATTTCATCAAACAGATAGGTAGCTCCGTAGAAATATCGTTTAGGTATAACGGATTGATGAGAAGGTGAGATATCTCCTTGGCGCTTTTTGTTCCGCACTCGGCCATCGGTCGGAACGATTTCACCAGATGTCGTATTCACTCTGCCAATCAGAGTTCTTTTTGCTCTAGATTGTTTCTTTTGCTTGTCCCAATGGGAAACTGATTCATACGCATAAGTAATTCCGGAACGTTTATCTTTCTGATATACAATTGCCATAATTCACATACCTCGTTATGTGTATACTAATACATAACGAGCTTTAAGGCAACACAATTTTGTAAAATTCGGTGATTTACGGTAGTATTTTCATGGTTTTCTGTTTTCCCTCGTTATGAGTTGCGGAAATGCAGGATGAAGCTCAAACTATAGTCGATTTGATTTTACGCTTACAGTTTAGTTGCCATTCCCCCTACCCCAAAAACTTGATGTATATAATCTCAACTTACATCAAAATTCACATAAATTCCCCGGACTGTATATGCTATAAATGGATGCCGGTGACTACCTACTAACAGGGATATTCAGAATATTTCCTCTTCAAAAAATCGACAAACCATTTAGTTCAAATCATTTATTTTTACTGCTAAATCGATCATCAATTGAAATGATTCTTCCAAATTGAACAATGAATAATCCTGTTCTCTTAAAACTGGACGCAGTTCTGTTTCTACCTGTTGGCTGAGTGCATGAAAACGTTCTAAAGAAATATTAATTGCCCCACTCCCGGGGACCATTAGTTTTTGCTTAACAAATGAAATAAATTCCGCGTCATCAATTTGTAATCCAAGCTTCTTCACCCCATATAAAATATCATAAAAATCTCTGATCGCTGGATCTCGCCGGGAAAGCGCTGCACGACATTTTTCCGAAAAAGCTTCACGAAAATCAATCACAGTAAGGGGAAACGGATCAATAATATAAGATCTGGTAAAACTATCCTGCAAAATCGTCTTTACCTTTCTCGTTACCATCGGCATTATAAGTGATTCACGTAATCCTATTTCTACTTTTATTCGCTCAAACAGACCGGAAATTACTGACTTATAGCTGACATACCCTATATATTGACGAGAGTTATTATGACCTTGAAGAGTCTCTTCTATTACTAATTCTGGAAAAATTGATGATTGATCAATAAATCTAATTTTTATTGGGTCAATCAATGCACGTCTTCGAGATCTTGAAACATTTACAGGTGTTGGAATAACAAAATCCAAATCTTCACTGAGTCGGTAAAAATCACTATAAACTTTGCTTAGGCAGGTTCCCCCCTTAAATACAAGATTAGTATTATTGAATTCCAAGCCTTTTAAAATTAAAGAACAATAATAGTCTTTTTCCAATAACCGTGAATTAAATCCAGTAACAGCTTCAGTAAAAGAAAGTGCAGCAGTAAACATTTCAAAATCATTATGGAATTCTGCATGTTGTTCTTCATATTTGTCCATTAACAATAACCCCCCACTTTCGATTAGTTTTTCCTTTCCGTGATTTGTTTGGAATCCATGGTATATAACTTATTGCACCATTCTCCACAGAGGACTGGATCAGTTTCCGTAATAGAATTTGTTCAACACCAAGAATATCAAGTAGATATCCTATGCGTTGTTTCGTTGCTGCATTCCCATAGGTATCACACCTATCTATAAGTTGTGCAGCCATATCAGGGTTTTCATTTATTTCTTTTTGAATCCAATAATAGGCTTCTGGTATAGAATTGAAACGGGACCAGTTATATACTGCATCGATAAGTGTTTTTAATTTAGAAGAGTATACAGCTTCAGCACCATTAGGAGCTGTAAACTGATAATTATCCCCTAACCGAATCTCAGAAACCTTAATAAATACATAATTAAGACTGCCAATTTTCCGTCTTCCGGAAATCCGATTGTTGTAGACATATGTTGTATTAGGTATCTGTTCAGTAAATTGATAAAAACTAAAAGCACTTAGTCCGCAAATTTGATACTTTCCATTACAATCTTCCATTAATTTTTGTAAAGTCAAATAGATCCCAGGATTCCAAGGACCTTCAGGAATGCGTGGAGGAATAAGATATAATCCACGACGCAGGCGTACAATCCATCCGGATTTTGCTAATCGGGATAAAAAAAGTTTTTCTTGTTCTGAAGTTAGTTTTAAAGGTCGAAGCAATTCTCCAGTAGCAATTCTCTCGATTTTTTTTAGTTGAACATAAGCAAAAAACCGAGTAACGAGCGTTCTTGTATAATTATTATTTCCCACTATATTTTCCGTTAGTATCACTATATGCTATTATAGTAAAATATCATACATAATACTGTTTGTCTATGTTTATTCTGAAACAATTGCCGTACCATGTACATTTCCCACATTATTCCAAATTCTCAGAGAAAATAGATTGGTAAGTTGTTTGTGAGTCAAGGGATAAGAAAATGGACATATGATCGGGCTGGATAATCGTACCGGATTCATAATACAAATTTTCACACATGCTGAGAATGCATATTTCAACGGCATCAAGGCAGCTTTTCGAAACAGCTGGAATTAGGCATAGGTTACGTATATTATTTTCATTGGTTACTGTAATTTCTGTATTCATTGCTCATAAGACCAATTGTAAAAAATGGTATTTTCTTGTATCCGGAACCCGATACTTTCGATAAATACCACCAAACCGCCAACCTGCTATTTCCTTTATTCACAAACATCGTACTACTCCGCTCCCTAAAAATATGTACCAGTTATTTGAAACCTACCGGGTATGGCAATCTAATCATCGTGGAATTATTCCTGATACAGCACTTTTCCTGTTTCTTTAATATGATTATAAAAACTACTTGGATCATTGTTTCTCTGCACCAGAATAGGTTCAATACGAGTATCAATACTTCTGCGAAGCTTATACAACTGAAAAGCTCTCTCCAGCCTTTTATCATCAAAGGAATCATAGACTACAGCAATATCTATATCACTATCTTCTGTTGCATTCCCCTGTACCTGAGAACCAAACAGAACTATTTCTTTAGGATGAAATAGTGTGACTGTACGATCTGCAAATTCTCTGGCAGCATCTAAAGCTGTTCCTGAATCCATTGCAATTCTCCTTTTGTTTTATGAAGTATTTCCTTACAAGTATCATCAGTAAGCAACTGTAGTAACTGTTCCTTTTCATTAGGATAACGGGCTTCAATATTTAGTGGAGCCAGGAAATCATAGAAATCTTTTTGATTATCAGTCATCCTTTCATAAATACCTGATTTCTCAGCCAGTCTCAAGATCATAGACAGCTAAATCCAGCCAATATTCAACACTCTCCATACTTTTTTTACATCCTTATTATGTCTTTATATGCTAACTTTATCAGATTGTCATGATTAAACAAAGCGTTTTTAAAGCCCCTCTTTCCCGGAACCAGGTACGTTTCACATAAACGTGCACATTTTCAGGGAGATTAGGAAAGTGAAGTATTTGGAGAAAAATTGATTTCTAATGCTTGGAAGGCAAATTTCTACTCTACAAGAATACAGATCAAAAAAATTACCGTTAGTAAGTTTGATTGGAATTACTTAGGATATACGACTATTCATACAAGGAGATATTCGAAATAGGTGTATACATCACGCAGAAGTTTCATTTTTGGAAATCCCATTAAGCTGCGGGATGATTTTTCAGGCTCAAAACTTTTTCTATTGCCCGGAAGAGAACGACCAAAGAATTCTAGATTTTTTTGGTATCGAACCTCAGAACAAATTCCTGCGGAATTAGTTCTGAGGTAGTTTGAATATAGTTTTGTCGGGATATGAAATTAAATGGTTGTTGAAAATTTTTTAAACTCAAAATCCAGCTTCAAACTGCTGTGCATTTTCTTGTGCTACATCAGAACAAAAGAAAAAAGAGAGCTTTGTTGCCGGACTCTGAACCTCGGGTCAAAACCGAAGGTTTTGACCCGAGCAGTTTTACCGATATATATTCTTAGCAGTCATACTATTGATTAAAGAAAGTTATTCTGCTTATCAAGTTTATTTCTAAAACTGCTTGATTTTTCTTCTCCGACATCAGGGCACAAAAAAAACAGGAATCCATTTGGGTTCCTGTTTTTTTTATGCCCGGAAGAGGACTCGAACCTCCACGAAGTTACCCTCACTAGTCCCTGAAACTAGCGCGTCTACCAATTCCGCCACCCGGGCGTGTGCAAGGAATACTACCTATTAGGCTCGTTATTGTCAATATCCCCTTGAATCACAAACTAGTTTAAAACTGTTAAAAAATTCTATTCTACAACAACGATCATCACTGCCTATTCAATCTGTATCACAAAAATTCTTTGCACAAACATTACTCAACTCACTGTAAGCTTATTTTTTGATAATACTTTTAATTTTCTCTCTAATATTTTCGGTATTCATGCCCAATCGGGAAAAAATAGTTTCATCATCACCTGATTCCATAAAAATATCAGGAAAACCAAGACGATGAACTTTACAAGGCTCATGCTCGGTAACAACCTCTGTTACCGCACTGCCCAATCCACCAAGCACACTATGATTTTCTACAGTAACAATAGTTCCGCAATCTCTGGAGGCTTGTATAATAAGCTCTTCATCAATCGGCTTAATTGAAGCCAAATGAATCAGCCGTACATAAATCCCCTCTTTTGCCAACTGTTCAACCGCTGCAAGGGCTTTAGGAGTCATCATACCGGTTGAAATCAGCGCAGCATCCTGTCCTTCATGCAGAATTGCACCTTTACCGAATTCAAGAGTATGGTTCTTACCAAATATAACCGGGACAGGACATCTCACTGTTCTTAAATAGACAGGTCCGTCAGTTTTTAAGGCCAGCTCAACCGCAAGTTTAGCCTCTAACGGATCTCCCGGAACCAGAACTTTCATATGTGGCATACAACGCATAACGGCAATATCTTCAACCGATGAATGTGTTGCACCGGCTTTACCCGTCGGCAAACCGCCATAGGCACCGTTCAATTTTACATTTAATTTTGGGTAAGCCACTGAAACTCTTATCTGATCTAAAGCGCGCTTAGCAAGGAACACTGAAAAAGTTGACACAAAAGGTGTCAAACCAAGAGTAGCCATTCCGGCTGCAGCACAAACCATATTGCTTTCCGCTATACCCATCTGGTAAAAACGGTCAGGATAGGTATTGCGAAAATTTACAGTCTGCGTAGAAGAACACACATCTGCATCAAAGACACGAAGTTCCGGATAGATCTCTGCTAATTCTACCAGGGCTTCACCAAAAGATACTCTTGGCATGATATTCTCATTAATTTCCGGTAATTGCATTATTTCTCCTCCGTTGACTGTAATTCAAGTAATGCTGCGTGATATTCTTGTTCATTTGGCGCCTTACCATGCCATTCGAATTTTCCTTCCATAAAAGAAACGCCTTTCCCCTTAATAGTGTGGGCTATTACCGCAACCGGACCCGATTCTGCCAGTTTTTTGGCTTGTTCCAGGGCCGGAAGAAGTTTTTCAATATCATGTCCGTCACACTCTATAACTGCCCATCCAAAAGCTTTATAGACCTTTGCGATATCACCAAGATCAACCGCATCTTTCGTATTGGAAGCCAGCTGCACTTTATTATAGTCAAGAATAGCAACAAGTTTCTTTACCCGTTTATTTTCGGCTCCGGCATAGAGAGCGGCTTCCCAAATCTGACCTTCCGCACTCTCACCGTCTCCCATTAAAACAAACGTGGTAAAATCAAGACCGAGATCCTCTGCAGCCATAGCCATTCCAAGACCGCAGGAAAGTCCCTGTCCGAGTGAACCTGAAGAAATATCCACTCCGGGGATTTTGTGCATATCCGGATGTCCCTGAAGAATACTTCCCAGCTCATCAAAACTCCGGAGTACATCCTGTGGAAAAAAACCTCTACGGGCCAGAGTCGAATAATAACCGGGTGTTGCATGACCTTTGGAAAGAATAAAGCGATCCCGATCTATTTTTTCCGGTACTTCCGGATCAATATTCATTACTCGGAAAAAGAGAGTTGTCAGAATGTCTGTCTCTGACAAAGACCCACCTGTATGCCCGCAGCCTGCATGATATGTAGTATCAAGAATAAGCTTTCTAATTTCCCGGGCTATAGTACGTAATTCCGTTACTGTTTTTTTGTTTCCCATCTTTACTTCCTGAAATAATTATTATGTTACATGTAATATGTTATCACACTATGAGGTAAAAAAATTTATGGTTTGAAAATAATTTTCATCCCTTCCATATTTTCTGCTATGGAAAAAGCCTTCTCCCATTCATCTAAAGTAAATATATGGCTTACCAGTTTTTCCAGATTCAGTTTTTTTGTTCCCAGTATTTCTATAGTCCGCCGCCAGGACCAGTTGGTTTTTGAAAGACATCCTTGATAATTAATTTCTTTAAAGCAAACTGCATTCATATCCACAGTTACATTGGCTGCAAACAGTCCAATCTGGGTAAAAATTCCGCACTTCTTTAGTGCCGTGATACCTGCTGCTACCGCAAGGGCAACCCCGGAACATTCCAGCACAACATCGATACCCTGACCCTTTGTGAACTCTGTAACAGCAGACTGTATATCTTCTGTAAATACATCCACTACTTTGTCAGCCCCCAGCTCCAAACCCAATGCGAGGCGTGCGGCATCAGCGGTGGTTCCGGTCAGCAGCACCTTCGCACCGGAAAGTTTTGCCACTGAAACTGCCATTAATCCAATAGAACCTGGTCCGCTAACCAATACTGTATCCCCGGCTTTAATGGTTGATCTCTCCATTGCAGCATGTACAACACAGGCAAGCGGCTCAGCAAGAGCAGCTTCAAGCATGGTAACATTATCAGGCAGCTTATGAAGATTGCTCGCCATCAATACCGCCTGTTCGGTAAAAACTCCATCGGTTTGCTGACCTAGAGCTAATCGTGAATCGCATAAACAAAAACGTCCGGCCTTACATAAAGCACATTCACCGCAGTATACGGCATTTGTTTCTGAGACGACCCGGTCACCCAGAGAAAATCCTGAAACACTATCACCAAGTTCTATAATTCGACCACTGAATTCATGGCCTATGGTCATAGGAGGAGCATCTTTATAGGTATCATGATAAATATGTAAATCTGTTCCGCATATTCCCGCATATTCAATTTCAACCAGAACTTCATTGGGTCCCGGTTTCAGGGCCGGCAGATTCTCTACCCTGAATTTCTTTATTCCTGCTTCATATTTTCTAATTGCTTTCATCTCATTATCCTTACTAAAGTTGTCCATAAATTAAGTTTGGAAGCCACAATGTGAGTCCGGGAAAAATATTAATTAGCAGCAGCACCAGCAGCAGAGGTCCCATAAAAAGAAACGTACTTTTTGCTACTTTTTCAACGGGAACATTTGCCACACCGCTAAGTACAAACAAAACGGTACCAAAAGGGGGTGTAAGGGTTCCTATGATAAGATTAAGAATCATGATTATCCCAAACTGGACAGGGTCAACACCAATCATCAGCATCAACGGCAGTAAAACCGGTACAAGCAGATTGATTGAGGCTACGGTTTCCATAAAAAGCCCGACCACTAATAAAAATACATTTACAATCAGCAGTACGGCGAAGGGGCTTATTTGCAGGGTCTGGATCATTCTGGCAAGATTTTGCGGCACTTGTTCACGTGCTAATATCCAGGAAAACAGGGTTGCTGCAGCAACAATAAACAGTACCTGAATGGTCGTTATCATAGAGGACTTAACCGCCTCCTTAAACTGAGCCCATGACATTTCTTTATAAAACAGGCCGAGAATTAAGGCATAGAGACAAGCTATAGCCGCAGCCTCGGTCGGGGTAAAAAATCCTGAAAAAATACCACCAAGAATAATTACGGGAGCCAGCAGTGAAAAAAATGCACTTCGAAAGGAAGCAAATTTCTCAAGCAGCGTATATCTCTGTCCTGCCGGGCATGCCATTTTTTTTGACAGAAGTAAAACCATAATCACAAGACTTAATCCCATTATGAGTCCGGGAATAACCCCTGCCGCAAATAATCTTCCGATAGAGGCTGAAGCAATAACTCCATACACAACTATAGGCATACTTGGCGGAATAATGGGGCCTATCACCGATGAAGCGGCAGTAATCCCTATGGTCATCCGGTCATCATAATTATTTCCCCGCATCGCCTTTATTTCAATAGCGCCCAGCCCGCCTGCATCAGCAATAGCTGCACCTGACATTCCTGCAAATATAATACTTGACAGAATGTTAACATGAGCAAGCCCACCTTTAAGTCTTCCCACACTGGTTGTACAGGAGTTAAAAATACGTGTGGTAATTCCACTGGTATTCATCAAGTTTCCTGCAAAAATAAAGAAGGGAATTGCCAAAAGACTATATGTATTAACCCCGGCTACCATTCTTTGGATGGCGACAAAACTGGGTATTGCATCGTTCAATATAATATAGAGAAGTGAGGGGATTCCTACGGCCATGGCGACCGGCATACCCAAAACTAAAAAAACAAATAGTAAAACAACCGTTACAATGAGCATTTTGCATTCCTTTTCTTACATACATCGATAATTACACTGAGTAAATACTGTACTTCACGCACAAGATAGCCTACCGATCCTACCGAAACAGCAATGTATAACCAAAATTGACGAATCTGCATGGCCGAAGATCGGAAATTCCAGGATTTAATGCCCAACTGTATACCCAAAATGATCAAAAATATGAGAAATGTGATCGCTATAATTTCTTTAATTCCCACAAATAATACTCTGCCCCATCCAGGAAGAGCCTTTTCGATTTTTTGTGAAACTAATTCCAGAGAAATATGGGCATTTTCCCTGCGTACATAGGAGGCACCAACAAATGTCAGCCATACTAGCAAATAGCGAGTAAATTCCACATTCCAGGAGATTGAGTAATTAAATACGCTTCGCAGAAAAACCTGAACGATCATAACTGTACAAATAATAAGAAATATAGCCGCAGGAAAAACTGCCTCAATAAACCTGAAGGCTTTACTTAAATTAGACATCTACACTCCTCCACAGAATATTTGAGGACAGCTGTAACGCTGTCCTCATAATTTTTACTTAGATAGTTTCTCTAGAGACCCTGGATTCGTGCATGAAGATCTTCACCGTACTGACTCCACCATCCGCTGAAATCTTTTGGCATAGAAGCAGTTGCTTTCTTGAAAGCATCAACGTCAACAGTATTCACTGTCAGACCCTGTTCTTCAAAAAAGGATACGAGATTCTGGTCATCTTCGTTCAGAAGTTCCACGATATACACAGCTGCTTCATCAAAAGCATCTTTCATAATCTTCTGGTCTTCTGCTGAGAAAGTTTTGAGTTTTGCATCATTAAATACAAAAAATACTGTTGTTGTTACATGGCTTGTAAGGTTGATATAATCCTGAACTTCATAAAACTTCATTGCTTTAATAGCAGAAAGTGGATTTTCAAGCCCGTCAACAACTCCCTGCTGGAGAGCCATATATGCTTCAGAATAAGCTATAGGTGTAGGATTTGCACCAAGCGCTTTTCCATAAGCAATACAAATGGTCTGTTCAGGAACACGTAATTTAAAACCATCAAGATCTTCAGGAGTCTTAATAGGTTTATTTGAAGTAAGCTGTCTAATACCCCATGAGCTCATACTTATCAGGTTTCCACCAAATTCTGCACGAAAATCTTCAAACATCTGACTGGCAATTTCACTTTTAGCAAAACGCAGAACATGCTCGTTGCTGCTGAAAGTATAGGGCATTTCCAAAACATTCATCGGTTTGAAAAGATTTCCCAACTGTCCGGCACCAGCTTCTGCGATATCGAGTGAACCAAATAGAGTCTGCTCCAGCAGCTGCTCTTCTGTACCTAACTGTGATGAAGGAAAGATTTCAATGGTAATTCTTCCATTAGTTCTTTCGCTTATCAACTCTGCTGCTTTTACAGCACCTTTATGCCATGCATGACTTGGGTCGTATACGTGTCCAAGTCTCAATACAACATTTTCTTGAGAATCTGCAACAGATTCACCTTGCGCCCCTGCAAAAACGAGGGGAATTCCCATGGTAATCAATACCAGTAGGATTAATGCTTTTTTCATACTCATCCTTAGCTCCTTATTATTCTGCTCATTGTTATACTTCGTAATCGTATATAGCTTCAACCTCCCGGGTAAGGTAAAGCCATACTTTTTTATCAGTTATATGTTATCACACTATTTTCAGTTGTCAAGTGATATATTATATGTTATCACAGTTTTTGATAGAAATATATATAAATAAAATAAATCATTTACAGATAAATATTTTAGAGATATAATTGTTATAAAATATCACACTTCCAACCAGGCGGTCTCCATGGCAATAGGAAAAATTGATAATAAAACACTACGTCAAAAAGTTTACGATGAACTTCGGGAATCGATTATGTCAGCAGAAATGGAACCAGGACAGGTGTTCAGCCTGAGAGAACTTGCTGACAAACTCGGCGTGAGTATTATGCCTGTTCGCGAGGCACTCTGGCAACTGGAAACAGAAAAAATTGTTGTAATAGAAAGTAATAAAAGAATGCAGATTAACACTCTTTCTCCCTCTGAAATACAGGAACTGTTTGCTATCAGACTCTATCATGAAACTAAGCTTATTGAAAAAAGCTGCATTGAGTGGAGTAAAAAAACCGTAGACAGGCTGGAAGTTGTTCTCAGCAAAATGATTCAGGCCAATATAAAAAACCATAATTATCTGCATTGGAACAAGGAGTTTCATTTCGCTATATATAATAATGCAAAAATGCCTATAACCCTTACCTTAGTAAACAATCTCTGGTTACGCCTGGCACCCTATTTTTCCATCCGTACCCCGAACTCAACAATATATACCAATCTAGAACCGCATCGTATTATGTTTGAGGCGTATAAAAATAATGATTGTGAAGCCTGTCTGAAAGGATTTACCGCAGATCTCAGCGGTACAAAGACCCACATTCTTTCAATGATGGCCAGATAAACACAGATAAAACAACAGCAGTTCATTACGTAACACGCAAAATCCCAAGCGATAAAGCAGCTTATAAAAAAGTCCCTGGATCAAAATCTCGCAAATTTTAGCACCTCTGAACTTTCCTCAACCTGATGAAAACCAGCCCGTTTTAAAACCGCTATGGAAGCCTGGTTTGAAGCATCGGTAAAGGCGGTAACATTTGTGAGCTGTTTTTGATTTACCCCATACCCAACCACAAGCTTGACCGCTTCTGTCATGATTCCCAATCCACGATACGTTTTTTTCAGTATATAGCCAATTTCACCTATATTTTCCGAAAATCCCTTATAGAAACCGCACGTTCCCACAATTTCATGTGTAGTATTAAGGTAAATTCCCCAATGAATTGAATCCCCCTGCAACATATCTCTATCTATTTTTTCAAGGATCATACGTGCGTCAGCTTCGTTTTTAGCAAAAAATCCATCATAAACCGACAGCTCAAGTATTTCAGAAGCCTCATCCAGCTCTATTCTCTTAAGCTCTAAACGATAATTTGACAGCTCTGGTACCAGTTCTCTCAGAGTTTTCTGATTTTGTTCCGTGTACATACACTATAGTCCTTATTAACTGACTCGAAGCCGGTGGGATTTTAATTCATAAACCCACTTAAACAAAAGAATTACTCGATACAAAAATATTTTTTGTTTTTTATTGAGAATACTCCACTACTAATATCTATATACCATAGATTTACAGCAAACAGAATCCCACCGGATTCAGGTCAGTATCTATTCCTAACTACCACATACAGCAGCAAGAAATGGTTGCGAAGCTTGGCAGGCCGAACAGCAGCCGGATTTCTAGTCCCCTACCACAAGTATCGGTATCCTCACCTTAATATCACGGGAGCTGAAACCAATCAGAATCTCAAAATCCCCTGGCTCCACATACCAGCATTTTCGCTCTGCTGCATAAAATGCAAACGCCTCCCAGCTAAGGTGTAAAACTACATCTTGACTCTCTCCACGCTTCAGAGATACTTTTTCGAACCCTTTCAGCTCTTTCTTAGGTCGAATTACTGACGATTCACAGTCGTTTATATAAAGTTGAACTGTTTCACTTCCTGCTCGTCCCCCGGTATTCTTAATAGTTACCGAAACATCAATTCCCTCTTTTTCAAGATTTGACTTGAGAATATTATCTGATGGAACAGTTATTTTACTGCAGGAAAAAGTAGTGTAGGATAAGCCATGTCCAAAAGCAAACTCAGGTTCAACAGCGTTGGTATCAAAGTGACGATAACCAACCATCAACCCCTCCTTGTATTCCATTTTTTTCACCTTACGGACACGGGGATTCCCCTGGCCAACCAGAATTCGCCTAAAACTGGCTTTTGCCGGGTTCCTTACATAATGCGATACAGCAGCAATATCATCCCACTTCTTTGTCATCGTAAAAGGGAGCTTTCCGGAAGGGTTCACTTTACCAAAAATAATATCCACTAAAGGAGCTGCTCCTGCCTGTCCGGGATAGAAACTGTGCAGAACAGCCGGAACAGAATCAACCCAAGAGCCGGTTTCCATATCACCACCACCATTTAGTACCACAACAACTGAGGAATTAAACCGTGCTGCCTCAAAAATTAGAGTGGATTCATTATCAGGAATCTTCCAGGACCTATCTAAGGTCTCAGTTTCATGCACTTTATCAAAACCGGTTGCTATGATGACAGCATCAGCCTGCTCGATAGCATCCCGGTCTTTTTTGAAAATCTTTCCCTTTTTTGTCTCAATATACTCCATAGATATTTCCTCAGGGAGAAATTGCCGGAGTGCATCATACATCCCTGGTACCGGGATAGAGGGGAGAACATAACTTGATCCGCCCCCGCTCGAAGCAGCCTGCAATCCATTCCGTCCCATAATAACAATATGTTTCACCTCTTTTACCGAAAGCGGCAGTACATTCCTCGTGTTTTTCAATAAAATTGTTCCTTCCTCAACCGCCTTTATTGCCAAAGAAGCTGCTTCTTTAGTGTTTGCCTTTTTCTCTCCATCCACCACAGACCGGTCAAACATTCCCATAGTAATTGTGCTGGTAAGAATATGACGAATCATCGAATTCAGATTCTCTTCGGTAATTTTACCTGCTGTCATGGCTTCCTGCAGCCGTTCCGGTGACAACCATTTACCTTTCGGCATCTCAACATCAAGCCCATTCAGAACAGGTCCTTCAGTACTGTAAAGTGAATTCCAGTCCGACATAACAAATCCATCAAACCCCCAATCTTCACGCAGAATATCAATAAGAAGGTGTCTGTTCTCGCTGGCATAGATTCCATTCACCGGATTATAGGAAGTCATAACACCCTTACTGCCGCCCTCAAGAATAGCCTTTCTGAATGCAGGAAGATAAATCTCGCGCAGAGTACGTTCATCAACAACAGAATCAGTTTTATGCCTGTCGTAATCTGAGTTATTGCAGGCAAAATGTTTTACCATGGTCATCACCCCGCCAGCCTGTACTCCGCGAATATAGGAAACTGACATTTCACCTGCCAGATAAGGATCTTCACCCATATACTCAAAATTTCTGCCGGAGGTGGGAACCCGTGCAATATTAACTCCCGGCCCCAATAATATCGAGACACCTTGTGATCGTGCTTCATCAGCAATCATGTTTCCCACTCTATTAATCAAATCGCGGTTCCACATTGCGGTTAAAAGGATGTTCGCCGGGAATGCCGTTGCCGGCCCAAAACACCGTACACCTGAGGTCGCATCCGATGCCCAGATATACGGTATGTTTAACCGGGAAATACCGCGGATTGCAAAGCTGTCAAATCCCCCAATATAAGCAGTTTTTTCTTCAAGGGTCATTTGTGACAACAGAAAATCTGCCCGCTCTTCGGGAGTTTTTTCTTCGAATGATTCTTCTCTTTGGTTCTGCCCTGTAAAATCTAATCCTTCAGGGTCTTCATTATAGACAAATAATTTTCGCATCTGTTTATCAAGCACTTTTCGTACATAGTTGTCGAACATACTCCCTCCTGCAGCAAGCCTTTCAATCAGTAATTCTCTATTATGATCTGATGGATATCGGTATTATCAAGCGTACCAACGTCAAACAAGTCAGCATTTTTCCCCCAGATATACAGCGGCACATTCACACCTGTATGCCCACCCCCGAACCAGGTTACTACCGGGATAACTCCCTGAGCAGTTGTCCCGGTTACTGTTAACCCACCAGTTTCATGATCTGCAGTGAGCAGGATCAGCGTATCGTCCCGACCTTCCGCCCAATTAAGAATCATACTGATGGTATCTGACAACTCAATTGTTTCATACACCGTCCTGATTATATCATTTCCATGCGAAGCATGGTCTATACGCCCTGCTTCAACCATCAGGAAAAACCCATCCGTATCTTTCTCAAGAATCTCCAGAGCTTTCACTGTCATCTCACTCAAGGCAGGCAGATCACCAACACCATCATAGCTGTATGGTAAATGAGTAGTTCCAAACTGTCCGCTTGCAAACTCGACTGTATCCGGATCGATTCCCGCAAGTTCTGCCGCAGTTTCAACCACAGTATATCCTGCAGATATCGCTTCATCCGGGGATATTCCATTTCCACCGCCCCCAAAGAGAACATGAGGTTTTGATCCGGTTAGATAATCCTGTGCAATATCTTCATAATTATCCCGACTGGAGGTATGCGCCCCAAAGGCAGCCGGTGTGGCATGCGTTATAGGGGCTGTTGAAACCAGCCCCACCCGCTTACCAAAACGCTTATAGTACTCAAGCAAGGTCTCGAAGTCTCCCAATAATGCAGTACTTATCACCCCTTTCACTACTTTATGCCCTGTAGCGATTGCAGTTGCTGCAGCAGCAGAGTCGGTTACCACTCCACCGAAAGCCGCTGTCATAACCTCTGCCTGTACAGGAAAAGTCTGAAAAGACAAACCTTCCTCCGTCCCCGTAGCATATAGTGATGCAGCTTTGATCTGCCCGAAACCCATACCATCACCTATTATCAATATAATATTTCCCGGTTCGGGAGGTGTGTCAGGATTGTAGTTAAATGTGCAGGATACAGCTATGAAAAGGGAAAGGAGTATAATAAGTAATTTACCTGAAACTTGTAATAGTTTATTACTGCAGGCAGTTATATTTCTCATGGATTAATTGTATCGGGATACCGGATACCGGTAAAGGTACGTAACACCAATAAAAAAGCGGATGCCGTACTATACGAATCACCCGCTTTTTCCACGTACCATTTTTGTTTATTGGTACAAGATACAATTGAAACAATTGCCTTATGAAGTTTTATTGAACTATTCTGCCTCTGCTCCTACCGGATTCAGCAGTACATCGTTTATTGCACTCTCAAAGGCACTCTTAGGCAGAGCACCTGCAGCAGCCTGCGGTTGTCCTTCCATGGGGCAGAACATAATTGTTGGAATACTGCTTATACCAAACACTCCAGCCAGTTCCTGCTGTTCCTCAGTGTCGATCTTAAAAATATTCACTTTCCCCTCGTAGTCTTTGGCAAGTTCTTCAAGTACCGGAGCAACCACTTTACAGGGTCCGCACCAATCTGCATAGAAATCTATAATACAGGGAAGATCTCCCTTATATTTCCAGTCTTTACTTTCATCCCAGTTAAAAATTTTCTCTTTAAATGTATCCAGTGTTAAATGTTCCAACTCTTCCTCCTGATCCCGAATTGTTAGCCAGCTAAAGGAATCTCAACTACTTTTTTAATTTTTAGAAAATTAGTCAATTTCCTGGAAATTGACTTCAGAAGTTTTTTGATAAAAAACTTCAATAATCAGTAACTCTTTCAAAAATTATTTGAAAGAGTCTTAAGTTAATAATATTTAACGGAGAAGTCAAATACAGTTACTTAAGAAATTTCTGCAAAATGTAATCTACTATTAATTGTACCATACTTTTCTAAAATACATAGAATACTCCTTGAAAAAGGTAAGAACTGATACGAACCTTGTGGGAAGGAAAGTAGAGTAACATCTTTGAGGATAAATACTTAATAGGTTGTAATAGTGTGCAGAAGAGCAGTAATGAGAATAATTCTGTTAAATTGTTATTGGGATGACTTTTATTCTATAATTTCCCACAAGCTTCGTTACACTTAAAAAAGGTACAACCCAGCAGAAAATTTCTGTAATTACCGGAAATCCACAGTAATATTTTTACTCTCAGCGGCACTTTACAAAATAGAGTATCTCCCATAGGCTTCTACCCTATGACACTATTTATCGGACAACTATTTGCAGTAATTACCGCAGTGTGCTGGGCGCAGAATTCCCTGATATATTCTCATACAGGGAAGATTATCGGATCAAAAACCGTCACCCATATCAGATTATGGCTGGCACTTCCCATGATAATGATCGCCCACTTACTGTTTGTTGGCTCCCTCTTTCCGCTCGGTCTGCTACCTAAATCTTATCTCGTTTTCTCACTGTCAGGAGTAGTGGGCTTCTGCATAGCAGATCTATTCATTTTTCAGGCATTTGTTGATCTTGGACCAAGACAGACCATGGTTATTTTAACCACCTCCCCAATTTTCAGCGCAGTAATGTCCAGATTTTTTTATAAAGAGAGTCTGCTTGGAATACAGATAATCGGCATCCTGGTAACCATTCTCGGTGTGTGCTGGGTGGTATTAGCAGATGGACGAAACGGTCGGAAGAATGATTCTGAAAAACCTCAATCCCGACATAACGGCAGGGGTGTTCTTATTGCACTTGTTGGATCTCTCGCACAGGCTGGCGGGGTCATTCTCTCTAAAGGCGGGCTGGAACAGGGAGTACATCCTGTATCAGCAAATGTAATCCGCCTCTCGGCCGGACTAATTGCCCTCATTCTATATGCAGCAATTCGCGGTAAATTTGTCGATGATTTCAGGAAGGTTATAAGAAAGAACGGGAGGAATCTGCTGACCCTGATTGCCTTCGCCGCACTAATCGGTCCTGTTATGGGAATAATTCTCAATCTGTATGCACTTTCAATAGTTCCGGCCGGAATTGTTTCAGCTCTAACCCAGACCACTCCGATAATCCTGCTGCCTTACGAACGATTTATCCAGAAAAAAACTGTTACTATTGGGGCATTATTGGGAACGATTGTAGCGATCCTGGGTATTTTTCTACTGTTTGTGGTTAGGGGTTAATTAAACAGGATATCGTCAGCTGCATAAGTTTATCTATCCGAAAAAAAATATTAAGAACTGTAACGACTCTTTCTCCAGCAGGTTATTCTTTGTATTCGCTTCATTTTCTGCTATACTAATTCCCATGGAAAAGAAACAATCATTTAATGTATTCTGGCTAAAAGATCTGAAGGAAATACCACCCAGACCTGATAATCCCATGTCTTTTCCTGATGACGATATTAGACACTGGTATGATTTTGAATATGCCGGACATTTCGTTCCCAAAGAGAATATCCCATCACCTCCTAATCTCTGGGATCCGAAAAATCGTCATATTGTATGCATTCACCCAGGAACTCATCCTTATCTTGAATCCTTTTGTAATGGAGTCCAGAAAATAGCGGACAGTAATCAAATTCGTGTCACCTACTTTGCAACCAGCTGGGATATACAAATTCAAGCCGATTGTGTGAAGAAAGCAATAAAACTTAAACCGGATCTTGTGATCATGATTCCGGAAAATACAAATGCCTGCGCAGAGCATTACCGGTTATTAAATGAGGCGGGAATACCGCTTATCTGCAGTAACCTCCTACCAGAACTGGATGTCTACAAATATGTAATTTCCTGGACAGGCCCTGATGACTGGGGACAATACAGAAGCCTCTCTCACTCATTTGCTGAGCTCATGAGTGGAGAAGGTAATTACTGTATCATACGGCACATACCTGGAACTTCAGCATATCTTGCCCGAACCTGGGGATTTGTCTCCGAATTGAAAAGAATCTCACCCAACATCCAGTTGCTGGATGCACAAACCACCTATCTTGAACCGTTGATAACTGAAAAACTGGTTGAATCATGGATAAATGAGTACGGTTCCTCACTGAAGGGAATTGTCAGTTCCGGAGATCTTCCGCTTCAGCTGGCCATAAATAATGTTATACGGAAGTATGATCGTGAAGATATCATACGCGTCTGTATTGCCAGTGCCGAGCAGACTCTGGATTTGATCAAAACGGGAAAACTGCATGCCGGTGCATATCAAAATGGTATAATGGATGGAGCTTTAGCAATGCAGACTGCAGTCGACTGGTTTTCCGGTTTAAAGGTGGAACCAGTCCGTAACCTGCCCAGGTTTATCGTCAACAGAAGCAATGTAAAAGATTTTATTGAAAAACGGGACACATTGCCTGAACTGCATGATACAGAGCTTTTTACCGCATTAAAGCAGCTGAACAGAGAAAATACTGAGATGTTTTTTGATGCTCTTTTTCTATCTCTGCAGCAGGTGAAATTTGTGAAAGAAGAGTTCCTCAGGGGATATATAATTCAAATATTTTCGGTAATAAATCAGATATTGAAACTGTACAGTATAAGTATCCAGGAATTTCTCGGGGATTATGAGGGTATTTACAAACAGTTGTTCGACCAGCCTTCAATAGAAGATTCACTCTACTGGCTGCGGACCACCTCACTGCAGTTGATAGATTTTATCGGAAAAGACAGCAACCCGCAGACAACTATTAATATCCTTATAGACTATGTTGATACCCACTTTCAGGAACCTTTATCTCTCAAGACCCTCTCGTATGAGTATGAAATTTCACCGGCATATCTTGGACAGCAGTTTAAGAAAGTGACAGGGAAAAGTTTTACAGACCATATAAACGGATTACGTATTAACCGTGCTAAAGAGCTGCTCGCAAATACTTCCCTTAAGGAAAAAAGTATAGCGCTTGAGGTCGGTTATGCTGACCACAACTATTTCTATCGGGTATTCAAGAAATATGAGTTGATTTCACCGTCACTGTATAGAAAAAACACCTCACAAAATTCCTGACCAACTGGACACCTGCCGACTGCCGAAAAATCTATACGTTACGGCATATCAGGGATATCATATTTACCTAAATTTAACGGGTAGACTCCATGTTTCTTAACAAGATTAAAGACTAACTCATACTTTTCAGCAGATACGTTACTTGGAACAGAGTGATCGGACTGCACGATAAACCCGCCGTTCTTTGCGGCATTAAGCTTTCTCATAACCTCATCCTCAAGTTCCTGATCGGTACCCGTACCCCACAACAGGGCATCGATATTTCCACAGTAAGCCATATCCTTCCCATACTGCTTCTTTAATTCAACTACATCCAAACCGGCTTTTGCTTCCAAAGGATTGTAGCAGTCCAGCCCCAGTTCAATCAAATCGGGATAGATTGATGTTGCGTTCCCGCAACCATGATAGATTACCGGTAAATCATTACGATGACAAACTGATATGATTCTTTCCAGATGCGGTTTAAAAAAAACTCTCCACATTTCCGGTGAAAAGAGCATCCCATTCACATAGGCGACATCTCCCCAGATAACCATACCGTCAAGTTTGCCGTCCGCGGCCTCAATCTGGGCTTTTGCTAAGCCAACAACATAATCACCCACCCGATCAAGATAGACCTTTATCTCATCAGGATACATTGCCAGCCACATAAGTAAGTTTTCCGTGCCTACAATTCGCCAGGCAGTCTCCATGACTTCACACACAGAACCATATACCGGAAAATCAGTATAAAGTGAGCTCACTGAATCCATCCAGGGTGGTGAGTTCCAGGTTATCACGTCTCCAATTCCAGCCAGTTGATTATCTCCGCCGGAGAAAAATCTTCTTGAGTCATAGGGATCATCAAATTGAAAATTCAGAGCCTTCTCTATAGTATCTGTCTCAAAACTCTCAAAGTAGGGCATCTGAATCCCTTCCCGTCGCCGAATGACTGCCTCAAACCCCGTTTTCAGGATAATATCACTCTCGGTCTCTTTGATCACCTCAAACTGTTTAATATGCGGATCCATATTAGGGGTGGTGCAAATCCAGTCCAGATCATAATAAGTATAGGGAGAAGCATCTTTTGGCAACCCAAGCTCCTCCTGCCATCTGGATATAAAACTGCTCCAAAAGAAGTCTGAAATGGGTACTCTATCAGCCTCTATATGTGCAATAGTCTTATTTATTCTGTCCAGTTTTTTTATACAATTATCTGTTCTAATCATTGCGTCATCCTCTTCATACTGTCACTTAATCATACTGGAAATTATTAATCCAGGTGATAGACCTCTTCCATGGCTGCCCACCACTCACCTTCTTCACGGGTTTCGATAGGCTGCTGCATGGGTTTCATGATAGCCCACCATTTCTGTGTAGCCGGGTCTGAATCCATCCCGGCCATATCTGCCTCAAAATCATCCCCAACATACTCAAAATAGGCAAACAAGTAATCATCCTTGAGGTATATTGAGTAGTTTCTTATATTACTGGCCGATATTTTCGCATTAATTTCCGGCCAGATATTTGCATGGTAATCTTTATATGCTGCTATTTTATCAGGATCCACTTTTATAACTTGTCCAAATCTTTTCATTTATATTCTCCAGATAAGCAGGTCTTTTTTAGATCTTTCAATAAATTCCCGGCCAGCAGCTTGCCTGACCGGGAATAGATATTTTTTCTAATCTCTACCAACAGCCGCTACCATTGTGGTGGGTAAAATTCTTCTACATCAGCTATGGTGATCATATGCTGAGGTAAGTATCTAACGGGTTCAATCTCTAATCCGTTAAACCAGTCTGCAGCAGTCTTTACTGCTAATGCACCATCACCTTCAGCGGTCTGATAGGTAATCGCATAAATCTTGCCATCTTTGACAAGGTCCATTCCTACTTTACTGTTTCCCGCTGCAATTACAACGACATCTTCTCTACCTGCTTTCTTAAGTGCTTCATAGATGCCCAAAGCCTGAGAAGAGTCATCTGCTGCACAGATACCTTTAAGCTCATCACCAAATCTTGTCAACCAGTCTGATACCAGCTGCATTGTTTTATCAGCCTCAAATCCTGGAGCTTGTTTGTCAAGAACGGTAATTTCAGGAGCATATTCTGAGAGTTCAGAAATAGGTCCAAAACATCGTGCAAAATAGGGAGATCCGCCGGGAGCGTGCTGTACATAGGTTACGCCGCCCTCTTTACCAAGTGCATCAGCCCACAATCTTGAAAGTTGTCTAAACTGTCCGAAGTCATCCGGTCCGGTCCATGCGATTGCATAATCCATAGCTTCTGCAGAAGGCAGTGTATTAAACAGAATCAAAGGAACTCCTGATTTGTTAATCTTTCTTGCCTGTTGGGGAGCTGTTTTAGCATCAAGAGGAATCAGAAGGATCATGTCAGGTCTCTCATTAATGGCCTGATCAATCATCTGGTTCTGCACTGCAAGATCCCAGTTAGGGGACAGAATCTTAAGATCGATATTAAAGGCATCTGCAACTTTTTGTGCACCATTGGTACAGGCAGTTGTCCAGGGATGGTCGCCATGTACGATCATGGTTATACGTTTGCCAATTGCCCCGTCTTTAGGAGATTCGGGTATATTTGTTTTTACTGAGTTCCATCCGGCAAATTCCATATCCCACCAGTGCAGGGGATCAGTTTCAGGTAGAGCGGAAGGATCTGCAGGTCGTGCAGGTACCGGTCGTGATTCGCCGCCCAGTTTTATCAGCTGCTGTCCATCTGCAGCTGTCAGAACAGAAACATCCACTGCTAAAGATGCTGCGAGATTTGCCTCTGCATCAACATCTGATTTTGCCGCTTCCTCTTCGCCTCCGGCAAATACCATTCCTGCCGCCGCTAACAGCATGACAGAAATAACCAGTAATTTGACAAGTTTTTTCATAAATTCCTCCATTATTAAATATATAGATTGTACCAATCTATTAATAAACCGTTAGACTTTGGTCTCCTGCGCTGCCAGCTCTTTCATGAGTTCAGGGCGCTGACCCAACACTTTTTCTCTTCGGTATGCGGTAAATGCTTCATACAGAACTACCGCTGCCAGGATAATCCCTGCCAGGAATATCTTTACTTCATTTCCCAATCCAAAAAGAATGATACCGTTATAGAGAATATCAAGTGTTAAGATTGCCATAAAGGTCTTAAAGACTCCCCCTTTCCCACCGGACATTGCAGTGCCGCCAATAATCGTTGCCGAAATAACATACATAAGTGATGAGTTACCCATATTCAGAGTTGCTGCGGCGCTCTCCATAGCAAACAGCACTCCTCCTATCCCTGCCATAGTTCCGGAGATTACAAAGGCTGCTATGGTATATCGGTCTGTATTGATACCGGCCAGCCATGCCGTCTGCACATTCCCGCCGACCATGTAAAAGTTTCTGCCGATCTTCGTCTTTCGCATGAATACTGATGCAGCAATGACAAGAATAAGGGTAATAAGTACACGCGGTGTGATGAGCGGAATGAACATATAAGCAAGCCAGTCGGATACGGCAAATGCATCGGGAGTCGAGAGACTGATGGAGTTTCCTCCGGTTATGGTATATACCGTCCCCTGCAGAATAGTCATCATTCCCAAAGTCACAATAAATGAACTTATCTTAGCCTTTGCCACCAACAGACCATTTATCAGGCCGATCATTGCACCGGCTAATACTGCCAGAGGAACACTCAGCCCAAACCCCACATACTCCTTCAACCCTAATCCTACAATAGCGGTAAAAGTTATAATTGTTCCTATTGACAGATCCAGCTGACCAATTATCAGAATAAGGGTGAATCCAATTGCCACCGTGGCATTCATCGAAATCGTCCGCATAATAGTCGTCATATTAAACACATTGAAAAACCGCGGTGCAAAAATTGACATAAACAGGAATACTATACCGAAAAGAAAGAATATTCTGTTCTTATCGAAATATGAGAGC
Source organism: Bacteroidota bacterium (assembly GCA_013202335.1). The sequence goes on from JABMQR010000220.1 coordinate 24,765, forward strand.
AAACTCTGTGAATCTTTAAATCTTTTTTTAAGCATCGTCACGCCCCAAACTTCGTAGTGATTTCGCATTGATTCCAACCACGATAATAAATATCAGCCCGCGAATCATATCCTGAGAGAAAGTTCCGATTCCTAACAACGTCATGATATTATTCATCAATCCGATTATCATCACTCCTCCAAGAACTCCAACAATGGATCCACGTCCGCCTGCAAGAGTCATTCCGCCAATGACAATTGCGGTTACTGCCCGAAAATCATACCCGGCACCGTTATACCAGGCCCCAACCCGTGACAGGGAAGTAACTACCAGACCGCCAATAGCAGCGGTTAACGCACTGATGATAAATGCTGTTCCAATAACTTTTTCCACATTGACCCCGGAAAATTTTGCAGCATTTCGTGCTGCTCCGGTCATTTTCAGTTGAGCTCCGTATTTTGTCTTCATCATGACAATGCTGAAAAAGATGACCAATATAATAAGCAGCAGAACTGGAAAAGTCAGTTTTCCAAACAACGTCAGCCGGTAGATATTATCAAAGAGGTCACTTGCCCGTTCACTGCTGGCTTTCATATCAGGATAGATCTGTTTGTTCACCCAGACCAGACGAATGACTCCAAGCGAAACATAATTCATCGCAAGGGTCCAGATGATGGGATTTGCCTTGAATTTACCGATCGCGACAGCGTTCACCATACCGACACAGAAAGCGACAATTAAAGCTATCAAAATTGCGGGTAGAAATCCGAACTGGAGCATTTCAACACAGACTATACCCGTTAAAGCCATTGTCGTGGGAACGGACATGTCCGCATAGTGCCCCGAGTAGGTGACAAACGCCATGCCGACTGCCACGATACCGAGAAGAGAAACAGCATCAACGATATTTATGAAGTTCTGTGCTGTCATGAAATTATTGATTATTCCCAGAACCTGTAGAATTATGCCTAAAATGACAAAAAGTCCGGCAATTCCGTAGATTCCCAAAGTATGCATAAACTTACTGAAAAGGTTCAGTTTAACTGCACGAACGTCATTCACAATTTCAGGTTGAACGCTGTGCTCTGTCTGCTTTTTCTGCTGCTCCATAATTTTATTCTCCACCTTTACCCTTTACACCTTCTCCATTTGCTGCCAACAGAACACTTTCTTCAGAGCATTCACTCTTTTTCATATCACGTATAATATGCCCCTGCCTCATTATGAGAATTCTATGGGACAATGCCACCAGCTCCGGCAGGTCTGAAGATATCAGGATTATGGTATGGCCATTCTTTGCCAACTGCTCAATGGATTTGTGAATTATCATTTTAGCTCCGATATCCACTCCGCGGGTCGGCTCATCCAGAATAAGCACCTTCGGTTCACTTGCCATCCATTTTGCCAGAAGAACTTTCTGCTGATTCCCTCCCGACAAATTATTCACAATTCTCAACGGGTCAGGCGGATAAATTGAGAGTTCCCGTACCAGCTTCTTGAGAATACCAAGTCCCCGGTTACTATTGTAGAAACCTCTTTTAGTGAGATTGGGAATAATTCCAGCAAGTGTGTTCTCTCCGACATTCAACCGTAAAGCAAGCCCTTCCGTCTTCCTGTTCTCTGTTAAATACGCAATACCTTTTCTCAAAGCCTGACTCATGTTTTTTGGATTCACAGGTTTTCCATCGATAAGGACTTCACCCTCATCTTTGGAGTCCAGACCAACAAGAACCCGTGCCAGCTCACTTCTGCCGGCTCCGGACAATCCGCCGATTCCCAGCACCTCACCTTCACGGGCGTCAAAGGAGACATGATGAAAAAATCCGAATCTTGAAAGATTCTGTACCGATATTCTGGTATTTTGTTTTGCATAATCCGTGTGTTTATAGAACTCATTTACACTGTGCCCTATCATCATCTGCACCAGTTCTTCACTGGTGACATCATCAATTTCTCTGGTGTCTATCCTTTTTCCATCTCGTAATACGGTGATTCTGTCAGCCACCTCAAAGATTTCCGAAAGATGATGAGATATGTAGACAATTGCAATACCACGGTTTTTCAGGTTTTTCATAATAGTAAACAGTCTGTTCACCTCTTCCCGTGATAAAGCTGATGTAGGTTCGTCCATAACCAATACGCAGGGATTATTTCCCAGAGCCTTTGCTATTTCTACAAGCTGCCCTTCGTGCTGGCTGATATCTTCTATAGGTGTCAACGGATCAAGATATTCAAGACCGACCATCTTTAGGCAGCGTCTTGTCTCCTTAATCATCTTCTCTTTATCAATAAAGATTCCCTTCATCGGCATTCTGCCAACCAGAACATTCTCTGCAATACTCAATGGATATGCCAGACTCAGCTCCTGATAGATCATCTCAATCCCGAAGCTTTTGGATTTTGAAGGGGAGTAGAGTTCCACCTCTTTATTTGATATATACACATGACCGGTGTAGTCATTATATGAGCCGGCGATTATTTTCATCAGAGTACTTTTTCCTGCACCGTTCTCACCACAAAGTGCATGAATTTCTCCGGCATACACCTGAAAATCCACTTTATCAACTGCCAGAGTTCCGGGAAAAGCCTTACTTACTCTTGCCATTTCCAGCACTGTCGCTATTTCCATGCAATTCCCTCTCAATATTTTTCTAATAAACTCTTTAAAAAATGATACATGGGCTTTCTTAATATCGCAACAAGACTAATTACTAAAAAAAGTTCAAAAATTATGTATATTTTAAATATTTACCGGGTTTTTTAAAAAATATTCAGGCAGATCATGTAAATTTTTACAGTTTTATTCAATTTTTTTCGTCTTTCGCGATGCGGTAATTGGCCATATACTGAATGCTAATCTTACTCAGGAGATTTCAAATGACATCAAAAGAGCGTGTGGTAAAAACTTTTCAGCATAGAGAGCCGGATATGGTTCCACGATGGTGCGGTTCAAGCCCTGAGTTTTGTAAGAAGGCAAAAAAATTTACCGGGTTATCCACAGATGAGGAATTGAACAGACGATTCGGGGATGATTTTCGGAGAGTCTATTCAATTTATAAAGGACCGGAGACTGAGCTCCATGAAGGAGCAACATGGTGCAGCCCTTTTGGCGTAGAGAGAACCGGAATTGGTTACGGGCAGCCTACTTCACACCCATTGGCCTCGGCAGAGACGGTTAAGGATATTGAATCTTACAAATGGCCCTCACCGGACTGGATTGATGTATCCACTATACATGCACAGGCTTCACCTTCAAAGAGTGAGTACGCAATTCTCGGCGGTGAATGGTCTCCGTTCTGGCATGATGCTATAGATCTTATCGGGCATGAGGACCTCTACTATTTCATGTATGATAATCCGGCTGCTGTTGAAGCACTCTTTGAACATATAACTGATTACTACTTTGAGGGTACAAAAAAAGCATTTGAGGCTACCGGGGATGATATTGATATTTTCTTTATCGGAAACGATCTCGGAGGTCAAACCGGCCCGCTGATTGGGGTAGATTTGTTTCGTCAATTTGTTCTTCCTTCATTAAAACGACTGATAAACCTTGGGCATTCCTATAATAAATATGTAATGATGCACTGCTGCGGCGGATTCAGACAGTTGATTCCGGATCTGATTGATGCAGGCCTGGATGGACTTCACGCCCTGCAGCCGGACTGTGATGGTATGGAGCCGGCGGGTTTGAAAAGGGATTTTGGTAAAGATATAGTACTAAACGGTGCGGTCGATTCGCATAACATACTTATCTCAGGTCCATCACCTGAGTTCGTCTATGCAGAAACAGCAAAAATTCTTCATACCATGAAACCTGGCGGAGGTTATATTTGCTCGGCCAGCCATGACTATATACTTGATGAGACCCCGGTAGAAAATGTACTGGCAATGTTTGATGCCGTGAAAGAATTTGGACGTTATACATAAAAGGAGCCTTCTATGCTGCATGATCCCAGCCATCAGTCGGTATATCCCACTGCGGTAGAAATAATACTTAAAGAGAGCGAGAAGACCATTCTTCGGCAGCTTGCAGAAAAACTCGGTAAATATTCACAGGACCCGAGTAATGCTGAGAGGGCTATACTCTGGCAGAAAATGAACGATCTGCAGTCTGAACGCCCAATGGTCTGGATAAATGAGATCCCCTGGCATGAGATGAATTATAATGATGAACTAACTCTTAAAACTGAACATTCCTGGGCCCGACAGCACGAAACAGAGCTGCGGCGGCAGATATACCAATGGGAACATTTACAGGGCGATATGGTACTGGATAATTTCATCACCTGCCCGCTTGCTGTGTACAGCTCAGACTTCGGAATTATGGAAGATGTTGATATTGTGAAAACCGACTCTGATAATGAGATCTATTCACGCCATTTTAAGATTCAAATACGTGAACCCGAGGATATAGCAAAAATAAAAATGCCGAAAGTTCTTCATAACGAGCAGGCAACTGAGTATGCTTTAGCAGCAATGCAGGACTTATACAGGGATATCATTCCGGTCAAGAAAGTCGGTCAGACGCATATCTGGTTTACTCCATGGGATTACCTTATTCGCTGGTGGGGAATTCAGGAAGCCATGATGGATCTGGTTCTTCGCCCTGACATGGTCAATGAGGCTGTCTCTCGTATGGTCGATGGTTGGATGACTGAGCTTGATCAGTTTGTTGAGCAGAACCTTTTATCGCTGGACTGCTATAATACGCGTATTGGTTCAGGCGGGTATGGATATACACAAGAGCTTCCCGGACACGATTTTGATCCTGATTATGTAAAACCACATAATATGTGGGGGTGTTCCAATGCCCAGATATTTAGTGAGGTCTCACCGGAAATGCACGGAGAGTTTGCAATTCAGCATGATTTACGCTGGATGGCAAGGTGGGGTCTTACCTATTACGGCTGCTGCGAACCGCTTGGGAAAAAGATTCATTTACTGGAAAAGATCCCCAATTTACGAAAAATATCTGTCAGCCCCTGGAACGATTCACGTACAGTAGCGGAAAATATTGGAGACAGATATGTATCCAGCCGAAAACCAAATCCAGCAGTTCTGGCACCAGAAGTATGGAGTCCGGAACAGGCTGAAGCCGAGATGCGGGAGTATCTGGATCGTGCAGGAGATTGTCACGTCGAAATGATCATGAAAGATATTTCAACTGTTCGCTATGAGCCTAAGCGTTTGTGGGAGTGGGCGGATACTGCAACACGGTTAGCAAAAGAATATAGTAATTAGAGATAATTTTTAAAGACCCTTATTAATTGACAATGTGACTTTATGACCTATTTCTTTATGAAATCAGCTTTTATCTCCACTAAATTCACTCTCTGAAGAATTACTACCTTGCACAACTTCCCTTTTACCTATATATATGAGGTCTGTTGTGTGTAAACTGCAGCATGTAGAAATGTCGTCCGTTTTTTAACCCCTCCAGCAAAAAGATACATCATTGGCCTTTTGCTTAGCGGAATAGTGAATCCCGACAAGCAGGCACAACCAATTATATTTAAAGGAACTATATATTGAAATTTAATGAATTCCCCCTAAGCCCCCAAATACTGAAAGCTGTTGAGGAGCTGGGATTTGAAGAACCAACACCTGTTCAGGAACAGGTAATACCCCTGCTTCTTGATACTGACAGGGATCTTGTCGGGCTCTCACAAACAGGTACTGGAAAAACCGCAGCCTTTGGTCTGCCGGTCCTTGAAAAATTAAACTATGCCTACAATGGCCCGCAGGCCTTGATACTTTGTCCAACCCGGGAACTCTGCATGCAGATCTACCGTGATTTTTTGAACTTTGCCCGTTTCATGGAAAACCCGGGTATTACAGCCGTTTACGGTGGGGCTCCCTACCGACAGCAGCTGCAGGAACTACGTCGTGGGGCAAGAGTAATTATTGCAACACCCGGACGTCTTCGTGACCTGATCAACAAAGGTGCAGCTGTTCTGGACAACCTCTCCTATCTCATACTTGATGAAGCAGACACGATGCTGAATATGGGTTTTAAAGATGAACTTGATGAAATCCTGTCAACCATACCTCCTGGAAAACAGACTTTCCTCTTCTCTGCTACCATGCCGCCTGATGTTGCACGAATAGCAAAGAGTTATATGCAGAACCCTCTTGAAGTAACAATGGGTAAAAAGAATTCAGGCGCAGATAACATTGAACATAAATTTATTATGGTACATGCAAGGGATAAATTTCAGGCTCTGAAAAGACTTGTGGATTATTATCCGGGAGTATACGGAATCGTATTCTGTCGAACCAGAACTATGACAAGGGATCTTTCTGAAAAACTGATGAAAGCCGGGTACAATGCAGATTCTCTGCATGGAGATCTCTCACAGCAGCAGCGGGAATATGTAATGACCAGATTTCGTGAAAAGAGCCTGCACCTTCTGGTAGCCACAGATATAGCAGCCCGTGGTCTTGATGTTCAGGACCTGACTCACATATTCCATTACGACCTGCCGGATGACATGGAAATATACAATCACCGAAGCGGCAGAACCGGCCGTGCAGGAAAATCAGGTGAGGCTATTTCTATTATCAATATGCGTGAACGTTCCAAAATGCACAGACTGGAACAGCTGATTAAAAAGAAAATTAGCGAATCAACAATACCCAGCGGGAAAGAGATCTGTGAACAGCAGCTCCTTTTCATGATAGACAGAATCCAGACCTCTGATTTTGATGAATCTCTGATTAAACCCTATCTCCCTATCATTGAGAAAAAACTTGAAGGTATGGATAAAGCGGAATTGATACAGCGCGTTGTTTCCCTTGAATTCAATCGATTCCTGAACTTTTACGGGAATATACCGGATCTGACTCCGGCAACTTCTGAGAGTGCAGGCAGACGAGGAAGAGAGGACAGAGACAGTAGACAGGGAAGAGGCAGAGATAGAGGCGGGCGTGACAGAGGCGCATGGGACAGAGACAGGGATAGAGACAGAGGTCCCCGATCCCATACCCGACAACCTGATTTCGCTGATCGTGAAAGACCACAGGCAAATGATGATCGGTACACCTGGTTAACCATAAATCTTGGTACGCAGGACAGCTTCTATAAAAAAGATCTCTTAGGATTGATTAATCGTAATTCACAGGGAATGCATGTTGAATTGGGAGTAATTGCATCAGATCTCACATTCACTCGATTTCAGGTTTTTCCGGAAGCACGTGATATGCTGTTCAAGACATTGAGCAGGGTGACTATTGAAGGAAAACGCCTCCGAATCAAGGAGAGTGGAGATAGCGATAGCGGATCAGGATACAGTGATTCCCGAAGACCCTCTGGTTTAGAAAGATCCGGCAGACCCGGAGGATCAGGTAAATCGGGCGGTTATGGTGGATCAAAAAAACCCTATGCCGGCAAAAAGGGTGGCAGTCGTAAGAAATAGAGACAATTTCATAAATCTTTGTTTTATGAAATTGTCTTTTGAAGTTTGCAAAGCAAACTTTTAGTTAGTAATTATTACAAATTGCCTCTTTTTAATCTAAATTTATAACAGCAATATTATCTTCCGGCCCGGGATCGTTACTTATGTTCACCGGGTGGTTGATAACAGGATGATGTATCATTACTCACGTTGTCAGCAGAAAGATGCATCAGGCCGGTAAGAAGGCATACCAGAATAAGCAGGCTGCAGTGATTAAATCTTCTCTTAATTAGTGTTTTAATAATAACATTTAACTTCCCATTCGAGGGCAAATCCTGCTGGGAAATCACCCCTACGTAATATTCACAAACAGTATGTACTGCTATATTATGCATCAGCTTCTACCTGAACATCAATTTTTTGTGCTGAAACACTCACTTGTTTTATCCGATAACGAGTATAGAGTACTGTCGCTGCGGCAGATAATGTCGGGACAATAAACAGACCCCACCAAACACCCCAGATTCCCAAACCAAACACATCTCCCAGAAGATAAAAAATCACGGGCGGAAGTATGATCTGACGAAGCATCCCTATTACAAAAATAAAACCGGGCTTTTTTAGTCCCTGCAGTACAGAAACACCCATATTCAGGAAGACATACGAAAACATTGCAAAGACTTCAATAGAGAGATAGCCTGCTCCTGCCGTTATTATAGCCTGGTCCGGTGTAAAAATTCCTATCCAGAAATTTCTCAACGGAAAAAGAAAGAGAAACCCAACTGCCATCAGGATTACCCCATAGAGCTGCCCGGTTTTCCAACTTTTTTTTACACGATCAATATCACCGGCACCATTATTCTGGCCGACCAACGTTACCACAGCTGTATTCAAACCCATAACGGGAAGAAGAAACACCTGTTCAATTCTTATTGCAGCACCATATCCGGCAACTGCAGCATCTGCTCCATAACGCAGGAGGAAGTAGTTGATAACAAATATCCCAAGAGCTATCGTCATTACATTCAAGCTAATCGGTACTGCATGTGATATTAGCTCTTTCCAGGTAGATAATATCTTTTTCCCCTGTATGGTTCCTGCCGTCTCTTTCAGCTTCAGCTTCCTTACTTTCGATCCCAGATAAAAGGTTCCCACAACCTGAACAAGTACTGTTGCCAGAGCTATACCGACAGTGTCGAGTTTAAGCACAAGGATAAAAAACGGGTCAAGAACGAGGTTGGCGAAAAAACCGATAATAAGGAAATTTCTATAACTTTTTGTATCCCCGCCTGCGCTTAATATACCATTCAGCACTGAGTTGACAGTAAAGAATATCAGACCTGCCAATATCGTCCTTGAATAACTTACGGCCTCAACCAGTGAACCTCCCGATGCCCCGATACTCCGTAATGCAGGAGTAAGCAGGAAAAAACCGATAGAAAGGAGTAACGCGGTTGAAACAAGTGCTAAATAGAGGGAGGAAATTCCAAACAGAGCACTCTTCTTCTCCTGCCCTGCCCCTTGTGCATTAGCACTAAGTGACTGAGCGGAATTACCCAGACCTGCACCTATTGCCATGAGAATGATATAAATAGGGAAGCTCAAGCCTAATCCCGCTAGTGCATCCGGCGAAATAAAACGGGTATACACCGTATCGGTAACATTGAACATAGTATTAAAGAAAAGCCCTGTAGCAGCAGGAATAGCCATACGACGAAGCATTTTCCCCACCGGGGCATGAAGCATATCTTGTTTATTCATAACAACAATATACTGATATATTTAGCTTCCGACAGTCACCAAGAATAATTATTTTTCTATAACTGCACTATTTCTCTCTGATCGTAGTGCAGTTTTTGAGTATATCCAGCAAATAATAAAAATCAGGGTAAGCACTATAACGATGGAAGGTCCTGATGCAAAATCCAGATAGTATGAGCCGTAAAATCCCACTATAGTGGCAATCACTGAAAAGACAATCGATAGAGTTATTATCTTACTAAGCTTTCTGGATACCAGGGAGGCTGCAGCTGCCGGCGTTACCAGTAGTGCAAGCACAAGTACAATCCCAACGGTCTGAACTGCCATCACCGTAGTAAGGGCAAGTGCACCAAGAAGACCATACCGAATAAGTTCAGGTGATAATCCGATAGCTGCTGAATGAGAAGGGTCAAAACTGGTTACCAATAGTTCTTTATAGAAAAGGGCTGTGGCTAAAACCACTATACCGGCAACAACGCTCATAATAATAAGATCTGTCCTGTTTACCCCAAGAATATTACCAAAAAGAATATGATTAAGGTCCTGAAAAGCTGCAACCTTGCTCATCATCAAAATACCTAAAGCAAACAACCCGGCAAACATTACACCAATAGCGGTATCTTCCCGAAGTTTTCCCCGTCGTGAAATAAGACCTATCCCTACTACAGCAATTACAGAAGCCCCAAGTGCTCCGGCAAAAAAGCTGAATCCGAGAATGTAGGCTAATACAATTCCCGGTAAAATGGAATGAGCCATTGCATCACCAGCGAAAGCCATCCCCCGCCAAACAACAAAAGCGCTTAACATAGCACAGGAAATTGATGCCAGCATCCCGGCTATGAGTCCACGAACAACAAATCCATACGTCAGCGGTTCAATCAACCATTCAACCATTGACGCTCCTCCGGTTTCCCATGAAACTCAAACCCGTAAGCACGGGCAATATTCTCGGCTGTAAGAACTTCTGAAACGGTTCCGTCAGCAATAATCTCAGAATCAAGAAAAAGTGCTCTGCTGAAATGCACCGGAAGAATACCAAGGTCGTGAGTACTCATGACTGCAGTTTTTCCCTCATCAGAAAGCTTCTCAAGGGTATGGAAAATTAATTCCTGAGTGCTGATATCAACATGATTTAAGGGTTCATCGAGAAGAAGCAGATCCGCATCATGAGCCAGGGTTCTGGCAATCATTACCCGCTGCTGCTGACCTCCGGAAAGATCCCCTATCTGTTTATCTGCAAGATGCGTGATACCCATCATCTCCATCGCTTTTTCGACAGCTTCAAGATCTTCCTTTTTCGGTCTTTTCATCCAGCCTATATGAACATACCGCCCCATTAGTACAACCTGTCGAACGTTTACAGGAAAGCCCCAGTCCACAGATGAACGCTGCGGAACAATTGCCACACGATGGCGGCAGGAGGTTGCTTTATGTCCATATACCGATATTGATCCTGCCTGCAGGGGTTCCAGACCGATAATGAGTTTAAGAAGCGTAGATTTTCCTGACCCGTTTGGACCAACCAAAGCCACACGTTCTCCCGGCATAATACTGACAGATACTGTTTTTAGTGCATCTGCCGCAGTACCTGGATATCTAAAATTTAAGTCCTGAATGTCCAGTGCCGGTACTTCAGGCTCTCTCGGCATGGTACACCGACCGCCGTACAGTAAGTTGTGTGTATGCACAATCTATTCCCCCAAACCTTTCATGATTTGTTCTGTATTATATCGGAGAAAATCGAGGTAGGTATCACCCCGCTCTCCTGATGAGGTTAAGGACCCGGTTAATGTCGGCAGAATCATCACATTTGTCCCGGCTTCAGCAACAACTGTCTCTGCTAATTTCTGAAGGCCTTCGGAAGCAGTCCTTCCAACAAAAAGAGCCGGAACATGATTCTCCTGGATGAGTTTAACCAAACCCGCAACAGCTTTGGGTGAAGGTTCCGCATTATCGGTAGTCCCCGGAATCAAAGCGCCAATTGTAGTAAATCCGTATGCATCTGCAAAATAGTTGAACATCTGATGATCCAGAATTAACATACGATTCTCTTCGGGCAGCAAGTCAACCTGTTCTTTGATATAGGCATCCATTTCAGCTAATTCCGCAATATAGGACTCTCCGTTTTCCCGATAACTATCAGCATGCTGCGGATCTGCACTGGATAATACAGCCATCATATTTTTCACCCAGTGGATGACATTATTGGGATCCATCCAGACATGCGGATCACCGTGCTCGTGCTCGTGCTCGTGCTCGTGAACCTCTTTATCATCGCCACTGGCAACTTCACCCGTAAAACTCAAAAGAGAAAGTCCGCTTGATACGGGAACTATATATCCTGCTGCCGCAGCCTGAATAACATCAAGAAGGTTTTCCTCAAGATCAAACCCATTGACAAATATGAGATCCGCCTTTTCAACAGACCGGAGATTTCCCGGTACCGGTTCAAAGCTGTGCGGATTCTGTCCCGGGATCATAAGAACTTCAATATCTGCAGCATCGCCGGCAACATGTGACAAAACATCACCAATTATGGTTGTGGATGCGATCAGCTGCAGTTTCTCCCCTGCCTGCAGGGTAATTTGCGGGATGTCAGGAATTGTATTGATGGTATTGGCAGAACTCTCACCCTCACTCTTTCCCCTTGCAGAGATACTGAATATAAATATGAGAAGTAATGGTAAATATAGTATGATAATTTTTTTCATTCTCAATTAAGCCCCCTTTGACTTTTTTTCAAAATCACATACAAGGCGTGTCTCATTGCAATCATTACACTCTTCAATATGATGATGCGAGAGAAAATCATTCCAGTGATCCTGCTGGGACTCTGAAAGAATACCGCTTCCCTGGCAAACGGGGCAGGTATTTCCAAGAGCCGCTAATATAGCATCACGGATAAATGCAGATCGGTTCTCTACCCCGGACATGGCCTGAGACATCTTTTCATCAACTTTAAAAGTAATTATCTCTTCTTTTCTCTTCTGCATTACAACATCCACCTCGATCCAAACGGTATTACAAAGTAATAATACTGCTGAATAGAGCCATCGTCAATGAGTATAAAAATGTAATTGGTTTTAGAAATCAGGCTAGTTTTTCATCCCGAACAAATTGAAGTACCCGTTCTTTGATCATTTCCCGAATTTCCCGGGTTTGATCAAGTACGCTATCCCCCTTCAGCGCTGAGGGATCGGGGAACGGCCAGTGTAATCTCATGGAATTTCCGGGATAGATCGGACAGCGCTCATTTGCTTCATCGCTGCAGACCGTTATCACATAATCGTATGATTTTGCCTGATCAAGCAGATCAAATGCGCTCCGGGTCTTTTTATCCGATATATCAATTCCCTCTTCCAGAAGAACAGCAACGACATTTGGGTTCAGGTTCCCCGGCTCTAATCCGGCACTCTCAACAAAAACGGGTTCATTTGAAAATTTACGAATATATTCTTCAGCCATCTGACTCCGGGCACTATTATGGACACAAATGACCAGTACTCTTTTACTTAAACTCATAAAAACTCCTCATACTGTAGCCTTTTTCTCGACCTTCCCCCCACTTTCAGCGGGAAACCAGTGTTGTGTGGCATTGGCAATCCTGACAAGAGTCAGCATAACCGGTACTTCAACCAGCACTCCGACAACAGTCGCGAGAGCTGCCCCGGATTCCAATCCAAAAAGAGAGACGGCTACTGCCACTGCAAGCTCGAAAAAGTTACTGGCTCCAATCATCCCTGCCGGTGCTGCTACGGAAAATGGAAGTTTCCAGAATCGTGCCCACATATATGCTATAAAAAATATCAGAACTGTTTGAATGACTAGCGGTACGGCGATCAGCAGAATATGCAGAGGATTCTGCAGGAGAGTCTCTCCCTGGAAAGAGAAGAGAATAATCAGGGTCAGGAGTAGCCCGGTAATGCAGATACCATTGAATTTTCCGAGAAATACTGTTTTGAAATAGGTTTCCCCTCTCTTCCCAATCACCCTCTTCCGTACAAGAAACCCCATCGCAAGAGGAATAACCACAAAAAGGGCTACTGAGAGGAAAAGGGTATCATAAGGAACTTTGATATTGCTGATACCAAGAAGCAGGGCCACTATAGGGGTAAAGGCGATGAGGATTATCAGGTCATTAACAGCAACCTGCAGTACGGTATACTCAGGATTCCCTTTTGTCAGATGACTCCAGACAAATACCATAGCGGTACAGGGGGCTGCTCCCAGTAAAACGGCACCGGCAAGGTACTCTTTTGCCAGGGCTGTCGGAACAATATTTTTGAATATTACCAGGAAAAACAGCGCAAAAATCCCATACATGGTAAACGGCTTGATAAGCCAGTTTGTAGTTAGCGTAATTGCAAGCCCTTTCGGCTGTCTGACGTGCCGGCCAATACTGGAAAAATCAACTTTCAGCATCATAGGGAAAATCATAATCCAGATTAGCAGGGCAATAGGAATTGAGACTTTAGCATACTCAAGCTTGCTCAGGAATTCCGGGATTCCCGGAAGGAATCTTCCAATCGCAACTCCAAGAGCTATGCAGAGAATAACCCAGATTGTGAGGTATTTCTCAAAAAATCCTATTTCGGATGTTTGTTTGGTATGTTCTTTACTCATATCAATCTCCTGTCCCTTCTCAATCAATCCGCTAAGAGAACTTCGGCACTTTGTATAATCTGCCGCTCCTTCTGCGTAACATTTCGTCATATAGCTAAATATAGTAAGAATGGATTGATTTTTCAATCCCCAACAGGGGCATTGATCCAGGCTGCTTTCTTAATAATCTTGATTTTTGAAATTGCCTCAGGTATTATTGAGGTATGAAAAAAGTACTTCTGCAATTCAAAGCCTTAGGGGATGAGAACAGATTCCGGATATTCATGATGCTGAGGGTGCGGTCCCTCTGTGTCTGTGAAATACTGGAGGTTCTGGATATAGCAGGAGGCACCCTGTCCAATCATTTAAAAATTCTCCATCATGCCGGTCTGATCCACCAAAAGAGAGAGGGGCGCTGGATTGTCTATTTTTTGGTTGAGTCCATCGATCAAAGACTGCTTGCCTATATCGACCACAATCTGGAGGATCCGGAAGTCCTCAATAAGGATAGAGATACTGTCCTTGGGCTCTCCAGAGAGGTATGTTCAGCTTCCCGGGCAGCCAAAGACTGAAAAGCCGGATTCATATCCTTCCGCTCGGCAGTTGTTTATTCAGCTTTCAGCAGAAGATCCAGATCTATTTCACATACAACAGTCGGCATTTGGACTCCCCAGTTTTCAAGAACTACCGGATGTACTTCCCCAAAAACACCAACCTTGCGGCCTTCTACCTCTATCGCGGCACAGCGTCCGGGAATAAACTTCGGGTTATTAAGCTCTTTCTGCGTATACTCTTTTTTCAGGTAGTACATAACCGCTGAAACGGTGCTGTTTATCTGATTAAAACCCACTTCTGAGTCAGCTGTCATAAATCCCAGTGTATTTCTTGTAACGGTGCCTGAATTGTCATTATCATCCAGAAAGGCCACTTTTCCTACTTCAAAAATATTGTGAGGATAGACGGCATTTCCTGATACACTCTCAGACTGCATCATTGATGGGATAATTGATGCCCTGACAAACTCGTAATTTTCTGTCATGGGATTAGCTATCTGAATATACTCTGAACCGTCAACATTCATCTTTGTAATATAGTCCTTCCTGGATCCAAGATAATTGTACATCATCTCCTGAAAACCAAGACCGATCATAATATCTTTAACTTTTCGTGCAAACTCCTCTTCTTTGGTAAGTCTGCCGAAGGTAAATGAGTCCGGCATAACCGGTGCGAATTTTTCCATGCCATGTCCAATCAGGACATCCTCAATTATATCCACGGGATGAAGAAAGTCGTTCCGGTATTCAGGTATGGTAACAAAGATGGAACCATCATCATAAATAGCATACACCCCCATTCTCCGGAGAGCTTCTACGGCCTCTTCCGGGCTTAGTTCCATTCCAAGAAGTTTATTGATATAGGTAAGTTCTGCTGCTACGGGTTCCTGGAAATAATAGGGTGTAACCACCTCATTCCCGAATTCTGTCTCGTAGGGATAGACAACTTTCACCGGAAGGATGGTAAAGCCGGCATCCGCGAGGTCACAGGCTATAATTGATGCTGCAAGAATCAGGTCTTTATGCACCGTACCTGTCAACTCAATAAACAGTTCACTGTCACCCACCAGAACAGCTCCTATTTTGGCACTGTTTATAACCGGCGGATAGCTGAGAACCTGTCCTACAGAGTCTGCAAGAAACGGGAAAAGCGGAAATCCGGATACAATAGGACCGAACTCTTTCCCTTTCGGATGCTGTTCATTAATTTCTCTTAGTGAAAGCTCCTGTTCCATCTGCAGCGGAACAAACTTTGTGGTGTCCGGATCGGCGGCGGTGTATTTAACCGGATAGGTTATCAGGTCATTTCGATAGACTCCCATTGCAATCGAGTGTCTTTTTCGTCCAAAATTCCAGCACAACTTTTCCTGAGTCTGAATAATATCTTTCAGAACGGTATCATCAACCTTTTTCCCGGTAACTGCAAAAGCCGTGATAAAAGGTCTTATATCTTTAAGATTCGGGTCTACCTCAACAATACGATTGCCGTACTCGAACTCTTCTTCTTCGTTTGAGAAAAAATCATAAAAAGGAGGCTTACTTCCTGTGTAGGTCCGAAGCTGTCGAACCAGTCCGGCAGATGACCAGAGATCCGGTCTGTTTGTATCGTTCAGCTCAATTTTTAAAATTCCTGCATCTTCATCCTTCCCGTCAAGCTCAGCTTTTGCTGATGGAAGGATCTCCTCCAGCTGTTCATCTGTATAGGTTTGTCCAATATTTTGGTAAAATGTCTCTGTAAGTACTTCAATTTTCGGCATTTATTTACCCCTCCTCATTCGGACACTCTCGATATCCGGTGTGAATAACTCCCGCAGGTCGTTCAGACCAAGATGCATCAGCGCCATTCGGTCGATTCCCAGGCCCCATGCAAGAACCGGCACATCTATTCCCATTGCCCTGGTCACTTCAGGACGGAAAATTCCGCTTCCGCCAAGTTCAAACCAGCCGAGAACCGGGTGTTTTATATGTACTTCAATTGATGGTTCGGTAAACGGAAAGTATCCGGGAACATACCGTACTTCCTCTGCTCCGGCTATCTCCTCTGCGAACATTTTCAGGAGGCCGAGCAGGGTTCGGAGATTAACATCCTCTCCCAGAACAATTCCCTCAGTCTGGTAAAAATCAGCACCGTGGGTTGCATCAACCTGATCATATCTGAAACAGCGTGCTACTCCGAAGTATTTCCCGGGAATTTTTGCTTTCGGTAATTGTTTTGCAGAGAGCACGGTACCCTGGCTTCTCATAACCTGTCTCCGCGTAAAATCACGGTCAAATTCATATCCCCAACCACGACTGCCGGTATCCCACCCATTCTCATGAGTTGCGGCAACCTGGTCCAGATACGGCTGTTCAATCTCTTTTGCATGAGAAGGGTTTTTAATATAGTAGACATCGTGAATATCACGGGCACTATGAAACTGCGGCATAAATAACGCATCACCATTCCAGAACTCATTCTCAACCAGCGGGCCATCAAATTCTTCAAACCCGAGTGAGGCAAGTTTATCTTTCACCCACTGCAGGTACTCCCCATAAGGGTTTCGCCTGCCAAGCAGGACTCTGCCCGGAGGACTGTTCAGGCTATAGCTTCTGAATGATTTATCTTTCCAGCTGCCTGCAGCAAGCATATCCTGCGTAACAGCACCTAATTCCTCACCGGTAATATGTTTCTCTTTCAGGACTCCCGAGGTTTCGGTTCCTGCAGGAGTAAGTACATAGATAATCTCCTCACGCTCAGCAAGTCTGAATGGGGCACCGGCAGCTCCACGTTTTTTACTGATACCCTGGAGAACCTTTTTTTCTTCTTCAGTCAGGTCAACTTCTTCAAGCGGGCCTTGTGATCCGCGCATAACCAGCTTTCTGGCTAAAAGCAGATCTGGTGGAAGTATTTTTTCACGGATTTCAGCCATTTTTTCAGCGTTCATACCAAAAATGCCCTGTTTTGAGAGTTTTCCGAAGGCGGATCCTACATCACTTTTATCAAGCCCCAGCATCTCTGCTATTTTTGGAAGTGGAAGAGCTCCGTGCTCCTGAAGAAGGTTGAACACTCTTTCAGCGGGAAACCCAATCTCATTAAAGGCTTTGCCCAGTTCTGTCAGTTCATATTGGATCCGGTTTATCCGATCTGTTTCTATGATAAGTTCTTTGGCTACAAGCCAGCTAAATGCCTGATTGCATTGACCCAGCTTATACCCAAGTTCTGTAATAATTCTCTCTGCTGTTAACTGTTCGCCCTCTTTAACATGCAAAAGCACCCTGATTTCCAGCGGATGCAGACTTTTTACATCAATTTCCATGAATTGTTTTCTCCTGTGCATTCCAAATACTGCATAAGTAACGGTGATTGTGGTTGTATTTGTGCGACCATTCTACTGATATCACAGGAAAAATTAAAGACGTACGGGTCTTTTTCTGAACAGATGATCAGGTTTATTTTATTAACCAAATTCTGACAGTATCTGCTATAATAAATTCATGACAGATTTTACCACAAAAGTAATTGATATTATTTCATCAATACCAGAGGGTTTTGTGTGTACGTACGGCCAAATAGCCGCTGCTGCAGGCAATCCAAAGAGTTCCCGGCAGGTTTCCAGAATTCTTCACACCTGTTCATCAACTCACAATCTGCCCTGGCACCGCGTTATAAACAGTAAGGGGAAAATTTCCCTCCCTGAAGGTGCCGGCTTTGAAGAACAGGCCTCCATACTTGCCGGAGAAGGTGTTGAACTTAACATCAGTCGGGCTATAAATCTTCGAAAATATCAGTTTGAGATACCGGGGAATTAAGACCATGGTTCTTTTATATATGAATTTTCTGCTCAATTCTCTCGGCAATCCAAACTTTGATTACAGATTGAATAATTGCAATTAACAAAAACCTACCCTCAGTTAAAAGATCAACCGCACTATGGCAGCAATATAAAAAAACTAAAGAACTATATTCCTGAAACATGGAGATATCTGATCGGTAATTATAGAGTATTTTACGAAATCAATGATAATGAAAAAATAGTATATATAATCGGAATAAGCACAAGGCAAAGTGCATATTAAATTTGGAAATGAAATCCATAAAACTAATTTGCTATTCCAATACGGTTCAACGGCCAAAATTTAAAAATCGTTTTCCCCAGCACATCCTTAAATGCAACAGGTCCAAAATATCTGCCGTCAAAAGAGTTGTCCCTGTTATCTCCAAAAGGAAGCACATAGTTTTCCGGGATATAAAATCCATTTTTATACCTTGCTGCTAGTGACTGAATCTTAAGATCAGACGGATCAATTTTCTTCTTCATCGCATAATACTCTTTATAGATATAGTACTTATCAATAAAATTATTACTGTTGAGGAGAGGTATCCTAACCAGATAATCCGGAATTCTTACGTTCATGTTTTCATATGCCTCTATTGCGGCTGTTATAGAAAAGTATTTGTAATCCTCCGGAGGAAACTGCCGTTTCATTGGAAAATCATAGCCTGATTCCATGCGAAAAGTTTCTTCACTTATTTTTTCAGGGTATCCTTGAGGTTGTATAAAAACATTCCCTTTATCAAAACTTACCGTATCCCCAGGCATCCCAATTGCCCTTTTCACATAGAGTTGCGCGCGGTCTTCACCATTTTTATCTTTATCAAGATTTACCAATGATAGTGTAAGCATGTAGACAATTCGATTTACTACATCGAAAACAGGACCCCTTGAAATATAATTCGGGTTTTCAAATACGATAATCTCATTTCGTTCCGGTTGATTAAAAGACAATATTTTGGGACCACCGGGGTAAATCTCAGGACCATAGGTGAATTTATTTACAAAAACACGGTCTTTTACCAGTAACGTATTTTCCATGGAAGGTGTGGGAATTTCATATAATTGGAAAATAAATTGATTAATTAATTAGAAAAACTACTATAATAGCCCAAAGTAAGGCCTCTATCCATTCACGTAGCTGGCTTTTTTTCTTTTGCTTTTTTCGGGCATTAATGTGTTTTTGCCTGCGTTTAGTCAGTTTGAGTTCTGTCCAGAATTGTATTTTCTCATACATATCGATAAAATTCTCCATATTCCCTCATCTACAAGACCAGAGTAAGAAATAACACGTATTTGTTTATCGGATGGCAAGTTTTCCTGTATTTGAAGCAATTTCTCCAGAGCAAGATTCAATCCAATTAATGTTTTTGTCATATAACCGTCATTCATATGTACAGCTGGGGTTGCTGCAAGGTAGTATATATCGCTATCCGGTGCAACTCCACACTGCTCTCCAGCAACAGTTGACATCATTGCTAACCCATGCATAGCCATCCCCATCATAGTTGATAATGATTCAGGATCATACACAACTTCATTATGCTGAACCCGGCCTCCCAAATCTTCATGGTCATATAATGTAGCCCATCCATCTATTACAGCAATTCCAATTCCTTTTCCGATAATTCCCTGATTATGTAGAGTTCTTATTCCTAATCCAGGATTCATTCCCAATTGCATTATCCTTTCAGGGATAAATTGTTGAGGCATTTCAATTTCTGGCCATATAGTTTCAAAATTAAATAAAACTGTTTGTTGTAGAGAGATATTGATCTATATTTTTAGGAAGGATTGCATCATTTTCAGGAGGATGGCAGCTACTTAAAATAAAAAAAGGAAAAAGCAGAACTATATAGTTTTTCAATTTAATACCCTTCAAATTTCATACCCTTTTGATTGCGTTTTATACATATCGGTTCTCATCAGTGTGAGGTCAATAGTTAGTTTTCCTCCTTTTTCAATAGTCTATTGGTTTTCAAAAAAAATGTATATTATACCAAGGTCGTAGAAATAGCGCTTAATCGATTACAATATAATAAAAATCTACGACTTAAGGATGATTCAAGCTCGTTATAATTGTTCAGGAATTCAAAATGGAACGCGAAAACAATTCTTACCCAATTGGAAAAGGAAATAAAAAATGTTTCTTGCAATAATATATATAGCCTACAAAGAAGAACTGGACAAAATCCTGTTTTATGAAAAAAAGGCAAAGAAACTCATAAACGAAACCATACAGAAAAACACACAACAAGTGGTATTCATTAAGACGAAAAACCAGGAAAAGAAGCTACTGGAAGCACAACTGCAGGATACAAGGCAGAAACTCAAACTGATTGATCAGGAACTTATAACATATTCAAATTACATCTGGCTATTGATACTATTTGCAAGTTTTTCGACAACTGAAAAAGCCTTCTCCAAATCAAATCTTTCGTAATCATTCTTTCTTACAACTGGTCTTAGTTCTGTTACAACCTGCTTTTTTAAAAGTTCTTTACGGTCATTCGAAACATCCACCTCTGAGTTACCTGGAACAGAAAGCTTGTTTTTTACAAGAGAGATAAATTGTGGGTTAAACAGATCAAGATTCAACATCTCTATTCCATAAATAATATCAAAGAAATCACGAATCGCCGGTACCCTTCTGGTTAACGCAGCACGGCTTTTCTCCGAATAAGCTTCTAACAAATCCATCACAGTGAGAAGGAAGGGCGATACTGCACTCCTCCCGGTGAAGCCATTGATAATAAGTGTATTAGTCGGTAAATTAACTTCCGGTAATAACAGAGATTCCCTTAGCCCTATTTCGATCTTGATATTCTCAACATTGCCTGTGATTAGTGAGCTATACTCAACACGAGCTATATATTGGGTGGAATTATTATGTCCTGTAAGTTCCTGTACAATCATTACTGCAGGTATACAAGTCGATATTTGATTAAATGAAACTTTCAGGGGTTTAATTTTTTTTCGCCTTTCAGATCTAGTTGAAGAAATATCAGTTGGAATTACAAAATCCAAATCCTCGCTAAGTCGATAAAATTCCCCATATACCTTACTTAGGCATGTTCCTCCTTTAAAAACAAGCGATGCCTGATCCATTATTATCTGATTAAGAAAACCAAGTACTAATGAACAGAAATAATCCTTTTCAATCAAACGAGCATTAAATCCGGATTCAGCTTCGGTAGTTGCCAGTGCCGCTCTAAATAGATCAGGATCATTGTGTAAGTTTGAAATTCCACCAACATCTCTACTCATTTTCGATTACTCCCCAACCCCTATTAACCCTGCCTTTAGCCGGTTTATCCGGTCTCCATGGAATTACACTTTTCACCGACTTTAGGGCTGCTCTTAATTTCTCAAGATCTTCAGTTCTTGCCCCCAAACCATCCAAAAGGAACCCCACTCTCCTGATAGTCGCCTGGTTTCCATACAATAAACAGCACACAATAAGATCACCACAAAGACTAAGATCACCTCGTACCAAACTTCTAATCCACTCATAAGCATTAGGAAGAGTGTTGAATCGCGACCAGTCATAGACAGCATCTATAAGAGTCCGAACCTTAGAAGAATATATAGCTTTTGCACCACCCGGTGTAATAAATGTATTAATAGACCCAAGACGACTTTCAGCTACTTTGATGAAAATAAATTCCAAACTGCCAATAGTACGTTCTCCTGATAACCGATCGTTATAAACATATGTAATATTGGGGATTTGCTCATTAAAACCATAATAATTAAATGCACTTGGACCGCATATCTGATATTGTCCCTCACAATCTTCCATTAATTTCTGGAGAGAGAGATAAACTCCCGGACTCCATGCTCCCGCCGGGATTCGGGGAGGAACAAGGTACAAACCCCGTCTAAGACGTACAATCCATCCTGTCCGGGAAAGCCGATAGAAAAGCTTCTTTTCCTGATCTGCCGTAAGTCCAAGAGCTTCTTTTAATTCACCTGTCTCAATAGTTTCTATTTTTCTAAGCTGTACATAAGCAAATAAACGTGTTGCTAATTTTCCAAGTTCTTTTTGTCTAATTTCCATTATATTTTCCGTTAGTCCTCTATGAAGGGATTATCCAATAATATCCTAAAAGACAAGTATTGTCAAAAAAAATTTATACAAATCGCCAAGAAGTTCAATATAACAATTCCAACTGTTAAAAAACATTTTACCAATATTTATGACAAAATAGGAGTTGATGACCGGCACCATCTCATAGAGTTGTGCAGAAATAATTTTGTTTGATCGGCAGCACTTGAGATAATTTCAAAATCCTAATCCCCCTCATCCTCTTTAAACCTGTGCATTAATCATGTAACTTGCAACAACTCTTTCGATTGTAAAAAAACATACCAATATCTCCCGAAATACTGTTGCATTTTCACAACAAAAAAGCTATAAAGGCTCATATATATTACATAAACAATAAGGACTAAACAGTTTGCACGGATTACATCCTT
>JABMQR010000221.1 GCA_013202335.1 Bacteroidota bacterium
CCATTGGCAGAAAGTTGGGTTTAATCTACTTATAAGATAGATTCATACGCCTCTTTTTCGTCCAAAAGTGATGATCACTTGCTTTAACGAAAAGAGCCAAATTTAATGTATCATATACGAGTTCTCTTGAATTCATCATTGTGTACGCTCCCTCACAAAATTATGTGTATTCACGTTCAACAACGTCAATCATTTTTTTGTAGTTTTCATAGGTAGACATTTTTAACGAACGTCCAATCGGTGAGGATGAAGGCATAAGCACAAAACCTCTTCCGGTTTTGGAAGGGCCTTCCTCTAATGCAGTAAGAATTTTCTGCTCAAATTCTTCAGAATTCATTGTCTCTATATCACTCAATTCAAGGTTCCCAAAGAGAACCAGCTCTTCACCATAGGTTTCCCGAACATAGTTAAGGGTTACATCTCCCTGTTGAGGAGGCTCAATCGGATCAATACCGATACACCCGGTAGAAACAACTGCATCCAGAACATCTTTCAAATTTCCGTGAACATGCAGGCGGGGATATCCCCCATACTTCCTGATTATATCAATGATAGGTTTATCATACTGAACTACATACTCATTAAACAATCTGGGCGGGAGATAAGGCGGACAGGCATATTCAGGTCCATAAATACGCCAGAGGCGGTCTGGAAGGGCACGGGCGATAGCCTCAGTTCGCTGCAGTATCAGCTTACTCGCCTTTTTCAGCGCTTTATGAAAAAGTTCCGGCTCTGTAAGAGCAGTCACTGTGTATTCTCCTAAATCAAACAACGAGGCTAAAACACAGAGAGGATCCGCCATATCAAGGCACACAATTCCTGAATCACCCAGAGCTTTTTCTGTCTCTAATACAGAATTCACATCCACCTCTCCCCCAAATTCAGTCTGAGGAAGGTCTATCCACTCTTTAAAATCATCCACATCTTTTATGAGGTGTTCTAACGTCCAGATAGTATCAACATCCTTTTCACGGGCAGTTCGCTGGGTGAAGATTCGGCTTTCAGCCTGAATGGTGGTCGTGGTGCAAAGAGCACCCTTTTCATTGGTAAATACTTCTGTTTTAGTTAATTTTTCCATTGGATCCGGAGGGGTATTTAGAAAACTAACGTGTTTTAATACAATTCTATCAGATTTTTCTGCTGTCAAATTAAGGAGAGGCAGCCAGGAAGGGTCATTAAAAATATTATAGGGATCCGGATCTGCAGGATTCTGAGTTATGCCATCCAACTCATAAAAGCAGACCGGCGGCCTATCCACCTTATCACCCCGCAATGTTGCCATGAGCCGTTCTTTTCTGGTCATAATGAGTTTCTTACCTCTTTTGCAAAGTCTGAAAGAGTAACCACAGCATTCGCTAACCGGGATTTCTCAGCAGCAAAAGCCATGAGATGGCTCTCGACAGATGAGCTTATAGTGCTTATGTGGGGAGAAATTTTCCCTTCCTGCAGGAGATGAACAAGATCTTTCATAATCCCCGTATCCCCTCCGCCATGGTCGGCACCAGCGGTTTTAAGCGTCAGCACCTGCCTGGTTTGGGTAAGAAAATCAGTTATCTCTATCTCATTTTTCTCCATATCTCCCCGAAGCTCCCCCTTAGTACCCATAATCACGATTTCTCTCCCCCCTTCGGCGGTGAAAGCGCTCATGGTAAACGATACGGTTACATCATCGGCAAACTGCATAATCACAACCTGATGATCCACCACGTCATTATCACAGTGATAAACACAGCGACCGTACGGACCATTTTTCAAAGCCGCCAAAATTGCCTCATCACTCGTGTCCAGAGAGACAGTTTTTCGCAATATAGCAGCCTGCCAGTCGTCATTACTGTTAAGATAAGCCGAAGGGGCATAATAGGGACAATCATTTCGATGAGGGCAGCCTTCAAGACAGTATTGCGGTGCACCCGGAGGAGCATTTTTTTCAGTAAAATGGGAGAGAGAACCAAAGGATGAGATGGATATGCAGCTCTTCCCGGCGAGCCAGTGAAGAATATCCATATCATGGCAGCTCTTGGACAGGATCATCGGGCTTGATTCTTTAGAATTTCGCCAATTACCCCGCACAAAACTATGAGCCTGGTGCCAGAAGGCAACCTTTTCAATATGCTGGATGGAAACCACCTCACCAATTTCATTCTTTTCCAAAAGCCGTTTTGTTTGAGAAAAAAACGATGTGTATCTCAGCACATGACAGACAATAATATACCTGCCGGCTTTCTCTGCCGCCTCTTCAAGAAGGAGACACTCAGCCGGGTCGTTGGAAATGGGTTTTTCAAGAAGTATATGATACCCTTTTTTTAGGGCTTCCATAGCTGGCTGAAAGTGCATATCATCCTGTGTACAGACCAGCAGAGCATCTGCCAATTTCTCCTCTTTTAATAGATCCTGCCAATCAGTGAAGGTGTTTTCCATTGTGATGCCGTGATCTCCGGCAAATTTATTTCGTCTGTTGATATCAGGTTCAGCCACAGCGACAAACTGCAGCTCCCGGGGATTATCAAGGGCATATGAGCCGTAAGCATCCATACCCCGCTGGCCGGCTCCTAGAAGTGCTGCGGTAATCTTTTTCAATGTCCTAGTCCTTTAATGCATAATAATAGTAACAGCTGTGATATTCTGCCGTGAATGTGAGTTTTGGAAAGCCGTCTTCATCCAGGGGAAAGACAGTTTGATCGATTTTAATTTCTGAGAATTTTTCCTGTGTATAATCCATCAGGATTCGACAAGATTGATTAAAGCGAATTTTATCACCCTGACGACACCGGAGCATCCCGATACGGGCACCCCCGTTTGAAAGAGCCTCATTTTTAATAATGGCAGCATACCCATCAGATTGACAATCCTTAAATCCCCATGAATAACCGTAATAATCCTCTGTCCCGAGGTACTCCATGGAGGGATGTTCCTCATTGTCAATAAAAACCTCATTGTTCGCTTCACAAAGAGCTTCCCCATTTGCACAACCAGGAACATCAGCCTCTATCTGCAGCCAATGTGCAGCAATAGCCCCACCTTTATCTACGTTGAAGACCTCAATCAAGTCATGGGGAACACGGCTTCTACCGGTTCTGTAGTCAACGTAGAGGTAGCCGCAGTTTTCAGGAAGTGAAGGAAGCGTATCATATTGTAAATCTATGTAACCGATAAGATCGACATCAGACGTATTTTCAATTTCTATTCGTAAGTGTTTTAGAAAAGGCATTTCCAAACGAAAATTATGGGAATATTTCACTTTGGAAAAAAAGACGGTATCATAAAAAGAACTCGTACATTGAATATCACCCAGAAAATCCATCCAGGGCATCTCAATGGAGGGAGTCTCTTCCCCATCGTACCACACTCTCATAATAAGCCCGCGTGCGCTGTCATCACTATTTTTAATATTGAATGGAAGAGACTTATCATAATAGACAGAAGAGTGGATTTGTGTAACGACACCCGGTCCGGCAGCATCTACAAGAGTTATAATCTCACCACGATTCAATTCAGGCATTTCAGGATATTTATCATAAGGCCAGGTGGCATAGCAAAGGCGGCTTTTCCCCTTGTAAATAAGGGCATTTGGGAATTGGGAATTATCTTCCATTTATAGTTTCTCCGAATTAGTTTTTAATCGAACCGGAAGTTAATCCGGAGATAAAAAATTTCTGAAGCCAAATATAGCTAAAGGCTAATGGAGTGATGGCAAAGAAAAGAATGGCAAAAACATCATCCCACTTCTGAGTATACTGCCCTATTGCCCTGTAGATTCCTGTGGTGACGGTATAAAACTTACTGCTTCCAAATATCACAAAGGGAGTGATAAAATCATTCCATGTCCACACCATGACAAAGATAACTACACTGGAGAGAGCAGGTTTCATAAGGGGAAAAATAATCCTGAAAAATATGGTAATAGGTCCGGCACCATCCATTCGGGCCGATTCATCTAATTGAGGAGAAATGGTGCTGATATATCCAGTGAGTACAAAAGTAGTAAATGGCATATACCAGGCAATGTAGAGAAGCACTAGTCCGGGAGCAGAAAGCATCAATCCAAGAACTTTCAATATTTGGATTATGGGAATAAGAATTACCTGGATAGGAATAAGCATTCCTGCCAGAAGCAGCATATATGCTCCATGGTAAAAACCCTTTCTATTACGACTGAGAATATAGGAGAGCATTGAAGCTATAACAACAACCAACAGCAGAGTAACTATAACTAAGCTTATGGTAAAAAAATAGGCCCTTGGTACGTTGAAATTTGGAGCATTGAAGTTTCTAATCAAATTATCCAGAGTAAGATTTCCTAAGGGTATACTCATGGGGTTGGCATAGATATCTTTTTCAGTTTTAAAAGCATTCACCACAGCAATATAAAATGGCACCAAACTGATAAAAGCTACGGAAAGCAGGAAAAAGTGTCTGATTATTGCTGGAATCATTCTTTTTGTTTTAATCTTCATATCTTGCTATTTCCTTATTTTTAACTGATTAACAGCTCTTCCCGTTTTCGAAGAATGCCTGTGAGTATCAATGCGATGGTCATTACCAGGATGGTCATATATATGGCTACAGCAGAGGCATAAGAGATCCTAAACTGATTAAATCCTATTTTCATGATATATACTGCAACACTTTGCGTCTTTTCTGCCGGTCCCCCGCCAGTCATGACAAAAATTATATCAAAGATCTTCATATAGCCGGTAAAGAGGAATACCGTCACAGCGGTGAAAGCTGGAGCCAACCAGGGAAAGGTTATGTACCTGAATTTAACCCAGGCATTTGCTCCGTCAACTTTGGCGGCATCGTACAAATCGTTTGGTATGGCCTGCAAACCTGCCAGGTAGAGTACCGTGGCAAAACCGGTAGTCTGCCAGATGCTGATAAGAAGCACCGTAATAGGTGCATTCTGAGGTGTTCCGATAAAATCTATTTTTGGAATTCCATAGCTCTCCAGCATAGTATTGATAATCCCGATATAGCTGAGAAGCCCTTTAAAAATGAATCCAATTGCCACAAGACTTATAAGCTGAGGAAAGAAGAATGCCGCACGATAAAAATAGGTTAACGGGCTTTTCTGATTTAGGAATACAGCTAAAAAAATACCGATAATATTTACAATTACTGTTCCAAAAATTGCAAAATAGAAGGTTGTTACAATACTGGAGCGAAATTCATTATTGGTAAAAGCATTGATATAATTGGTAAATCCAACAAAATCCATGGTTTTCCTAATACCGTCCCAATCAAAGAAAGAGTAATAAAAACAAAGGATTATAGAGAAAACAATGAGACCAACATAAATGATAAAACCTGGAGAGAATAGGATCAGATTTTGTATTTTAGTATTAGTGTGGGTATTCAGCTTCATTACTTTCATCCTTTCTGGGGTGGTGTATCTTAAAAATCGGGGAGTGTTAACACACACTCCCCTCTTTATTTATCAGTAATTTATTTTACTTCTGCTACAAAATCATCAATTTTCTGCAGGAGATCTTCCAGGCTAGTGTAGCTCTGGGTTAAAATAGCCTCAGCATTACTCGTGAAATAGTCAGCAACTCCCATTGGAGGTGCTTCACCTAAGGGATGGCTCAAAACAGGACGAGAGTATTCAGCGCTTCCCACCAGTGCCAGTAATTCTTCCTGAAGGGGTGACATGGGATAGGTTAAAGGAGGAGTTATGTTAGAAAACAGTCCGTCCACCTCAAGTGATTTTGCTCCATATACAGGATCAAGATTAGCTTTCTTCATCAGTTCAAAAGCCAATTCCGGATGTTCTGAACCTGAATAGATGACATATCCATTTCCAAATCCACCGGATTTGGTGAGATTCACTTTTCCGTCTTTTGTAGGTATGGAGAATACGCCGCAGTCCCAATCATTTTCAGCATTAGCTTCTGCTGCTGTGAACCATGATCCCATTGGATACATAACTGCCTGCTCATTGAGGAAAGCCTGTTCAAGCTGAGCATAACCGATACTCAGTGCTCCTTCTAAAAAGTATCCGCTCTTAGCCAAACCATCTAAATATTCAACAATTTCCAGGACCTGAGGGTCATTCCATTTCTTCTCACCAGTAAGAATTAAAGTCCACCAATCAGGATACTCTTTTGAAAGCTCAGAACCAATGAAATAGTCCCAGATGATAAGAGGAACCCACTCACCACCAGTTGCAATAGGAGTAAGTCCGGCAGCTTTGATCTTCGCAGAAACAGCATCAAGATCAGCCCATGTATAAGGTATGTCAGCTTCGGTCAGACCGCTCTGAGCCCAGAGTTTTTTGTTGTAATACATAAGTCCCTGAGGTTGTGCGGATGAAGCAAAACTGTAAAGGTTTCCATTGTACTCTTGTGCCATAAGATTATTAACCACCTGCAGATCAGGATCGTCAGCAGGAATAGCCCACAGATGACCTGCGTCAGCAAATGCAGGGACATCCTGGAAGTTCATCCACAAGTCAGGAACATCACCGGAAGCAAGTCTGTTTCGAATAAAATCCGCAGAAGAGGATGAAGTGGTAGCTGAAGCTTCAACGATCTCAACGGTGACACCAGGATTCTCAGCCTCAAATGCACCGGCAATCTCTTTATAAAATTCCAGGCTCAAGTTTGGAGTGATCCACACCTGCCATTTCAAAGTGATTGTTTCGTCTGCACCATCTGCCGCTCCCTGGGAAAAAGCCATAGGAAGGATCATGATAAAACAGAGGACTAACAATAAAATTTTCTTACTCATTTTGTTCTCCTTTTTTTAATGCCAAAACATGGCATCTTTGAATATAATCATATATTTACACGCCAGCAGTACGAAGTAAAGTTACCCTGGTATGGAATAAAAGTACCCGGGTACTCTAATTATGCAGCAGGTTCAAATAAATTGTTTTTCATCAGAGCATATGGTAGTATGCTCCAATGTATAATAAGAAGAATATCTATTGGATGATATTTCCATTCTCCATACTCCTTCAGGCTCTCTCAATATTACAATATATCTGGAAAAATGTGGAAGAGTATGATTTTAACTGGCTCCAACAATACTATGTTGTCGTCATTATCTCAATCTTACTAACTCTTCTCATTCTCCTGATTAAGATAAATAAATACCTATATATATTTTTTATTTTACGATTTATTCTCATATTAATAACATTTGTACCTTCAGGGATTTATTTTGGTTTAAAACAACTATTCCTTATTGCTTTTTTTCTTGATGTTTCCTTTTATTATCAATTTCCCAAAAACATCATCATTTCAACTCTATCTTTCTTATCAGTATATTTACTCAGCATTGGAAGCAGAGTCACATCTCAGAATATTCCTCTTCCGGTTTTTCATGATGTTGTTTACATGTCAATTTTTTCGCTATTTGCTATCCTCATTTTTACCCTGCTAAAGTACTTTTATGACTCCTTCTCAAGTAATGAAAATCAAGTTATTCGATTGAACAAAACAATTAATAAGTTGACCGACGCAAACAGCGGTTTTCAGCACTACATACGGGTTATTGGGAAAAAATCTTCTGAAGATGAGAGGAATCGTATAATTAGAGAGATACATGATTCAATTGGATATACGCTGACTACTACCATGATGCTCTCAATGTCTGTACTTGAATCCGAAAAACAAAACCTCAACCCCAATTTGACTGAAGCGTTTAAGAATATTAATGCTTATGCAAAAAGCGGCCTCAATGATATGCGGATTGTATTACGAATTTTAAAGGTTAAAAAAGAGAAAAAAGAGCCTGATTTAATTCAATTAAAGAAAATCGTCAAAGCCTTTGAGAATGCAACAAATATAAAAATCAGAATGGATTGCGGTAATGCACCTAACAATTTCAGTGATGAAGTATCACATCTTGTTTTCCGCCTTGTTCAGGAAGGTATGATAAACTCCCTGAGACATGGTCTGGCAACGGTAGTTGATATTTTTCTGTTTGTTGAGAATAATAACCTGATTATTACTATTAATGATAATGGGAAAGGATTCAAAGATATGAATCCCGGTCTGGGTATTAAGGGTATTAATGAAAGATTACATAAATTGCAGGGTGAGTTCTCAATTTCCAATAGTGCTATTGGGGTAACCTTGAGAATAAAAATTCCGCTTGATGCGAGTGATAACAATGAAAAAAATTAAAATCCTGCTGGTTGATGATCAGATTCTCTTTATCAACAGCCTGAAAACGGTACTTGAAATTAAAGATAAAGAGATTGAGATTATTGGTGTTTGCTACGATGGCAAGGAAGCTATACGTTTCTGTAGAAAGAAGAATCCCGATGTAATCCTCATGGATGTTAAAATGCCGATAACTGATGGGGTTCAGGCAACAAAAGCAATAACCAAAAGCTATCCCAATATTAAGATTATTATGCTGACAACCTTTGATGAAGATGAGTATGTTAAAAATGCCTTGAAGGTAGGAGCCAGAGGGTATCTGCTTAAAGATATGCTGCCCGAAGACCTGATATATGCGATTAAAACAGTAGCGAATGGTATGATGTCTATATCACCCTCTATAATTAATCAAAGTCTGTCACAGAAAATTCACTCAGATTATCCCTGGTGGTTCAAAGAGATGAACAGTAAAGAACTGAAAATATTGAAGCTGATTACTCATGGCTACGATAATAATGAAATTGCTCATGAGGTAAATCTTGCCGGGCAAACAGTAAAAAATTATGTATCACATATCTATGAAAAAATGGATGTTCGGGATCGTATGCAGGCAATGAGGATCTGTATTGATCTCAAAATCTTTGAAGAGTAGTTAATCTTTTCTTATGATTTTTTTACACCGGTAGTTTTCCCGGTTCCATAAAATTTCAAAGCATAGAACAGCAATAATAGATCAGTCTCACTCACATTTTCATAGTTTCCTGCATATTTTCTTTCAAACCACTTCAGGACAACATAACCTGCATAGAGACGGGGGGCTTCATGGTACAGCAGCTCAAGATCCTTTTCAGAAATACTCTTGTCAGCTCCATAGGAGCCCAGATGCCTGTAGAGAAGCTGAAAAAGCAGCGCTCTCAACTCCCAGAAAGCTGATTTACTGTCATTTATTTCATAGTAGTTTATCGCATTGGGTAAAGTATGCTGAAGTACATACTTGATTGATCCTGCAGGAGTTCGATCGAGGCCTTTTAACTGTTTCCTGATATCTTTAAATAATTTCTGGACTGACTCCTCTCTGGCAAGCTCTGTCCCTGTGAGAAACTGATAAAACTCACCCGGTTTCCCGAGAATATTTCCTATTGCTATTGAAAGCTGTTTCTTCAAAACAGGATTCTCGGTTTGGTCCCGCAGCTCAAGAATTTCCTGAAGCACAGTGTTTCTCTCTTGCCTTTCCGACATCCCCTCTGCACTGGTAGCTTTAATACGGAGAGATCTATCACTTCGCAGCATTCCCAGTAAAGCGGCTGTAGATTCAGTAGAATTAATCCTGCCAAGAGCCCGGGCTGAAGCATCAACCAACTTCTCATCATCACTTCTTAAAGATTCAATCAGAAATGGGGCTGCTTCCTGAATCCGGAGCTTGCCAAGAGCCCGTGCACAATCTACCTGAACCAGCGAATCTTTGTCCGATAAGCTATCTATAAGTACTTTTAACGCATCATCACCGCCAATACGCCCAAGCGCCCTGACAGCCTCCTCCCTAACCTCTTCATCTGCATCATCAAGCCGTACAATTATCTCATCCAGTGCAATTGAACCTCTGGTGTCTTTTATCTCATGGAGTGCACGCCCAACCTTCTCCTTATTCAGTGATTTTCCCAGAATAGGTATATTAAAATACGCTTTAATAATACCTGGAGATGTTATAGTGGATACGAGCCGTGTAAATTTTAGTTCTTTACCGGCCTTTATTGTATCAAAGAGTAAAAAGGCAATTATCATTACCCCGATACTGCTGAAAATAAGTACAGAGATACTGCCGATAGTTTCAAGTAGGTATCCGCCAATTATTGGCCCGATTGCCTGTATACTTCCAAGAAGTGCCCAGTACCATGCAATATAGACTGTCCTGTCTTTCCGTGGAATCAGGGACAGCATTGTTTGGTTTAGTCCCTCATAAAATGCAGGGGAAAGCATTCCTCCCATAAAAGCAATTATCGGAAGAATATAGACATAATTTAGTGGAGTTATAAATATATATCCAATAAAACTAAGCGGAAATATCATCCCAATCATAGCCACCGACTTCTTTCCAAACCGATCCATCATCGTTCCCCAAAAGGGAATAACCAGTACCCACGTAAGTTGTGAAATAGCAAATATAATCCCCAACCACAATGTCGGAGCACCAATCTGGTTTGGATTTGTGATCATCGGTACAAAAAAAGGTGCTGAAATATTTATACCTAACAGGGATACACCTGCAACAATACAAAGTGTCCTGAAATTTTTATCTTTAAAGGGTTTTATAAAAAGTGCCGCCTTCATTTTTGATCTGTTTGCCTGAACGGAACGAGGTTCAGATACAGGAATATGCAGAATAAATTCAATGAATCCAAAAATTCCCGCTAGAGTATAGATAACACCAAATACCACAAATGTATGGGAAGAAAAAGAATCAAGAGCTAGTGTTGCACCAAAAAAAGTAACAATATTAAGAGTTTGTGCAAGTGCCGATCGTTTACCAAAGTAATTAGCCCTGTTTCTTTCAGGAATTAGCTCATTTATCCAGGTCCACCAGCCTGAACCCGCTATATTCCCTAATAAAAAAGTCAAAATAGAGCTTATCATGATGACATAGAGAAATAGTTTCTGATTGCCTCCTCCAGCAACTGCGAAGGAAGATGCTGCAATGAAAAATGAAAAAGTCCGGTGAATAAAACCCATAGTAATCCACAGGGGTTTAATCGTTGTTCGTTTTGAGTAGATAAAAATAGCAGCCAGATGAAATATACTGACTATATTCAAAATACCGAGAAAAAGTCCCAGCTGTGAGGAAGTTGCTCCTAAATTGTTTTTTATCAGAATTATGAGTATTTGCTGAGGTGCATTCAGAAGAAACCAAACACTCCCTAACCCACCGCCAATCAGACTTAATGTCATAGAGCGTTTGATATGTTTTTTTGTAATCGGGCGGCCTTTACTATCTTCCATCTTATTCATGCCAAACAACATAATTAGGTCATCAGGAGAAGTCAATTGCAATTCGGCAAGTAATCACAATTTTATACAATAAAATTCAAATCAGCCTGATATGGCTAAATCCATCAAGTATAGAGCAAATTTCAAAATAGCAATTGAGATCTAAGAAATACATAAATATGCAGTTTTTCAGCTAGGACTGTTAACTAAGATGAGAAATGACAAACAGCCTTGGAAAACTGTATTAATGGAAATAATTCCTTTCTATATA
>JABMQR010000222.1 GCA_013202335.1 Bacteroidota bacterium
AGAATGGCGCAATGGGTATTAAACCGCGTACAGTTGCGGATCTGATATCAATGGGAGAGGCATATGCATCGGAAAGGAAACGTCGAATCGCTGAACAGGCAGCAAGAAAAAAGGCTCAAAAGGAACGGAAAGAGGCCATCATACGCGAAAAATATCTGAATGAATTGGCCAAGCGCGGGGAGCAGGTGTGGAGACAAGTTGATGAACTTATTAACACCAAACAGCAGTCTGATTATGATTCAGCAGTTGAACTCCTTGTGGGTCTTCGAGATTTGGGTATAAAGATGAAGAAAGAAGGGCGTTTTAAAGAGGAATTACAGAACGTTCGGGAAAAGCACCGACGAAAACCGAGCCTCATCAGGCGGTTGAAGGAAGCCGGACTGGATGGATAGCCGGGATCCTGTGGTTGCTCCTATTGGGCATATCGAGGCTTCCCGGAAACGGATACAAAAGGCTCGGACTCATCAGGGAAAATGGGGAACAGGAAGGGCTGTTCCTGCAATCAATACGAAACCTGGAGGTTAACTCCCAGATCGCCAGCGACCACTACACCAACGGTGCGGATATCCATGGCAGTATGTCCCAGGAACGGGGCAGGGTGTTTTCAACCATCGAAGATGCGTTTCAAATGCAGGAAAAAATGTTCAGGCCTTTGTATGTGGGAACGCACTGACGAGATGGTTCGGTTTGGCACAAGAGGGCAATTTCATCCAGGCTCTAACACTGCCCAAAAATTAAAAGATCTTTGGGGAAAGTAAACGAAGTGGAAGCCATAAGATGGACCGATAATCAGCACGGGAAATTTGACCGAATGCTGAACTGACAGCCTCAATGCCTTACCCCGGAAAAGTCAAGATTAGATCTGGCACTGTTCCGAATCTGGGAATTTCAAAACGCGCGGTTTATATAGGTAAACTTCACTTTCTGAGTCCCTCTATTTCTTGGCTATGATAGCAGCGGTCAACACCAGTATATTAGGCCTGAATTAGGAATAGGCTTCAATATACTTTTCGACATCTCTTTCCTTGGAAAGAAGGAATTTTATGAAACTGATGTCATTATACACACAAGTCTGGTATATGCTCATTATCCGCAGGTACTCACGCATCCGGTTTTCGCTAAACAGCTTGATCTTCCTGTTTGTATGCGTAGCCAATAATTTGATCGCTTTTTCTGCATTATTGTTGTTCCAAGATACATTGTCGTAATTGATAAAGGCAAATAGCTTATCCCTATTCCTACTGAATCTCTCCTGATAGTAAAGCCCTATTTCCGATTGAAACCTGAAATCAGCTATTTGTCCCAATAGCCTTTCTACGTCTTTGCTATATTTGTGCAAACGGTATTTTCTTAGACCATACCTGTCTATGGTTCGGACGATCCTCTGCATCAGGCCGGTGAACTTTTGAGTTATGAGTCTAAGCTCTTCATTGAAAGGATTCTTGAGCAGATCGTCATTCATATCCCTTATAAGGTGAATCAGGCATTTTTGCTGAATACAGTCAATGGAATCATATGCAGCATAGAAATCGGATACCAAGATCCCATGGAAATCCTTTAGTAGATCCTTTAAGAAATCCCCTTCCCTTGTGGGTTTATATATCGACACGATTTCCCTGTTATTGGTGAGCACCCAGGCATATCCATCTTCATTTCTCATTTTGAGAGGAGTTTCATCTATATAGAGAACATCACTATTTAGTACTTTCTTCAAGAGCATTTCATACGTCGGATCATAATATTTGTGGATATATTTTTTAAGATCGTGGAGAGTCGACTTGCCAATTGCCAATCCAAAGAACTCATATAGTTCGGATTGAATCTTCCTAAAGCTTAAATGGTTGACTATATGCTGATACACTGTCCAGCCCTTTATGTTATGGCCATATTTCGATCTGTTCTTTCGACAGCCTTTGGGAACAATCTTGTCCAATCCTATCCTATATCTCTCTGGCGAGAACAGCAGACCGCATTCTTTGCACTGATACTCAAAAGATGAAAATCTCGTGATCCATCTCTTGACGCCTGAGTTTGTGAATTTCAGGTCTATAATGTCTTTTGAAATCGGTTTTGCTGCACGAATGCTCCGGCTCTTGCACCTCACGCAGATCCTTGCGGTATAGGTGATCGATTTGTTTGGTCTCAAGACGGATTTCTTCTTCCTGATCCGGCGCTTTTCCGATTTCTTGATAAAGTCATCCGTTCGAACAAAAACCCTCTGGCGCTGATAGTCAAAGAGAGAGTATTTATGAAGGCTCTCAATGGTGGGATCAGCGTATTCACCAATAAGGAATTTGAATGGGGAAGTGCTTTTGATCTGACTTTGGAATACGATATTTGCATCCAGAGAGAGGATATCATCTCTGCTCTCATTGATTGAAGAGACAAAGTCCTTCACCGTTCTCAAGGCATAACAATCATCCAAATTGTATTCCAGGAGTTTATTCTTGGCCTGACATGATCTGCTCTTTTCCCATTCCATACGCCAGATTATGCTTTGAATCCCAGAGGCTTCGTCTTCCCTCCAATTGAAACCTAAATACTTGGCAACGTCTTTCAGCCCATTCGAATAAGTGGGAATGTATATGTTTGAATAGAAGAACGATAGGATGTTGCAGCATTTGTCCAGGATCACTTCTGCACTCTTC
>JABMQR010000223.1 GCA_013202335.1 Bacteroidota bacterium
CCATATAAGAGTATGGTGGATTTTATTTTCCCTTTTATGGTGAAAATTATTTTCCGCTATATGGTGAAAATTATTTTCCGCGGTATGGTGAAAATTATTTTCCTGAATATGGTGGTTTTTGCTTGACTTTCACATCGTAATGGGTCTTGAAATAACCTGCAATGGCCTGCGACTGCTCTGCATCCGCTACACTCAGAAAGACAGCAAAGGCCGATCCCCAGATATCATGTTCACGGCATTTGAGGGTTGCCGCATGGAACAGACCGGTATCTGCATCCCAGAAAACTTTGCGAATGCTTGCAGCAACACGAATTGCTTCCTCGCTCCACTTACGTGACTCGTCCTCCTGATGTCCCGAAATCAATAAGTCTGACAGTTGTCGACAAGCCTGCACGTAGAGCAGTGAGCAGAACAACACATCGCCTTGTTTGCGTATGGTGTCAGTAAGGCCATATGGACATCGATCCCATACCTGTGTTGGATCAATATACACCAGTCCTGTTTTGGCGTTTCGGGGCACCGTATCCATCGTCTTAACGAGAGGAGTCAGTACTTCTCTCAAAAAATTTACATTCCTGGTTTTTTGATACGTATGGAAGGCAACCCCCACGGTAAACTGGCTGCCATCGGCAACGGGATTCTCGCCCATGGTGCCATATCCAGGCTTGTAGATTGGGGTACCGTCGTATTTTACGCAATCGACGCCAGCGCCATCCGCGTTCATGCTTCGCATAAAAAGGCGGCAGGCCTCGGTCAATTCTTTGTCGGAGTAGGACGTTATTGATCCTTCCAGCGTATACTCGTAATCCCGCAGCCAGAATGCCTCATACCCGATCCCCACCTGCGGGGGGAAGGCAGCAGTTCCATCATTCATTTCACGCCTGGAAGCTCGAATAATCCGGTGGGCTTCCGTACTCAGCCAGGAGACCGCTTCAAAAACCTTTCCTTTTGTCATACTCATATTTTCCTGCTTGTTCTTTATATATTCTAATCTGCAGCAACTGGAACTCTGGATCATTAAGTTGTGCAAACCAATCCAAGGCAGACCATCAATATTGCCGCTCTTTTTGCAGTGTATAGGATCTTCACGTGGAAATGGAGACCGTTCCAGGCTGTCACGAGGCTGCTGTTTTTTGGGCGGCTGCAACTGATGTGCAGTAACCATCCGAACAGCCGTCTCATTGCTGACATAATGTCCCCAAAGTTTGTTGTTCACTACTTTTTTGAATTATATATAAATATCTATTGGTAAATTTTATAAAATCTTCATATTCCATATCTGGTGAAATGGATTCAATATGTATTTTACTATATAGCCATTCATTGTTTTCATTCACAAAATCATCTTTATATTTATCACTAATAATATACTTTTTTTTCATAAACATGTAATGGGCCTCTGTAAAATCAATCCCAATATATTTCCATTTGTTTTTATCAATCAAATTTGCTATTTCTGTATCTGCTATTTCTATTTTTTTAGTTTGTTTTTTTGGATCAAACACAAAATCTGAATAAAAAATTCCAATATTTCCGTTTTCTTTTAGAATATCAAAGAGATAATCCAATGTAGCAGAATAATCATTGCTGAAATAGATTGAATCTACAAGTATAATTATTGAGTATCTGTCTTTTGGTAAATTTAAGTTATTTATATTGCCCTGATGAAAAGATAGAGACTCATTTAGTTGAAACTTATTTTTTGCATAATCTACTGCATTCTTTGAAAAATCTATCCCGGTTATTTTCGAATTTGTCATTTTATTTATATAATTATCAATATTTCCGTTTCCGCAACCGATATCAAGACAATTATCAGATTCAGAAATCTGAAGATATTTTATCAGGGAGTCGAGTTGTGAAATATCCGAAAACCCATCTTGAGAAAGATCAATTTCAAATACATCATGACAATACTTTGAAAAGGTTTTAGATGATTCTATTCGATAATAAAAATCTTCATATATTTCATTACTATCCATGTATAAAGCCTTTCCTATTACATTAGATATTCAAATTGACTGAAATTATTTTTGTGCACGTTTGTTGGAACTTCAACTCCCCTGTTTTATATCTTTATCTTTCATCCCCTCCAACAGCCTTACCGCCTCCTCATAATTTTCATCGCTTGTTATGAGTTTAACTCCATCAGGTATAGCCATATATGGGCGCACTCCTCCACAATCATCTGCTTGTACAATGCATTCAATATTACTTTCCAACAAAACAGAGGCAAACATTTCGGCTTCCGGACGGTTGTTAAAGATTTTCACTACCTTCATGGTTTAAACCTCCTAATCCTGCTTAAGAATTATAATAGAGTATAAACTGACCGGAAGTCGGTGGGATTCTACCAGCTGGAAATCTACTGGTAGAAAGAAATTAGCAAAGAAATATTCACTAAAAAACGTGAAAAAGTTTTTTGTTCGAATAATTCTTTTGTTTAAATAGGTTTATCAATTAGATAACCCACCGGCTTCCGGTCAGTTTAAATAGAGTATATCATAATTCAGGTAAGACCACTGCATTTCAACCTAATAAATCCAACACCAAAAAACCAAATAAAACCAGTGCAAGATCAGCACTGACATGTATTAACCATGAAGCTAGAATACTCTCTGTTTTTTTTACAAAATAGGCAAATATCAATCCTCCGACAAACAAACCAACCAACATAACCATCATGAGCCCTGTACTGAACCATGCTTCAAATATACTCACATGATATATTGCAAAGGCTGCCGATGAGATGATATAAGCAGGTTTATGCCAGCCTCGCTTTAACAATTCCTGGAAAATAAACCCTCTAAAAAAATATTCTTCTATAAGTGAATTGACAAATATGGTATACACACCGGCAAAAACCATACCCCGATTACTTAGCTTCATGCGATTGATAAAATCCGAGCTGATTGCCTCTATATCAATGAATGATTTTAATACAAAAGCCGCTGCAAAAATTAGCATAAACATAAAAATCGACCATAAAAGAGTAAATTTCTGCTCTGTTTTTTTAATTCTTATAGAGAACTTTGATTGTAACAGGTAGTGTTGAATCACAAATGGGAATAAAGTAAACATTGGAATCTTTATGATTGTTTTAATGATATAAGGAGTCATTAAAATCTGTTCAACTACATAGAGAATTAACAGACAAGCAACAGAGTACGCTATAATTTTTATTTTCATGTTATCTCTATCACCCTGCCCCTTTCTCCCCATACATAATCATATCATTTGTATATTAGCTGAGCAAAAAGCATCATTTCAAACAAATAATTTTCTTTATTTAAGATAACGCATATAGAGGTATATTTAAAGAATTATTATCTTTTTCAAATTCATCAAACTGCTTCTTACCAGAAGTTCAGGTTCAAAATTCAAAAAATATGTCTTTAGGGAACACTAGCGGCAATTTTCTGATAATTTTTTTAAAATAAATGATTTTCCGGAAGACAAACAAATCGTCGGCCATCACACCAATCTTGATTCCAACCTGTTCACTATCTCAGGATGCTCATCAGCAATATCCTTCATCTCCCAGGGATCATTCTCACAATCATATAATTGCGGTTTTTCCCCATCAAAGAACATAGCTTTATAAGACCCTTCCATAACCATTTTCCAATCATTAAGCGCTGAATATGCCCAAATACGAGGACCCTGCTCATCAATTCCCGTTAAGAAGGGCTTGAATGAGAGCGACTCAAAACTATCCGGAATATCCAGATCACACAAATCCAGAAGTGTGGCAGCTAAATCCTGAAGCTCAAAAAACTCACCTGAAACTGCACTCTGCTTGATCCCCGGACCGGAAATTACCATAGGAATAGAAACCGATCCACGCTCCGGCCTGTTTTTTCCATACCGGCCGAAATCACCCAGCATCTCACCATGATCTGAAGTATATACAATTATCGTATTTTCCAGCTCATCCTTTGCCTCAAGAGAGTGCAGAAGCAGCCCTATATTTCGATCGATATTCTCAATCATGGCAGCAAAGTTCTGCCGAATCCTGTTCTCAGTCTCCGATGACAGCTCTCCCTTTTGAACAGGTGCGGGAAAATCAACATCTTCCCATTTAGATTTCATCTTTTGGGTAATATCCCAGGGGGGATGCGGGCCGGTAAAATTCACCTGCATGAAAAAGGGCTTCTCTGAATCAAATGCATCAAGCAGATCCAGCCCATTATTAGTAAGCCAGTTATCACAATAAGCATCTTCCGGTAGTTGAGTACTGGATGTATCCTGACGATATGCCCTCCGTCCTGCAAAATCCTCTACATGCATATCAGCCAGACCCTGTTCATGAAGATATGAAAAATAGGGGCCTTTTGGAGTCACTTTTCCTGAGTTGTATCCATCCCATTTCCCTTCATTATCTATGGCATGCGTGAAACCCAACTCGCCCAGACTCTCGACCCATCCATCAAGTCCCCAGTCATGAGTATCCTTATGCAGATCGAATTTCCCTACTCCTCCAACATTGTACCCGGCCTCTTTCAGACTGGAATAAAAAGTCGGCAGGTCGGTTGGATAATCCTGTCCATTATCCACTACTCCGCACTGTTCGTACCGCATTCCTGAAGCAAGA
This sequence comes from Bacteroidota bacterium, assembly GCA_013202335.1. The sequence continues at coordinate 4,595 of JABMQR010000223.1, forward strand.
CAGGCCCGAGCTGGGGCACAGAGCGGCGATGGGGTGATCGCACGATAAAAGGTTGTCCCGCGTTCCATAAGTTTCTGCAGCTCAGGAACCTTTAACGGTAAAGGCGGGTTGGCCAGTTTTTCCAGGACATCATTCGGATACGGCATCCAGTCACCCCTGTGATGATCGGATACTAAAAGTAAAATATTCGGTCTCTTCATCTAGCTAATACCCCTCCTTACTGCATAATCGTCCCAAAAAATCTTACCTAACGGATGATCTCTATCATCCCATTCATCACGCATCTGAAACAACTGAGTACGTAATCGGGTAAGAACATCTTTCATCGAAGGATCACCGGCCAGATTATTCATCTCCCAGGGATCATTTTCCAAATCAAACAACTCGGCAGCATCAGTACCATTTCCCATATATTCAATAAGCTTGTACTGTCTGTCCTTAACTCCTCTGAGCAGCTCTTTAAATGCAAAATAAAGATACTTGCGGGGTTCTTCCTCCATCTGCAGCCCATCAACCCAGTTGATCCCTTCCACACTCTCCGGAATATCAGTATTAGTCAAACCACACAAAGTTGGAAAAATATCAAAGAGATAAGCATATCGATTCGTCCTCTCACCCGTAGGAAGCCCAGGTCGCCGTATCCCTGATCATCGGTAAGTACGAATATAACATTTGGTCTTTTTTTCATGCGTTGTATCCCTTATGTAGTGATTCATACTAGCACAAGATGGCTGCACAAACTGTTGGAAATATTTTCAATTCATTGGCTTATTTATATTGAAATGTGTTTAATAATGAATTTTACGGTAATTTCACCAGGTATTTTTAGAAAAGGGTGTATGTATTTGGAACTACTGGGAATCTCTTCTGATCAGGACTCCAGATACTCCCTGATCGTCTCACCATGACAGGCTTTAGGTGCGCACCAGCAGAACAACCTGACTTTACCATGCTCGATTAAAGAATCCTTAATCTCCTGCAGATAAGGATGGTCATACATCATCTTTTCATAAAAGTATTTCTTATATCTAACACACACTTCAGCCCTGTCCGCTTCTTCCTTCATAATAAAAGGATTTCCTAAAGGAGTACTCCTGTCAATTTTAAAATCATACGGGTACTGCGGCATATCGTAATCCATATTCATTATTTCTATCATCAGGTTCTCCAAAAATCATCTATAATATAGAGTAGTATTATATCACAAATTGTTCTTTCCAATTAATAAAAGATTTGCTTTGTGTAGAAGACCTCCACGTAAGGACTTACCTCTCACAATACACTAATTACCACTTTATTATAAAAAAACAGCTATATTCTTCTCAAATACTTTTTCAAGCGATGTCGCTGAATTACAAACTGATTCAACCTGTTAATCTGCGAAACAACAAATGGTTTATTGATTTTATTGGGTTTTTATATCAATTATTCTTCTAATCTTCTGTGTTAATTCCTTAATATTAAACGGTTTGGTAAGAAATCCTTCTATTCCGGCTTCAAGTACCATTTGCTCATCTAACTGATTACTGAACCCGGTACAAAGAATGATAGGTATTGACTTCCTTAACTTTTTAACATATTTTGCCAGCTCAAATCCACAGAGACCTGGCATGGTTTGATCAGTTATAAGTAAGTCAAATGAATCAGGGTTTTGTTCAAATGCACGCAATGCGGCCTCACCTTCCGAAAAGATTGTGACCTTATAGCCAATGTTTCTTAAAATATCACCAATAACATTACTTAATTGTTCTTCATCATCAACAAGTAGTATGCTTTCTTGACCACCAAATACATCAATCTCTTTTTCCATTTTCTCCTTGAATAAATCATCTGTTTTGGGGAAAAAAAGTTGAACTTCGGTTCCAATCCCAATTTCACTTTTGACAATGATGTTACCATTAAATTGTTTCATAATACCAAAAACAACAGCTAAACCCATGCCAGTTCCAGCACCAATCTCTTTTGTCGTAAAAAATGGTTCAAACATGTGTATAAATGTTTCTTTATCCATTCCACCACCATTATCTTTAACAGATAAAAGGGAATAGAAGCCTGGTTTGATGATACCGATTTGCCCCATGACCTGAGTTTCTATATGAATTTCGTTAAGTGATAATTTTAAAACTCCCATTTCCCCCATTGCCTGGGTTGCATTGGTGCATAAGTTTACTATCACTTCATGGATTTTCGTTGATTCTGCCAAAACAGGTTCTGTATCTTTCTCAATTTCTAAATCTAATTGAACAGATGAGGGTATGGTTGCTTGGAGTAATTGCATCACTTCATCTATTATAGGTTTCAGGAAAATTGGCTCCAAATTCTCTACCTGGTATCTACTGAAAGTCAGTATCTGCTTTACTAGATTCTTTGCTCTTTCACTAGCTATCAGGATTTGATTAATATTTTTACCAACAAAACTCTCTTCATTTACATCCATGAGTAACATTTCTGCATAGCCAATAATTACAGCAAGCATATTGTTAAAATCATGAGCAATCCCACCAGCGAGCTGCCCTATGGATTCCATTTTTTCAAATTGTCGTATTTGGTCTTCCATTTTAGTTTCTTTTGAAATATCACGTTTAACTGAAACAAAATTAACAATCTCTTCAATACTATTTCTTACCGGGGAGATTATGGCTTCTTCAGTATATAAAGAGCCATCCTTCTTTTTATTGATAAATTTACCTGACCAAGTATCTCCATTTAGTAAGATCTCCCAGAGTTTACTATAATATGATTTTTCATGTTTTCCACTTTTAAAAATTCTAGTGTTCTGCCCAAGTAATTCTTCAGTTGTATATCCTGTAATGCCCTCTGCAGCAGGATTGGCATATTGAATATTACCGGACACATCTGTAATGATAATTGTCTCAGCAGCTTGTTCAATAGCTGTCGTCAATCGATTTCGTTCTTCTTCACTTTTTAAATTTTCGGTGATATCTGTAATTGATCCAATTACCTTAATTACTTCATTTTTTTCAAATATTGGTTGTGCTTTTACACGTATCCATCGGTGATTATTTGCATAAGTTATTAAGGGGAATTCCAAATCATAAGTGAGGCCGTCATTGAGACATTGTTGAAATGCAGATGAGATTTTTTCCTTATCCTCTGGATAAAAACAATTTAAACTTTCGCTGATGTGATCAATCATAGGATTAATAGGTATTTCATATACGCCATAGAGTCCCTCAGTCCAATACATTTCACCTGTTTCTTTAGAATACTCCCACCCACCTGATTTATTAATTATTTCTATATCACTGAGGAGTCTTTCATTCTGCAATAGCCTTTCCTGCATTTTAAGGCGTTCGGAAATGTCTCTGACAAAAGCCAGGAAAAGTTTTTCATCCTGCCCCTCATAGAGTGAAATATGGATTTCCACTGGAAATGTTTCCCCATTCTTTTTCTTATGTTGTCCAAAAAGATTTACTGAATTATCCTTTGAAATATTATCGAAATGTTTCTGTAATATCCCTTGATCTGTAAAAACAGTATCAATCTCCATGATAGTTAAGGATAACAACTTTTGCTTGGTATAACCTAATGAATCAATCGCTTTTCGATTGGCATCATAGATCCCCCCGAAATAATCACATATAAAGATAGCATCAGGAGCATATTCGTATACAGAGTGGAGATGTTCATGACTTTTTTGGATTACCTTTGTATCTTGAATAACAAGGTTTTCAATATCAGGATACCTGCTTAAAACATCTAATAACAAAGGTTTTAAGAAAGAATCTAAATTCTCTACCCCCAGCCAAGGCAAGGGGTCAATAAAACCAGAGGATTCGTATACAATTTCAAAGGAATCATTTTTATTCCATTTCCCGATATATGCCTTCTTCGCTATATGATTATTTTCCTTAAACTCAATTTCGCCAAAGACTGTTTGGATTTTTTGTCCTGGGGCTTTCTTTTGGATTTTATCAACGCTAATAGAATTACAAGCTTCGACAATCTGTTTCCACATAAAAATTTGCGTGAAGGCCATAGCTACCGGGTCGGTAATTGAGAATTCATTTTTATACTCTAATAGGAAATTTTTCTTAAACGAATTATTTAAGGGATTATCTAAAGATTTAAAATATGACCAGCAAGAAGAGTGCAAAATAGTGTTTTTTTCAACGTTTTTTAACTCCTGTGCAGTAATCGATGTGGAGAAAATTTGTTGTTTTTCACCAGAATTACATTTTTGTTCAAATTGATTAAAAAAATGAATATTGCTGTATCCATTGATTGTATTGATAATTACATCAGGTTTCTTTTTTTGAATATCAATTAGAATCTCTTCAAAGTCTGATTGCCCAAGCGGAACATATCTTTCTCCAACAATTTCCGCTGACTTGTTGGATAATAAGGAGATAATCAATTTGTTAGCTGTAATAGGGTAGATGTAATCAGAGCCCAGGAGGTAAAATGTTTTCCATCCCTGTTCCAAACACCACTGAATAGCTGGGATAATCTGTTGATTAAGACAGCTTCCTGTATAAAATATATTTTCTGATTGCTCCAAACCTTCGTATTGTATGGGGTACCAAAAGAGAGCATTATGTTTTTCTACGACATTCTTAACTGCTTTGCGAGTATGAGAGGTCCAACCACCGAAAAGAAAAAATGTTTTATCCTGTGTAATGATCTTTTCAGCTTTCATTGCAAAAGTTTTTGGATTTGATGCACCATCTTCAATGACTGGCAGGATTTGTTTACCCAGGACACCTCCCATTTCATTAATTTCTTTAATTGCCAGGAGCTCTGCTTTCAATAAAGGTACTTCACTAATAGCCATAGTTCCAGTTAAAGAATGAAGTAATCCTATTTTTATATTGAGTTTATTATTGAATAGCTCAGTATTCATTGTTGTTTGAACCTCATATAAATTGTATGTATTCACATACATTCTGACTTGAGATCTCAAATTCTTAGCTATAGATTCTACTATATCTGAAAGTATACACTCTCGCAATCATTTTCCTGTTTCCTATTGAAGGCAATTGCGCTGTATTGGCGAATTTTTCAGATTCCAGAAAATCTGAGATATCAATAGTTACATCATAAGAATACAGAGGTTTATAACCCCTTCATCGACAGTCCAATTCTATTCCTATCCAGGTCGAGACTCAGAACTTTTACCATAACCTTCTGGTGTACCTTCACAATAGCAGAAGGATCCTGCACAAACTTATCAGCGAGCTGACTTATATGAACCAATCCATCCTGATGAACACCAATATCGACAAAAGCACCAAAAGCCGTAACATTGGTCACGATTCCGGGAAGAACCATACCTTCAGCCAAATCTTTCGGCGTATGCACCTGATCAGAGAACTGGAACAACTCATACCCCGCTCTTGGGTCTCTGCCCGGCTTCTCCAGCTCCTGCAGAATATCCCGCAGAGTAGGAAGCCCGAATGCATCAGAGACATACTTTTCCAAATTGATTTTACGACGAAGTTCATTACTGGAGACCAGATCTGAAACTGAACAGCCTAAATCCTCAGCCATCTTCTGCACCACAGGATATGCCTCGGGGTGAACGGCACTGGCATCAAGAGGATTCACCGCATTACGAATACGGAGAAATCCCGCAGCCTGCTCGAACACTTTTGCACCGATACCGGTAACCTCTTTCAGTTGATTACGACCCCTGATTTTCCCATGTGCTTCACGATAACTGCAGATAGCCTCAGCAGTTCGACTGGAAATACCCGACACATAGCTAAGAAGCTGCTTACTGGCAGTATTTATCTCTACACCAACAGAGTTAACACAGGATAGCACCACATCATCCAGTGCCCTTTTTAAAAGCCGCTGATTTACATCATGCTGATACTGCCCAACTCCAATCGACTGAGGATCAATCTTTACCAACTCAGCCAGCGGATCCATAAGACGACGTCCAATCGAAACAGCCCCGCGTACCGTAACATCTTTATCCGGGAACTCCTCCCGTGCAATAGCAGAAGCTGAGTAAATTGAAGCCCCGCTCTCATTAACCATCACAACAACAATCGATTCGCCTGAAGCAGTCTTCATCCCATCAACTGCCTGACGTGCAAAATCCTCAGCTTCACGGCCACCAGTACCGTTCCCCACTGCAATAGCCTCAATCCCAAATCGATTACAAAGATTCCGAACAATTTTAGCTGACTCAGCAACACGCTGTTTAGGAACAAGCGGATAGATTACATCATTATGTTTCAGGTCGCCCTTTGCATCAAGACAGACTAGTTTGCAGCCTGAAATAAGCCCGGGATCAAGTGCCAGAATACTTTTCTGCCCCAAGGGTGATGCAAGGAGCAGCTCACGCATATTTTCTGCAAATACCCGTATTGCCTCCTCATCAGCCCGTTCCTTGCACTCTTTTTCCATAGCATATTCAAGAGATGGAGAGGTTAGCCTCTTATATCCGTCAACAGCGGCTTCCCACACCATAGCAGATGCCGCATTGCTCTCAACCCGGTTTCGTCCCATAACCATCTCATCAATAATCCTGAGAGCATCATCCTCTTCGGGAAGAAAATGTGTTATCAGAAATCCTTCAGCAGCTCCTCTAAGCACCGCAAGAATCCTGTGTGACGGCGCAGCCGCCGCACCTTCTGACCACTCAAAATAGTCGCGGAATTTTGCCGCTTTTGGATCTTTTTCCATAATACTGATTATTCGGGATGACATTGAAGCCCGTTTTGTAAAGAGCAGGCGAAGTTCCTGGCGAAGTTCTTTTGTCTCGTTAAGCACTTCTGCGATAATATCACGTGCACCGGCCAGTGCATCTTTCGGAGTAGCTATCTTGCTTTCAGGATTGAGAAACTCAGAAGCTTTTGCCGCTACTACATCCTCAGATACCGGCCTGCATAATGCATCCCTTAAAGGAGCAGACAGCTCAGCTCCGGTTCCCATAGACAGAAGCCATTCAGCCAGCCCTTCTAAACCAGCCTCTCTGGCAATAGTTCCCCTTGTCCTTTTTTTTGGCCTAAAGGGAAGATAGATATCTTCAAGCTGAACCAGATTTTCTGCACCCTTAACTGCTTTTTCCAACTCAGGAGTCAGTAGTTCCCGCTCCAGGAGGGATTTGAGAATAGCCTCCCTTCTCTTTTCCAGCTCTATAAAGGTTGTATGGGTATTACGAATAGCCAGAATTTGAACCTCATCCAGCTCACCAGTGGCTTCTTTCCTATATCGGGCAATAAAAGGTACTGTACATCCCTCATCAAAGAGACGGAGAACCGCATCAACCTGGTATACACTTGTTTGAGTAACGCTGCTTATATGTTTAATCATTTGTATTTTCATAAAGAGAAAAGTAGCATGAAATCATGTTTGAAGGAAGCTATAATTGAAGCTTTTCCAAAACTTCAATTATTCAGAAGTTTTTCCAAAACTTCAAATCGATGCAGATAGGGCTCCAGTCAATTACTCCCCGGATTATGGGAATCGGGTTCAATTAGCCTATCATTCCCCGAATAGTTGAGACACCCATCTCTTCAAAGGCAGCAGCAACCGTTTCCTGAAGCTCCCTTCCGGGGGTCAGGGCTACCATAAATCCACCCCGGCCGCCTCCGGTAACTTTTGCCCCATAAGCACCAAGGGATTCAGCAATACCGCATAATTCCACCAATCTGGGATGAGAGAGCCCCATCTCAATCAGTAGTTTATGGTTCTCCGACATAATCCTACCCACAGATCTTAGATCAAACGCTTCAAGGGCAAGTCTAAGCTCCTGAACCTGCGATTGAACACTATCCAGCCTCTGATAATACAAATTCGGATTCGAATCCCGCTGCTCCTCAAGAAAACCTTTTAACTTAGCTGTATTCGCAGTTATACCACTGTTTCCCATTACCACTTCAACAGGCTTTTTTAAATTCAGCGGCTCGAATGATTTTTTATCACCAATCAGATGGTAATAAATAGTACCGCCAAAAGTTGAAACGGTATTATCAAGACCACTCGGCAGCCCGTGATACCCGAACTCACCACGCCAGGAAAAATAATTTATCGCACGGTCAGTCAGATTCAGATCAAATAAATCATTGCAGGCCCGTATAAATGAGACACAGTTTGCAGCACTTGCACCTACCCCGCTTCCAGCCAGAAGATTCCCTGAAAGGATTACTTTTATAGACTTATCGATTAGCTTCAGCTCACTGATCATTATATCCATCGCCTCTTTCTGATCTTTCAGTTTTGCCTGCTTATACCCCGGCACCTCTGTTCTTTGATCATCCATTTTCCATCCGGGCAATCTATCCGGCAACAGCTCAACCCTGCAGGTAGTTGTATATGGTAGTGCAGACAATACTGCCGGTACCCCCTGAATAACAAATTGATCCCCAATAAGAATTACTTTCCCCGGTGCACTGGCTTCAGCAAATACTTTCTCCATGAACCTCTTCCTCCCTTCTACTTCTCACTCTGAAGAGCAAAACCTTTCATAAAACTCTCCTGCATAACACTCCTGAATGGAGAATTCAATAATGGCTCTGGCTTCAGAGAATACACCCAGCAGAGATCCCGCTGTATTTAGCGTTTCCGGACTGACCAGCAGTTGGTCAAATGCAGTCCGATAGTTGGGGTTTTCAACAAACCAGCCAGCTTTCTCCAATTTATCCATTGCTGTTTTTCAAACAGGAAAATAACCTGTACCTTTATACCAGGCCATCCGGGGTCCATCGCTTGATATATATTGCACAAGTTTCAGTGCAGCAAGCTCCTCTTCAGATAAGTGGTTATTGGTCATCCAGAGAGATCCACCACCAATAGCAACCTCACCGGCACCGAATGCAGCACGGTGGTTTGACCATCCGGGACCTACGTCCATAAACAGGCCGTCATTATATATTCCTATCCACCAGTCTAAGACTTTATTACCGGCTGCACTAGTAAAAACAACTTCTGTCGGGAGTTCAGATCCCCTTCCATTTGAGTTGTTCACAAAAAGTGCATCCTGAAGGCATATCATCTGCTCAAAGTACCAAGAGTGTAGATTCCAGGTTACAGGAGTTTCTATTCCTGAGGCTTTTAGCTTTACAGTGGAAATTACTTTATTCAAAGTATCGTTATATGATCCGGCATATTGCACGTCAACAGTGTTGTTTGGGTTTTCTGCCATGAAATCATCCACAATACTCTGGATAAGATCAATCCTTGTTCCTGACATAGTATGCCAGAAATCAATAGTGACTGGAGCTTCTCTATCAACTTCCACTGCAGCTTTTTCTGAAGCAGATGCAGAGAGAAAAGAGAAACTCAGCAGTAGTACGAAAAATACTACTACTAGTTTTTTCATTGTACCCCTCTTTAACTATTGCATCCGGCTTATGCCGGATAGTTTTATAGGAATAAAAGTACACTTCTCAAGTTCAGCCAGCGGGAATATTGGATGTGATTCTGTCGGGGTAATTACTAATTATTCCATCAACCTGCATGTCAAACATGCTTTGTATATCATCCGGATCATCAACCGTATAGATATACACCTGTTTCCCGGAAGTATGCATCTCGTCTACCAGATTTTTTGTAATAAACTCGAGACTGGTAACTATCAGAGAAATCCCCAAATCATCAAGATAGCTGCAGGGATCAACCATAATCGATTTTATCAGTGCACCTACGGATATTTCCGGCAGTTCATTTTTTAAAATTATTAATTCCGGATGAATGAATGAGGTTATCATGAAGTCTTTATAATCCCAGCCGGTTTCTGAAATTGCTTTTCGTAGAATTCGTGCGACAAGCATTGCAGAACCAATAGATTTCAGTTCCAGGTTCAATCTGGTCCCACTCTGAATTTTGGAAAGAAGATTTTCGAGAGTCATAATTTTTTGATTTTTTCCCAGATCAATTTTTCTGAGTTCTGCAAGGGAGAGTTCTCCTACGGTATAAGATTTTCCTGAGGAGTCCTTAATTTTAGCATCATGGATCAAAACTGCTTCACCAGTTCCGCAAATCCTTATATCAGTCTCAATAATATCACAGGCAATTGATACCGCACGTTCGAATGATAACCAGGTGTTCTGTGGTTCCCACCCGGCAGCTCCGCGATGCCCGATTCTCAGCATGTAGCATCTTCCTTTGGAATAATTTCCATCAAAATTCTAATTTATGACCAAAATCCCACTGATTAGTATATACCTGCTAATATCATTTTTCAAACTATTTCACCCATTTAGCTAATTAAATATCATTATTGACACAGTAATGCATAGGTGTCAGAAACAATTTACTCTGAGTAGTGATTGATTACAACAAACCCCTAAGGGTCCATTAATTACCTTCAGACAATACAGCAACAAGAAGATCAGGTCTGTCTGTTATAATACCGTCCACCCCCAGTTCAATAAACTGCCGCATAATCCCCGGGTCATTTATCGTCCACGGAATAATTTTCAGCCCTAGTTCATGAGCTTTCTGAATATCCTTTTGGGAAATATCCTTATAATACGGCTGTCACAAAATCTGATTTACTTTGCGTATATTCAGAATTTTCCGGGTAGGTCTTAATCTCAATATTAAACCTTATGCTCTCTTCACCAATTTTGTCAGTATAGGCATACAATTCTGCTAGAGACGGTATTTTTTCTCCTGGTACTGCAGTTTGTGCTGAGTGAGATGCAAAGTAGGAAGATGCTGGATTTATACTACCTACACTATATTCCTGAAGTTGGCTAAAAGTGAGATCTTTAATAAATCACGATATTTAGAGATAAATGAATCTCGATTATTCTTTATAAGTTTATAACTCAAATACGGGTCATGACTTATTACAATGACCCCATCTTTAGTCATAGCTAAATCCAGCTCAAGGGTTGTTACCCCAAGTTCTATTGCATTCCTGAAAGCAGCCATTGTATTCTCCGGATAGAGATCCCGGCCGCCCCTATGAGCCTGAATATCAAAACCGTATAATTGCATAAATAGTAATAAAAATACGATGAGCAGAATATTGATTTTTTTCATAAAACCCTTGGAATTCCCCAGCGGATAAAACATAACCCGGATACAGGCTGCACCATAAGCAATAGTCATTATATCACAAGGTAGAGTCAAAGTGTTCTGATTTTTATTTATAAGTGATTAGGCAACTAAGATATTATTTTTTCTTTCCGCACACAGCGCATTCAGGATCAGGAGAAATCTGAATCTCATCAAATTCAGCTTTCAGACCATTAAACAGCAGCATCCTGCCCAACAAAGGCTCTCCAATTCCTGTAATTAATTTCAACACTTCAAGTGCCTGCATGGAAGAGAGAATCCCAACTGCCGCACCAACTACAGGAATCGGTCCTGCAGAATCCACCTTATCAGAAATCAAACAGGCTAAGCAGGGAAATGCATCAGGATAAAATACCGTTATCTGTCCGCTCATCCCATACATACCGGCATGAACCATCGGAATTTTCCGGGAAACACAGTACCTGTTCAGGACAAACCGGGATTTAATGGAATCAAGGCAATCCACTATGATGTCTGCTCCTGCCGCAGCATCCGATATTGATTCATCAGTCAGTCGTATAGGCAGAGCTGTTACCTCAACCCGCGGATTCAGCTTTGCTATCATCTCTTTTGCAGAATGGACTTTGAGTTTTCCCAGATTCGATTCAGCGTGCAGAATTTGCCGATTAAGATTAGTTTCCTCAACAACATCATGATCACAAAGAATAAGCTTTCCAACCCCTGCCACCGCAAGGTACATAGCAGCGGCACTGGCCAGCCCACCGGTACCTGCAAGCAGAACAGTGGCCTGTTCAACTCTTTCCTGTGCCTCAACACCCCAGCCGGGATAAATGAGCTGCCGAAAATAGGTTTTATATTGATCCGGAAACATAATTAGCCTCCTGGTGCTGCGTATACCTTTACCTTGCGCATTCATACTGCGTTGATCTAGTACTCGAAATGCTCAACTACCTGAAGTTTGTTTAGAAAAGCAGCACTACTGTTATGCAATAAACTATTATAAACAAACATCCAAAAATAAAAACTCGTGTTTTTATTCAGCTTTCACAAGCAGGCATTAAAAAAATAGCCGGACAGTTATAATTTACGTAGTGCCCGGCTCTATCAGTAATAATTACTCTATCTTCTACTGGCCGGTAATTGAAATAAGTTCAACATCAAAAACCAGCATTTCATTCGGGCCGATTAATTCTCCGGCACCTATTTCGCCATATCCAAGATCCGGGTGAATATAGAAGCGGTAACTGCTGCCCACACTCATTAACTGAACACCTTCAGTCCATCCCGGTATTACCGCATTAAGCGGAAATGTTGCAGGAGTTCCTCTTTGGTAGGAACTGTCAAAAACCGTACCATTAAGAAGCGTTCCGCTGTAATGAACAGTAACCTCATCTTCAGAGGTAGGCTTTGCACCTTCACCCGCTACAATCACTTCGTACTGAAGACCGCTTTCAGTCGTAATAATTCCTTCTCTATCCTTGTTCTCTGCAAGAAAAGATTCAGCCTTCTCAAGATTTACACCAGCGGATGCAGCAGTCAATTCCGCTTGTTCTGCCATGAGAACTTCCTGATATTCCATCATTATCTGATCCATCTCTTCTGCTGAGTAAAGAGCTTCTCCATCTCCAAAAACGGCTTCCATCGCCAAAGCAAAATATCGGGAATCCAGCTCAACATCCTGACTCTTATAGCTATCAGACATCAAATAACCCAAAGAATAACTGACACGCTCAATCAATGTTTCAGGTGCTGCCAGAGAATCCTGTGCAACTATTTCTCCAGCTTCGTCATTTGCTGTACAGCCTGTAAATAAAACCAACAGTATTGTGATTAAAACAACTACTGCTAAAATACCTTTTCTCATATTGAATACCTTCCTTATGCAAACTTTATTAGTGCAACTTCTGTACTGTATCAAAGAGAACAAAAAAAGCAAAGAGCTGCAGTTTATCTAGCTGCTAATTCTTTTTCCAGATGTCTATTGAACTCTCACATGTTGGGTATTATAATGCAGCATGAGAAAAATAGTACTTTTTATAGGTTTTATACTACTTGCAGTTAGTGTTTTTGGGATCGTGTTTAATTTTGGGCTGAGTTTTTTCAATGCAAAATCTGTAGAAAAAGGTATAATAGATTTTTCAGAAAATTCATATGCATCAATATCACCAACAATCCTGAAAGGAGACTGGGAAATTTACCCGGATCAGCTGACGGATTCCGAACAGTGGAAATCAGAAACAGAACCGTTGTACACACAAGTCCCATCAAGCTGGACAACCCTCTCTGTAAATAATGAGGGAGAAAAATTGAAATCTTTCGGGTTTGCCGCATATAGAGTCCAATTACTCCTGCCTGAATCAGGCTATTACAGTATTGCAATCGATACTGTATATACTGCATACGAAATGTATGTGAATGGTATATTGGTTGCAGAAGTCGGAAATTTTGGAACAGATCAAGAGAGTCACTATCCGCGTTTTACGGATAGAATTGTTACTTTTTACTGCCCCGAGCCGCAAGCTGATATTGTTTTTAATATCAGCAATTTCACACATCCCTTTAGCGGCTTCGGAAAAGCTCCGATTTTTGGGCTTCCCCATGAAATAAACCGGATAATGATTACCACGTACAGCACTTCACTCTTCCTGATTGGTATTCTGTGTATGAACGCACTCTTTATGCTCTTCTTCTACAGTAAGAACAACCAGGATAAAAGTATCCTCTATTTTTCCGCACTCTGTATTTTAATATCACTAAGAACAATTACGACAAACACCGTTTTAACATTTTATTTACCCAACATCCCCACTTCTCTGCAGCTGAAACTCGAATATCTCTCGATAACATTAACTTTTATTGCAGCTATTCTTTACATCAAACATGCGTTTCCTCACCTTCTTCATCATATAGTGGAAAAAGCCTTACTTGGAATCTCTTTAGCCTACTCTCTGGCTATCATAATCCTCCCTGTTCGTATCTATAACCTTGCCTTGATATACTTTTTTATCATGCTGGCTCTAGCAGCTGTATACTGGCTAATTGCAATGTTCATTTCCTGGTTTAAAAAAGAACAGGCATCAGGAATTATTCTTTTCGGCGGATTTATTCTGACCCTGGCTGTTATTAATGACATTATCTACTATTTATCGGGCACGACAAACCTTTTTGCTGCTGAATTAAGCGCCTTCGGACTTACCTTCTTTATCATAACGCACTCAAATGAGTTCTCATACAAGTTCCTCCAGGCATTAATAATCGCATCTGAGACGACGAAGGACCTGGAAAATAAGGTTACTGCCAGAACCCGGCAGCTCAGCGAACTAAACAGCAAGCTGCTGGTTATGGCCACAAAGGATGAACTGACAGATCTTTGGAACAGGAATGAACTTCAGCAAAGATCTGAAAAAGAAACAGCAAAATATAATCGTTACTATACTACAAACTCAACCTATTTTTCCGTACAATACTTAGATCTGGACAACTTTAAATATTATAATGACACCTTCTCCCATGAAGCTGGGGACAGAATACTAAAAATATTTGCTAAAGTACTCTTAGGGCTATGCAGGAAATCCGATACCATTTTCCGTATGGGTGGTGATGAATTTGTCATATTTCTGCCAAAAACTAATACTGCCAGTGCAGCACAACTTTCCCAAAGAATTCTGGATATTCTTGATTCTTTCAATGATTCAGTGGCAGCAGAACTGAGCAGCATAGTTAAGCATCAGGTAGTCATATCCCGCGAACGGCAGCTTACCTGTTCTATCGGGATTGCGGTTCATGAAAATGGGTTTATCAACATAGACCGTTTAATCCAATATGCTGATACAGCTCTGCTCAGAGCGAAGGAACAAGGGAAAAATTGTTTTATTATACATTCGGGACACTCACTCTCGACGATCAAGAAGATCCATCCTATTCAGAATCAGTAAATAATCCAGAGTGAATATCGGTCTCCACCAGGGAAGCTCAGGATAAGGATTCGGCATCCCTCCATCTTCCTCTATAGATTCAAAATAACGGTCTGTTTGCCTTTCAACAAGCTCCTCGGGCATCATATCAATAAAATGATACCAGTAACGAGTTAATAAGAAATAGGATTCTCTCTCCTCATATATATGCTCTGTCAATTTCTGCTGCAGCACATCAAGCACCTTTTCCCAGCGGCTAAAAGATGTCTCATTTACGGCATAGACAAACAGCGGATAGTTATATTCCGTAAGAATTTCCGGGATAGCAATGGTGTCGGCGAAGTTCTCAACGATTTTCTTTGCACGCTGACGAAGAGGCATATTGAATTTTGCCAGATATCCGGCAAGTGACAAAATTCTTGTTTCATCAGAGTTAAGCCACCAAACCTGATGGGGATACGTACGAACGTCATCCGGAATGAAGGGGATAATACCGTTTTCAGTAATTGTATGTTCAACCCATTCTCTGGCTCGCTGAAGCAGCGGTTTAACCTGATCTATACAATTGATCTTATTAGTCAACATATCCAAATAATAAAAAGCTGTCTCCATCCCGATACCGGTACTTACCGGGGTTAGCAGATCCGGTTCAATCCCATTACCAAAACCCCCGTCACTGTTCTGATATGCCGCAATAGCTTTAATGCACATTTCAACGGGGGTCCCCTCAAACAGTGCCGAATACATTTGACGCTCCAGAAGTCTGGAATTCCTGAGAATGTAAAATCTGGTTTTTTCAGAAAGTGTTTGTGTAAACATCTGTTTTAACCTATATCAATTTGGATTCTGCATCTGCTGCCGCCGTGAATTACCGACTCGGTGACTTCTACCTGTACATCCCTCTCCAAAATAAATTCCCACATGTGGCGATAAAACCCCGCCCCGCAAAGACAATACTCTTTCGGCAGGGTACTTGCTTCTCCCGTCTCAATAAACTCACGTATGCGGGGACAATGGCAGTAGTGACTTTTTCTCAGATTTTCATCCGTTGCTTCATACCATGCATGGAAATCTTTTGGAATTTTTACGGCAGTAATAGTATTACCTTCAAGTTTCCCGGCCATACCCATTCCTTCACTTACCATAAAATCAATCTGTTCATCATTTAGTTGTTTATAAGGTCGAATTATAATGGACCCAATTGTCAATACAGCAAAATCAATATCTTAGTTTGATTTAAGCTGTAGCTCCATATACTTCATCAGGGGTTTTTATCCCATGAGCAGTATGCGGTCTAAAACTATTATAC
>JABMQR010000224.1 GCA_013202335.1 Bacteroidota bacterium
CCTCATCTGCCTTTATTTGTGGAACCTTTTCTTGGGTAGTTATTCCCGACGTCTTTTCTTCTGCATCGGGAATTTCCCGGGGGAATTCAACCGTAAAAAATGTATTAAAAGAAAAAACAGGCTCTTGGATCCCACTCTCTTTTGCTGCAGTACGGATACGGGATATCCCAGTTCCCATCTTCTCGATGTATCCATTTCGCTGAAAAAGTGAAGCGATTATAGGATTCCGGGCTATGCTTTTTTTGCCGAAATCTTTAGAAGAGAGTCCCTTTGGTAAACCTCCAGGATTGGTTATTTCCACTTTATCATCAAATATGGCAACTAGAACATTGGCACCTTTCTCAAAGTAATCGCGGTGACAGACTGCGTTAATCACTGCTTCCCGCAAAGCAACTTCGGGAATTTCCGGAATCTCCTTCCGCCGCAGGGAAGTAATCTCATATCTGAGCTTCAGATGCTGCTTTAAAAACACCATAGTATTTTCAATATTCTCTACAATATCCCGACTGAAATCTTTTTTATCCAGAATAGTATGTCGTTCTGTACCTTTAAAAAGCACGCACGTAACAATTGTATGAAATAGATAATTCACCGGTTCCTTGGTAAAAAACAATACTCCCGCATTGTTTAAAAACGGAACATTATCACGATAAGACAATACCGACAGGTTATGAAGAATGGAAAAATTATCAAGTGTTTTACTAATATTGGCCTTATGTAAAAACTCATCTAAAAGACCGATATCCAGAATATTTTTTATATCAAGATCATCCCGCAATATTTCATCAAAACGAACTTTACCTTCAGCCTGTATATATTCAGTAATTTCTCTGGTAGTCATTTTCTGTGAATTGGCACCGTTCCTGAAATAAAAACCTTTGTTCGCGCGATATGGCTTATTCATTCCCTCTTTAACATGAACTATGAGAATGTTTTCAAATGATTCAATTTCTATAGCTACACCTGGATCACAACTAGAGGCCATATCCTGAATTTGGGAAAGAAGTTTGTTGGTCTTTTCAGTACCAATTATTTCATTATCATCATTAATACCAATAAATATTCTTCCGCCGGATGAATTGGCCATAGCAGCAAGCTCTTTTGAGAGATCAGAATTCACACTCTTTTTAAACTCAATCTTGTACCCTTCACCCTCCTGAAGGATCATCTCTAATTCGTTCTTTTTCATCTAGCCCGCCAATCTATCTGTCATATTCAGAATCTCATTTATCTCCATAGGAGAAAACATACCACGAATACCCTGGGGATGGATAATAGTAAAAGGTGGTTCTATCAGATCCCGCTTCTTTACCGCCTCTTTTTCCAGAATAAAATCTTTCAGAAGATGTAAAAAGTCCAGCTGCAGAGTGCTGAGATTTGAATGGTTATGGATAAATTCATCAAATGCTTTAGTGACCGTTTCAGGATAACTTTCCAGTATTTCGAGACCTAAAATATGCTTAATAAACTGAATAAATTTTGCTTTCCGGTTTTTATATACATTTTTCAGTAAATCTTCGGTAATATGCGGATACTCATCATGCAGCATATTGGCAAGTTCTTCTGCTTCCGCCTCACTAACCTCTATACCCTCTTTAATCTTCTGCAAAATTGGATTAGTCTCTGTCAGTTCCATGATGAGCTTCTCTACCATTTTCCGGTACTGAGATACACTTACCGCCGAATGTTCCGGTCCAAACTCCACCATCTCTTTTTTATTCAGCAGATCGGCAAAATCAAACTGAGCAGGTCCGGGTGTCTGAATACCACCATCACGGTATTTCATCAATGCGGATAGTTTTTCACCAAGCACATCAAATGTATCATCAGTTGCCTTTGCCCAGTAACTATTTGTCTGAGCTTGTCTGATAATAGCCTCTTCCCTGGCAACGACATTAACTGATAGCGGAAGTTCACCGATCTGCTCGGTAATGTTATCCTTCAACGTCTCATATTTTGTCTTCTCATCTGCCAGCTTCGCCAGTGATGTTTCCAGCAGATCTTTTTGAAACCGCATCTGCTTAAAATCGATCTGGGAAACAGTCCTAAAAAGCGGCTTAATGGCAGTACGCAGATATTCAATCTTTTCATGTGTCAATTTTGTCCAGAAATTATCATCAGTAACTCTTTGTAATTCTGCAGCTGCATCCTGGATCACCACTGAGTTTTGCGGGAGTTTCTCTATCTGTATGCGAAGTTTTCTAACCTCTTTTTCGGCAATAGTATCGTGCTGTGTATCAATCGCCTTTTCAATCTTATCAAGACGAATACCGGCAAACCGCACAGGAAGCGGAATTTGTACCGTGGTTTCTTTACCTTTCGGATTGAGCTTGAAATACTCAAAGTTGTCCCAGCAATCCAGGATAAGAAATCTATCTTTTTTCATACACCACGGTTTGATTTTATGTAATTCCAACAGCCGTGTACCACGACCGATCATTTGCCAGAACTTAGTATAGGAATAGACAGGTTTTGCAAAGACCAGATTTACAATTTCATGTATATCTATTCCGGTATCCAGCATATCCACACTAAGGGCAATACGAGGCATATCGTTATTGGTAAACTGATCTAAAAGACCACCCTTACCATATACTCTGGAATCATCAGATACCAGGACTTTTGCCAACTCTCCATGATATTCAGGATAGAGTGCATCAAAAATCTGTTCAATTCTCCGTGCATGAGACATAGATGAACAGAAAAATATAGTTTTGCCAGGAAGTACTCCATCAGCATCTTTTATAGATTCTTCCATGAACTCTTTGACAATAAGTGCATTAGTACCCCTGTTAATAACCTTCTTCTCAATCTCGGTACCTTCAAAATTGATCTCGGCAACTTCCTTTCCTTCAAGTATAAGCTTTTTCTGATCTTCAAGAGAGATTGTCCGCTTACTGATACCTTCATCCTGAAACTTGGTGTGTATCTTCATTACCTGGAAATTGCAGAGATATGGCGGAATATTATTCACCGCCTCCTCGTACGTATAGGCAAACGTCGGGAGACCATCATCACAGTTAAACAGCTTGAATGTGTTGTGATCAATAATATCAGTTGGTGTTGCCGTGAGGCCAAGACTGATTGCCTTGAAATATTCCAGCACTTCTCCATATGTGTTGTAAATAGAACGATGACTCTCATCAATCACAATCAAATCAAAGAAGTGAGGTGACAGAGTGTTCACATCATCCCTTATGATATTGAGCATGGTGGGATAGGTAGAAACATAGATACGACGATCTTTTGCTATGCTTTTCTCACCGACCTTCGGCCACCGGGGCTCATTGGGCAGATGTTCTTTAAAAGCAGCTAAACTCTGATTCCGTAGAGCAATCCTGTCAACCAGAAACAATACTTTTTCAACGCAACCAGCACGCATAAGCGCATCTACAAGCGCGATGCAAGTTCTTGTCTTTCCCGTACCGGTAGCCATTACCAGAAGAAAATTCCGTTGCCTCTTCTCAATTCCTTCCATCACTGCACGGATTGCACGGATCTGATAATCTCTTCCGGCAATTTCCGTATTGATAAGCTCATCGGCCAGTTTTTTCCTGTTTTTCCGTACATATTGAAACCGCTCAAAATCATCCCGTGTAGGATACCCAAAAACCTTTCTTGGCGGATAATTCTCCAGATCCCAAAAATAGAGTTCAAGACCATTTGTATAGAAGCAAAACGGTAATTCTCCGTTATACTGTTTTTGAATATGGTAACAATACTGTTTAGCCTGTTCCCTGCCAACTTCAGCATCCTTAGACGTTTTCTTTGCTTCTACCACGGCAAGTGGCTTACCATCACGTCCAAATAGCACATAATCACTATATTGATGTCCGGAGTATTCTCTCCGGCCTTCACCGGAGTATTCTCTCCGGCCTTCATACC
>JABMQR010000021.1 GCA_013202335.1 Bacteroidota bacterium
AAGCCCTGGACCAAGAACCGCATTTGGCGGTTCTTTTCCGCCCCAAGGGGCGGGGTATGTTTCCTTGCGTTCTCGGCTCTCGCTCGGAAATGGAACCATCATGATGGGTCCGCTTCTCTCGCTCGTTTGAGAATCACAACAATTTTATGAGATTTAAGTTATTTTTGCTTCGACATTTAGCAAATTCCAGCTGTATAAGGTGATTTCTATCATTTTTCCAAAAGTAATTGATCAGAGACAATTAAAACTACCGAATTCTCTATTACAACTTTTCATAATTTGCAATCTGATCAGTTTTTCTTTTACCTGTGCATACATATATAATATAAGCCCAAAAATGTATATTGATTAAATTCTGAATATTTTGGGATCTGGTGGTATTCTCTTAGAAAATTCTGGAAGTACAAACCTTGCATTTTACACTACTAAAATGATGATTCCTATTATTTTTGAATATTTTACGAATTCACGGATTGGCTCAGAGGATATTTTTAAGAGAAAATAGTGGCTTATATATCACTTTTATCAATAAACACATTTTGTGTGTATTAACTCATTTTTCGTGTTTTCATATACTATTATTTGTAGTTATTTTTATACCCACTTTAATAATACAAACTTTAATAATACAAAAAATACTAAATTGAGGAGAAACCAAGTATGAATAGAATTAAAGAGTTTAGAAAAGTGTTTAATATGACACAAAAAGATCTAGCAAAAAAGCTCAATACCTCTCAACAAACAATTGCACGTTGGGAAACAGGTAAAGTGGAACCAAGCATTGCAAATTTGCGGGATTTGGCTTTCATTCTTCATACGAGTGTCGATTATATTATTGGTAGGACTTCGACAACTCCAAAAATCTCCCTCCCTTTTTATTCAATAAATAACCCTATCGATCCAGAACTTGATGGATTATGGGAAAATCTTGGACTTAAACCTACAAATTCTGACAAAACATTTTGGTATCCTATTACAAATCAGATACAAGAAACTGTACACAGTTGTGCACAAAATTCTCATTGGTTTTCTATAGATACCTTAAATAATAAAATTGTTTGTATCAATCCAAAGGGCATTAATAGATTTGTGCTTTTAGATGAAGCAGCAGATGAATTCCCTCATGATTGGCAAGTAGCATGGCATGAACATGGCTGTTATCCACCAGTTTTGTATGAAGTATTGGAACTTATTCAGAATGAGGAAGATGGAATTATTACGTTACCTGATGAAGCCAAAATTTCTTCAGAACTAATTGATTTTGGGAAAGAAATTATACTTGATAATAGCTTAGAGCCAGATGATATTAATCAAATCACAACTATGATCAAAATATTTTTTAAGGATGGGTCAATTGAATCCTATTATGTTAGTGAGTATGAAACCTTTGCTGATTTTATATTCTACCTGAGTTGCGAAACGCTACCTGAAACTTTATATATCCCAACAGATGAATTCAACATCTATCTACCTTTAGAGTCTATTGCAATCTTGGAGATTCCACTCTTAAAAGTCAATTTAGCTCAGAAACTTGAAGAATTAGATCTTCTTGATAAAGATGAATAAAAGCAAAATGTACTTAAAGTTAATAATTCCACATGGAAATCCTTTCTGAGATAATACACCAAGATAAATTGAAGAGAATTCTTACTCAAAGCATAAAGTGGCAGAGATGTCTCCAAAAGATGCTATGTTCGAAAATTCTATACCATTACTCAGCTCGATCCAAAATCGATTACCCTCTCAATCCCAAAATCTGGGAAAACTGAGAATTCCGAAGGAATCCTGCCACCTGTTCCAGCATAAATCTGCCATATTTCGGGTAAAACCGGAACAAACGGAATATCATCAACATAGTTGTTGCATGATCTTTAAAATAATTAAGCGGGAACGCTCTTTTTTTTCCCTTCAATAAAAGCTTTTGTACCAACCCCCCTACAAATAATCCTTATCAATCTTCGTCAGATCGCCATTTATGGTTATTCCGCCGTCGGCTACCATGACAGTACCGTTTAGGTATGATGATTTTTCTGAAGCAAGGAAAACAGCCAGATCGGCGATCTCTTCAGGTTGTCCGTACCGTCTGAGCGGGGTTCTCAGCTTGAGGAAACGCTCTTCATCAAAGCTGGTACTGTTTAGGTTGCTGAAACTTAACATAGGAGTCATGATCGCAGCCGGGGCTATACAGTTTACCCGTATATTCATTGGTCCATACTCAACAGCCATTGATCGGGTAATTTCCGCCGTTGCGCCTTTGGATGCAGAATATGCATCACAATTGGGAATCCCGATAATTCCGCAGCTTGAGGAGGTGTTTATTATCGCACCGCCACCGATCTTGAGCATATGAGGAATGGTGTACTTACTAAACAAGAAGACACTTCTGAGATTTATCGCAATTGTATTATCCCAGACATCTTCGTCTATATCAGCTACAGCTCCATCTTCAGCCATATAAACCGATGCATTATTATAGAGCACATCGATCCTTTTAAAGGAGGCTATTACACTTTCTACAACACTCTGCACATCAGCTGATATGGAAACATCTGCATAAAAGAAGACTGCAACACCGCCGCTTTCCCGGATCTCTTCAGCAACTTTTTCACCGTCCTGAGAATCCCTGTCTACTATGGCAACCGATGCACCCTCTTCAGCAAATTTTATTGCCGAAGCTTTTCCAATACCATGGGCTCCACCTGTTATAATAACGACCTTATTAGTAAATTGCTTCATATACTCCTCCTATTTTATCCAGACTGCTTCCCAACCTAAGCTGCTTTCCCAGTCAAATCCACCTACCCAGCCCAAACGGCCTTCCCCAACCCAGGCCACCAGCCTCAATTTCCCTCTTCACACATCCAGCAGTAAACCGAGTGATTTTCCGCTAAATTTGATTTTTCCGGCGATTTCTCTGCACAAATCTCCTGTCGGATGTGGCACTTTGCATAATAGATGCAGCCTTTCACGCTGTCGGTGAATTCTGTGGGAATCTCTCTTTTTGTCTCGTCCAGGATCTTCGTCTTCTGGAAATCATCGATTACCGGGACTGCAGCCAATAGTTTTTGCGTATAGGGATGTCTTGGATTATCAAAAAGTTCCTGGT
>JABMQR010000225.1 GCA_013202335.1 Bacteroidota bacterium
TCTTAAGGCTTATTATTCATATCCACGGTGGTGGACACTATCTAATACTTTCAGCACAAAACTACCTAACACACATTAACATCATTTCTAGTATATAATTAGCAGTAATATCCCGACCTCCACCACTTGTAGTGGAGATAAATTGATAAAAACCATGATTTGTTGTACAATGTTGTACTATGGGTAAAGAAAAAATATTAACTGCAATTGTGTATGATGAAAGTAAAATAAAAACACTAAGCTCTCTGGATCATATCCGGTTAAGAACAGGGATGTATATTGGACGGCTTGGTGATGGATCAAATGTTGATGATGGAATTTATATTCTTCTCAAGGAAGTAATTGATAATAGTATAGATGAATTTATTATGAATTATGGTAAGCAGATTGTTGTTGAGACTCAGAACAATCTGGTAAAAGTCAGAGATTTTGGCCGAGGGATACCGCTTGGAAAAATTATTGACTGTGTATCCATTATTAATACCGGAGCCAAGTATAATGACGAAATATTTCAGTTCTCTGTAGGATTGAACGGAGTTGGAACCAAGGCGGTTAATGCACTCTCTTCTAAATTTAGGGTAGTTGCGTATCGTGAGGGAAAATTCGCGGAAGCAATATTTGAGCGGGGAACCCTGATTTCACAAAAAAAAGGGAAGAGTTCCCAGCCTGACGGAACGCTTGTTGAGTTTATACCGGATGAACAAATATTTGGAGAGTATGAATTTAATCCTGATTTTGTGGAACAGCGAATCTGGAACTATGCCTACCTTAACTCCGGTCTGTCTCTTGAGTTTAACGGTAAACTCTACTCCTCAAGAAAGGGTCTTTTCGACCTTCTGAGTGAAGAAGTTGGTTCTGACCAGCTCTATGATATTATTCACTATAAAGGGAAACAGCTGGAATTTTCCGTAACGCATACAAACAACTACGGGGAAAACTATTTCTCCTATGTAAATGGGCAATATACCAGTGCCGGTGGAGCTCACCTGAGTGCTTTCAGGGAGGGCATTCTGAAGGGTGTGAATGAGTATTTTAAAAAGAACTATTCAGGTGTTGATGCCCGTGACGGGATAGCCGGCGCTATTGCCATAAAACTCATGAATCCTGTTTTTGAGAGCCAGACAAAGAACAAATTGGGCAATACCGATATCAGAGGCTGGATTGTTCAGGAAGTGAAAGCAGCGATAATTGATTTCCTTATGAAAAATACTGCATCTGCAGATAAACTTTCAGACAAAATTATCAGCAACGAGAAACTGCGAAAAGAGTTGAATGATGTTAAGAAAGGTGCCAGGGATGCTGCTAAAAAGATCTCTTTGAAGATACCCAATTTGAAGGACTGCAAGTTTCATATGGGCGACACAAATAAAAAAACTGCCCCTACAACAATCTTTCTGACTGAGGGACAATCAGCATCAGGTTCAATGATATCGGCAAGAGATGTCTACAGTCATGCGATATTCAGCCTTCGCGGTAAAGTACTTAATGTATACGGTAAAAAGCGTACGGAGATCTATAAAAACGAAGAGCTCTACAACCTGATGATGGCTCTTGGAATTGAAAATGGTGTAGATGGTTTGCGCTATGAACGCATAGTAATTGCTACTGATGCTGATTTTGACGGGTTTCACATCAGGAATCTATTGCTTACTTTTTTCCTGAATTTTTTTGAAGATACCATCCTCTCCGGGCACTTATATATTCTTGAGACGCCTCTTTTTCGGGTACGAAATAAAAGTGAGACAATCTACTGTTATAACGCGGCAGAGCGTGATGCTGCCAGAAGCAAACTTCGCGGTCCTGAAATAACCCGGTTCAAGGGGCTGGGAGAAATATCGCCGAAAGAGTTCGGTCAGTTTATTGGCCGGGATATTCGGCTGGTACCGGTAAGTGTGCGTGCCATTCATGATATAAAGACAACCCTTGAGTTTTATATGGGGAAAAATACACCTGTCCGCAGACAGTTCATCATGGAGAACCTTATATAATGGCTTACGCAAAAACACTATTTCAGAACAACTTCCTGGAGTATGCCTCATATGTAATCAAGGAGCGGGCAATTCCTGATATCGCAGATGGTCTAAAGCCGGTACAGCGACGTATTCTGCACTCCCTGCTGGAGATGGATGATGGGAAATTCCATAAAGTAGCTAATGTTGTCGGCCATTGTATGAAATATCATCCGCATGGAGATTCTTCAATTTATGAGGCTTTGGTTAATCTTGCCAACATGAACCTGTTTATTGATCGTCAGGGGAATTTTGGTAACTTCCTTACCGGTGATGTAGCCTCTGCCGCACGATACATTGAGTGCCGCGCACTGTCTTTTGCTAAAATGGTTCTTCACAATCCTGCACTTACTGAATTTCAGGAATCGTATGATGGTAGGAACACTGAGCCGGTTGCATTCCCGGCAAAACTTCCGGTGCTTCTGGTACTGGGGGTGGAGGGAATTGCTGTCGGAATGGCAACAAAAGTACTGCCGAATAACCTTGTTGAAGTGCTGGACGCCGTCTCAGCTGCATTGAATGGTGAAGATTTTACCCTTTTGCCGGATTTTCCCGGTGGAGGATTTCTTGATGTATCGGAGTATGCTGACGGTCAGGGTAAAGTACTGGTCAGGGCAAAACTTAATACTAAAGATCCGAAAAGAATTATTGTAGAGGAGCTCCCGTTTGGGGTAACCACAGAGAAGCTGATAGCATCTGTGGAGACGGCCGCAAAAAAAGGTAAGCTGAAAATAGCAAACATCAATGATTTTACTACGAGTAAGGTAAATATTGAAATTACCCTTGCCCGAAATACCTATACACAGGATGTTATTGATGCACTCTATGCCTTTACTGACTGTGAACAATCTGTTTCCGTTAATCTTCTGGTTATTCGGGAGGGATTTCCTGTTCAGATGACAGTAACGGAGGTGATTCTCTATCATGCAAAATCCCTGATAAAAATCCTGAGAAAAGAGTTGGAAGTTGAGAGAGCTCAACTGCTGGATAAACTGCATGCAAGGACTTTGGAGAGGATTTTCATCGAAGAGCGGGTTTACAAAAAAATTGAAACACAAAAAACACGGGAAAACGTAATAAATGCTGTTATTGAAGGCATGGATCCTTTTCGTGATCAGATTCAGCGTGATGTTACCGAGGATGATGTGGAGCGTTTGCTTAAAATACCTATCAGGAGAATCTCTCTTTATGATATCAACAAAGCTCAGGAAGAGGTGCGTGAGATACATGACAGATTGAAAGCTATAGCATATCACCTTGCACATCTAGTTGAATATGCACTTGATTATATTCAGGAGATGAAAAATGCGGCCTCTGGTGTCATACGTCCGAGACTCACCAAGATTATCTCCTTTGATAAGATTGATGTACGTGAAGCAGCTAACAGAGACCTGGTTCTCAAGTACGATCTTTCAACAGGATATATAGGGTATGGGTTGAAGGCTGGTGTTGAGCAATGCAGGGTCTCACATTATGACAGGCTGCTGATTGTAAAGAAATCCGGTACCTATTTTGTCACCGATGCCCCTGAAAAACTCTTTGTCGACAAAGGAATGCGTCTTTGCAGTCTTACAGATAAGGAAATTCTGGAAAATCAAGTCATTACGGTGATATTTCAGGATAAGAAAAGCAAGGATCTCTATATAAAGCGATGCCAGATAACCCAGTTTATAATGAATAAAACATACGAATTAGTTCCGGAAAATTGTAAATTGATTAACCTGTTTACCCGGGAAGATGCAGAAATTTATGTTGAGTATAAACCCAAAAAGCGTCTTAAGGTTCTTGAAGAAAGTTTCTACTTTCATGATTACCTTGTTAAGGGAGTTAAGGCTGGTGGAGTACGCCTTTCTTCAAAAGAGGTTAAGACGCTAAAAGTACGAAGGATAAGACAGGAATAATGGGAAAAAATAATTTACCACAGATTGCTGACAGGGTTCTTTACGAGGATAATCATCTCATAGTTGTTAACAAGTTACCTTCTGAAATAGTACAGGGAGATTTGACTGGAGATGCTACCCTTGGTGATGCAGTTAAGCTCTATTTGAAGGATACTTATAATAAACCAGGGAATGTGTATCTTGGAATTCCTCATCGATTGGATCGTCCAACCAGTGGTATAGTGCTCTTTGCAAAGACCGAAAAGGCTCTGTCCCGGCTTGGTAATATATTCAGAGAGAGGGATATTAAAAAGATATACTGGGCTGCAGTTGATAAAATGCCGCCGGAGCCGGAAGGAAGACTGACACATTATCTCCTGAGAAACAGGCAGAAAAATAAATCATTTTCAGTCCCTGCGGAGCGAAAAGGATCCAAGAAAGCAGAGCTCTCCTATAGATTGATTGGAGCGACAAAGTCTTTTTATATATTAGAAATTGAACTTCATACGGGTAGACATCATCAGATTCGTGCTCAGTTTGCTGCGTTAAATATACATATTAAGGGAGACCTGAAATATGGAGCTGCTCGTTCAAACGTAGGGGGAGGGATTCACCTGCATGCCAGAAAAATCATGTTTAATCACCCGGTTGGCGGGAAGCCTGTTGAGATTATTGCTCCGCCGCCAAATGATCCGGTTTGGATTGATTTCAGATAGACCAGTAGGACGGAGATAGGAGACCGGAGGGGAAGATCTAAGCAATTGCTTTAGTAAATGCGGGAGACTGTCTCTGTTAGATTCCGGTTTTCTGTCTCCCTCCTCCTGCCTCCTTCTTCCCTGTCTCAATTGCCGTTATAGAGGATTACCCCATTCCCTGTTTTTCCATCAACAACAACTTGAAGTGGTTTCTCTACACAAACATGCCGTATGAAATCATCCTCATAAACAGCCTCAATTGCATCAATAATCTCTATCCTGAATAATCCATCATTATATACAGGATTAATCGTCATGTAAGAGTTCCTGAGAGATGTTAGGTTTTGAAAAAAGTGGGTTCCCTGACTTGGTTCAACTTGAAAGTTAGCCAGTCCGGTCTCAATGATAACTCTGGCATAGGATATTTGATTCCATGCGGCAGGTATTCCAAGCCAGGGGTCGCTGGATCCCAAACGGCCTACTACAATAAGAACATATCCTGTATCTTTCTTTTCGAACTCAGAGTTAATAATACCAATTCTCTCTGCCATTTCACGGGTTTTTGCGGGATCGAAAGCTGACGGTTTAACATACACAACATCAACGAGGTCATCATATTTTCCATTTCCCATGGCTTTCTTTGAATAAACAAGTGCTTTCTCTATTTGATTCTCATCAATATTAATATCATCGAATTCTGAACCTTCAACTATTGGACGAATTTGCAGAAGACTGAATTCAGGAAGCTTTTCGGGTGGTCGGTTAAGGTTTCCGGCAAACTCAATCTCAATAGGAGTGTTCATTATTTCTTCTCCAAGCTTAAGTATGTCCTGAATTATTTGTGCTATCGGGAAAGATTTGTATTTTAGTATTCCCGAGAATGTCATAACTTTTTGACCCTCCCCGTTTGGAGAGTCAGAAAATCTTCCTGAACGTAAATCATAAGTGGATGCAATGTACTTTAGGGATCCATGATTAGCGGCATCCTGAACAGAGAGTTTGGTCAGGTTGTCGGCTGTTCCTGCAGTCGGAGCAAAAGGTGCCTCCATGTCCAGGGCATAAAAATCTTTCTGTGTCTTTTTCAATGCATGGTTTGGGTTGGAGAGCTGCATGACTTTTTTTGGGTGTTTAGGAGAAAAGCGGAGGGAGCTTCCTGCATCAACAACGATCTTGCCAAATCCAAAAGCGATATATACGATTCCGTCTTCAGGCTTTTCACGTTCTATCGGGTAGTAATTTAGCGATCGGGCAACTCCGGAAAAATTGGGATAGGTGAAATTTTCGAATTGGGATCCGGTTATTTGCTGGATAATTACCGCCATTTTTTCTTCTTCAATAATATGATCAGTAGCTTTCATGTAATCTTTACTTTGTCGGAAAAATGTTGATGCATAGATACATTTTATTGCTTTACACAGATCAGCAAGCCGTTTATCAAAATCAGGGTGATTGTTCGGGAGCATGCAGGTCTGATAAATTCCGGCAAAGGGCTGGTAATGTGAATCTTCCAAAAGGCTTGAAGAACGCACTGCTACCGGAGCTTTGATTATTCTGAGAGCCGCCTTCAGATTTTCAATAAGATCATCAGGAAGATTTGCCTGGATGAAATGTTCAAGGATAGTATCGTCATGACGCCCGCTTAATGCAATTTTCTGGAGATCGTTTTCCTCCATAAATCTATCGAAAAGCTCAGTCGTGATGACAATAGTTCTTGGGATAGAGATGTACATATCCGGGTATTTTTTAGGAATCCCACTTTGTTTCAACTGTAAATCTACAAATGCAAGACCGCGTCCTTTTCCTCCAAGGGAACCAGAACCAATTCGGGTAAAAAATGAGACTTCATCAAAACGGTCTTTATTGAATCGTGCAATAACCCCGCGTCCGCGTTGCTGCCGATAGAACTTTATGGTTTTTATTAAGTCACTTCGCAACTCTTCAGGACTATTATAGTCTTCGAGAACTATCGGGCGGATCTTCCTGGCCAGAGCAAAAAGAGCTCGGGCCCGCAACCAGGTAGAGAAGTCGTTGTTTTCAACATGGTAGATAAACGAGTCAAGCGGGATTACTGCAATAGCGTATTGGAGATCACGCAGGTTTGCCACTGTACTTAATGCACTCAGGTCTTTTGGGTTGCGAAAAATAAAGTTTCCAAAACCGTAACTTGTTTTAATATAGCTTCGCAGTTCAGCGAGAAGAGTTTGGGAATGCTTATAAAGGTATTTTGCCTTTAGGGCTTCAGCATATTTTTTGTGTTCAAAGATAGATGACTGGAGCAGGATTGGTATTTCACTGTTTTCTTTGCGTATATGGCTGCAGAGCTTCAGACCCGCCTCTTTGTCTACTTCACCGTCACGTTTATACTCAACATCCGAGATTATACCAAGAGTGTTGAGTTTGTACTTCTCATACAGTTCAATTGCTTCTTCGTATGTTCTTGCAAGCAGGATTTTAGGTCTGCCGCGCATTCGCTGGGTTTGCGACCAGTCGTTCAATCCCTCTGTCATGATAAATCGTGCCTGCTGTATTAAACTGGTATAAATCATTGGCAGATAGGTGGAATAGTAACGGACCGAGTCTTCCACAAGAATGATAACCTGCACATCGCCGGTACGGACATCATCCTCGGTATTCATGCTGTCCTCTACCAATTTTACCATTGCGAGCAGGATGTTTGGGTTTCCCTGCCAGGTAAATATATAATCAACCGTATCAACTGACTCTTTTTTCAGACGTTTAATACTTTTATGGGCCGGAGCTGGTGAGAGGACTATTATAGGTTGGTCGGGGTGTTTTGTTTTTATCGTTCTGGACAGTGCCGCGGCATCAATTTCCCCTATGTTAAGCATGGTAATGACTAACTCAAAGGGGCGTTCCTCCATAAGAGCAAGAGCTTCTACAGCTGAGGGAGCATGGGTGATTTTGGGCGGATATCGAAGACCGAGAGCTACATAGTCCTGGAAAAGCAGCTCTTCTATACGACCGTCTTCTTCAAGCATAAAACGATCATACTTGCTGCAGATAAGGAGAATATTACGTACCCGTTTTGCCATGAGATCCTGAAATGGTGAATCAAAAATTTCTGTAGTTTTCATATACTACACTTTACCATATTTGCGTTGTTGTGCAAGAAGCTTTGAAGATGATATTATAACAGAAATTATGAAAACCTGATCTAACAATTAATAAAAAAATTTATATATTGCGTATATAGTAAATAACTATTAGTTATATTGATGCAAACAGCAAAATAATAATATATTTAGAGGATATCATCTATATATATAAAACCATGTGTGAAATTAGTGAAAACAGAAATATATTTACATTAATTTTATGTAAAAGTAAAAATAGCCATTGACTATTGAGCATTACGATATATACTATGAGATCAAATACAGCATTTGCTAATTATTATATTAGTGCTGTATGTCCTTCAAGGAGGTTCTTATGTACCACATTGATTCATTTATGGCAGATCTTGAGAGAAAAAACCCAGCTCAACCCGAGTTTATCCAGGCTGTACGCGAAGTAGTTGAGTCGGTGATTGATGTTGTGAACGACAATCCCGCATATTTGGGAACAAGGATTCTTGAAAGGATAACGGAACCAGATCGTATAATTATTTTTAAGGTTGAATGGGAAGATGATAATGGTGATGTACAGGTAAATCGTGGATACCGGGTACAGTTTAACAACTCCCTCGGACCCTATAAAGGCGGATTGCGGTTTCACCCCAGTGTTACTCTTGGAACATTAAAATTCCTGGGATTTGAGCAGATTTTTAAGAACAGCCTGACAACACTTCCTATGGGCGGTGCAAAGGGCGGATCCGATTTCAACCCTAAAGGGAAATCTGATAATGAGATAATGCGTTTCTGTAAAGCGTTTATGACTGAGTTAAACAGATATATTGGGCCTGAAATTGATGTTCCTGCAGGGGATATCGGGGTTGGTGCCAGGGAAATAGGGTTTCTCTATGGGCAGTATAAGAAACTGCGGATAGAACATACCGGTGTTCTCACCGGAAAAGGCAGGATCTGGGGCGGTTCGCTTATCAGACCTGAGGCTACAGGATTCGGTGCAATGTATTTTGCCCGGGAAATGGTTGCTGAAGCCGGTGATACTCTTGAGGGAAAACGGATCTCTGTCTCGGGATTTGGGAATGTAGCCTGGGGGGTTGCCATGAAAGCAACGGAACTTGGAGCAAAAGTAGTCACAATTTCAGGGCCTGACGGATATGTATATGATGAAGAGGGAATAGGGACACCGGAAAAATGGGATTATATGTTGAATCTTCGTGCCTCAAACAATGATATTGTTGAACCTTATGCAAAGCAGTTTAATGCTAAATTTGTCCATGGAAAAAAACCCTGGGAAGTACCGGTTGATATGGCTTTTCCCTGTGCAATCCAGAATGAGTTAAACACGAAGGATGCTGATTTACTTGCAGCAAATGGTGCAGCGTATGTTGTGGAAACTTCAAATATGGGATGTACATCAGAAGCCGTTGAACAGCTCTTAAAGAAAAATATTAGATTTGCTCCGGGTAAAGCGGTTAATGCCGGCGGGGTTGCGGTTTCCGGGCTTGAGATGTCACAGAACTCTATGAAGCTCAGCTGGCCGAAAGAAGAAGTTGATGAGAAACTAAATAGAATCATGAAAGATATTCATTCCGCATGTGTTGAATCCGGTAAGGTTGGAAACCATATTGATTATATAAAGGGTGCTAATATAGCAGGGTTTAGGAAAGTTGCTGATGCAATGCTGGAACTTGGTTTCTAATAATACTATTTAGAAAGATTAATTCACCTGAAGGGATGTCAATCTTTGATTTTTCCTTTTTGCTGTGTATACTGAAAACATGAGAACGGAACAAGACACAATAAATTTGATAAAAAAGCTGACACTGGCTTCAGGGCTTCCCGGGTTTGAACAGGATATTACAAAAATCCTGCAGGATGAACTCAAAGGAAGCCCCGGTTCTTTTTCAGTGGACAGGATTGGTAATGCTCTTTGGACTTTTGAGAATACAACCGGTGACAGCCATTCCAGCTCATCGGATATGCCTAAAATATTACTGGCAGCTCATCAGGATGAGATTGGGTTTATAGTGTCTGAAATCCTGTCTGCAGGATTTATCAGAATACACAATCTTGGGAGCTGGAATCCCGTAACGCTGCCATCCTCTCCGGTAGAGATCACAAACTGGCAGGGAAATAAAATTCCTGGTATTATCGGTAATATATCTCCTCATTTCCTGAAAGACCGGAAAAGTGATATACCTGAAATTCAGGATTTATTTATTGATATTGGTGCTGCTTCAAGACTTGAAGTTGTTGAAAATTTTGGGATTCGAATTGGGGATGCTGTTACCCCGGTGACCTCATACTCTTACAATGAAGTAAGCCGGTGCATGATGTCGAAAGCTTTTGACGATAGAATTGGTGCCGCAGCACTGGTAGAACTTGGCCTGAGACTTTCAGATAAGAAAGGGTGCGGGAGAGAGAATACCACCGTTTTAGCAGCAACTGTCCAGGAAGAGGTTGGAACCCGGGGAGCTTCCGTTCTTGCTAATTACATTGATGCTGATATTGCAATTATTGTTGAAGGAGCTCCGGCAGACGATTTGCCGGGCAGCCCGGTAAACCCTCAAACCCGTGTCCGCGGCGGAGCACATGTTCGTATATTTGATCCTACCATGATAGCTGACCGGGAACTTCTTAATTATATTCGTGAGATTGTCGGTGAGAAAGGGTTGCTTATACAGGAAACTGTGAGAAAAGGCGGTGGAACTGATGGAAGAGAGCTGCACCTCGCGAGTCGTGGAATACCGTCAATTGTTACCGGTGTCCCGGTACGGTATGCTCATAGCCATAACTGTCTTATTAGTATTGATGATTTTTATCAATTAGTGGATCTGCTGGAAGCTGTTTGTATGGGCTTTGATCGAAAAACCAGAGATCAAATCTCAAAGCACTAAATTCAGATAAAATAATAAGTCACCCGCATGACACCCTGTCAATGAGAAGTTTTCGGCTTACTTATTCATTTGTTTCATTACAACTACTACAACTCTTTTGCTGTTAAGTATATGCATACCCCAGAACTGGATATATAGTGTTAAAACAGGATAAATTTATGATAAATACACAAAATATAGTGTTATTTTTTATCTAAATCCTTCAAAATATCTTGCAGGGAGTCCAGGATTGGAGTATGCTGAAATTCAACGTTTTTGCTGAATGCGATATTTCATACAAATTTTGTCATGTTTTTTTGCGCTAATACTTCCTGACAATCTTTCTATTATAACTCATGACAGCATTGACAATAAAATTGATATCAGGGGTTTGGACCTCTGGGAGGAAATTGTGAATAATATAAAAAGTAACCTAAAGCCCTTAGGAAGAAAAATTTTTTTTGACAGGTATGCCCTGAAAGATACAACAAAGAAATCTTTGAAAAAAAACGATCTTGTCGTAGCTGTCAGCAATCAACAGACCGGACAGCGGGAAATTGGAGTAATTTCAGAGTTTTTGGAAAACGACTCTGTTTTAATAAAACTGGAAGATGGATCCGAAATAGTATGCAGCCTTGATCATCTTGATAAACCTTTGGAGACGGAACCTGAGCAAATGCATAAACGTGTAGCGGTAGGTATCGCTGGTCAGGAGAAGGGAGAGGCTTCTGAATTCTGGAAGAAGGAGTTTGAGTGGCTGCTTGATGAATGGAAATTTGTTCCCGGTGGAAGAATTTTAACAGGCGCCGGTACTGATCAGAATTTAACTTATTACAACTGCTATGTAATCCCATCTCCAAAAGACAGTCGGGGCGGTATTATGAAAACTCTGGCGCAAATGACTGAGATTATGTCACGCGGAGGCGGAGTCGGCATGAACCTTGCGTCGCTGCGTCCCCGACATGCATTTGTTAAGGGTGTGAATGGACGATCAAGCGGATCGGTTTCCTGGGGTGCCCTCTATAGTTTTGTTACCGGCCTTATCGAACAGGGGGGCAGCAGGCGAGGCGCCCTAATGCTGATTCTTGATGTATGGCATCCTGATATCCTTGACTTCATTGATAGTAAACGGGAAATGGGAAAGATCGAAAATGCTAATATAAGCGTGGGAATTACTGATGATTTCATGGAAGCCGTCAGAAAAGATGGTGATTGGACTACCTATTTCCCTGATACCAGTGATCCGGACTACAATAAAATTTGGGATGGTGATCTCAATGCCTGGAAAAAAGCAGGTAAAAAAGTCATTACATACAAAACGCTCAAAGCCAGAGATATTTGGGACAATATTGTTAAAAGTGCATGGGCATCAGCTGAACCCGGACTCTTTTTTATTGACCGGTACAATTACATGAGCAACTCCTGGTACTACACCAGTATTCGTTGTACAAATCCATGCGGAGAGCAGGGGCTTCCTCCCTGGGGAGTCTGCAATCTCGGTTCGATAAATCTCGCAATGTTTGTTAAATCCGATAAAGTGCTTTGGGATGAGCTGAAAAAAGCTGTACATTATGCTGTCAGATTTTTAGATGATGTAATTGATGACACACCATACTTCTTTGACGAGAACCGTGACAGGCAGCAGTCAGAAAGAAGGATTGGACTTGGGACCATGGGTCTGGCTGAAATGCTGATCAGGCTTAAACTTGCCTATGGCAGTGATGAATCCCTTGTATTCCTTGATAAACTTTTTAAATTTATCTGTGTCGAGGCGTACCGGGAGAGTGCAGATTTAGCCGAAGAGAAGGGCAGTTTCCCATTATTTGATGCGGAAAAGTTTTTGCAGAGCGGCTTTATGATGCAAATGCCGGAAGAAATCCGTGAGCTGGTAAGAGAAAAAGGAATAAGAAATGTAACTCTCCTTACTCAGGCGCCTACCGGAACTACCGGAACAATGGTAGGGACAAGCACAGGAATAGAGCCCTATTATTTCTGGGAGTGGGAACGTGTCGGGAGAATGGGATCACATATAGAACGCGTAGATGTATATGAAGAATGGCTCGCTGAACACGAAGGTGAGGATCTGCCTGACTACTTTGTATCAGCAATGGATCTCTCTCCGGATGGACACGTAAAGGTTCAGGCGGCAATACAGAGATGGGTAGATTCCAGCATCTCTAAAACCGGTAATACTCCTGCAGATTACACTGTCGAAGAGACCGGAAAATTATACGAGCAAATGTATGATCTGGGCTGCAAGGGAGGGACAACCTATAGGGATGGTTCCCGTGAAACTCAGGTGCTGAACAAGATGGATGATGATGACGATGTAATGGATGAACCGGTGGAAATAGATATTAAACCGCGGGTTCGTTCTACCGTCCTTCGGGGGACTACTTATCGGAAAACTACACCCATCGGAACAGCTTATATTACGGTAAATTCTGATGGACTTCATGAAGAAGATCCATTTGAGGTCTTTGTGAATGTGGCAAAAGTAGGTTCAGATGTTGCTGCAGATGCTGAGGGGCTTGGACGGCTGGTTAGCCTGGTGCTCAGGATGCCGAGTCCTCTTTCTCCAGCCCAGAGAGCTGAGTCTGTTATCGCTCAGCTTCGCGGAATTGGTTCAGGCCGCCAGACAGGATTCGGGAAAAACCGGGTAATGAGTCTTCCTGATGCAATTGCACAGGTGCTTGAGGAACATATTGGGTCTGATCAAACAAACCATCAATACCCTCAGCTGCCGGATGAAGAGGATGAGAACAAAAAAAAGCAGTACGATTTAACATTTAATAAAAAAGACAACTCAGGGGAGAAAAAGGCAATACAATCTGATATTTGTCCCGTATGTGGAAACGCTACATTCTTGAATATTGAAGGCTGTAAGAAATGTTTTTCCTGTGGTCACAGCGAATGCTGATGCTCAAATAGTACTGACTGGTATCTCCACGATTCTGGACACTACATAATTCTTATAAGTTCACAACCCGTCCCCATGAAGTCGTGCTATCATGAACTATGACAGCACGACGCATCACAAGAATCTCCATTATCTGTATCGCACTCATCACTCACGGCATTGCTCTCTACACCAGCTGGGCATATGAGGGAACACTGACACTTCCTGCTAACTGGTTCCAGCAGACCCGGATACTGATACTCGTTTCTCTGGGCATTACCGGACTAGCCCTGACAACCGGGCGAAGATGGCTGCTGAACCTCTTCATCCTGCTGAAATTCTTTATCATTGTTATTATCGGAATACCGTTCGGTGAACTACTGAACATAGAGATCCTACTGTTCCTCCCGTTTATTGTCGAAATCATCTACCTTGTCGGCGACTGGTCATCCCTGGCTATTACACTGGTATTTACCGGTTTTCTTGCGTTCAGGCAGACACCAGTCTCCGCGTGGGGAGTCTCTATGAATCCTGCCCGCACAGTTGATATAGTCATTCTTATAGGTCTCTGCCTCTTAACTGCCTCAATAGCCTACCTGTTGATGCACTTCCTCCGGCTGGCGGAACAGAAAGAACTCGACGCACAGCGGCTTGACCGGGCAATGGATGAGTTGACTAAAATAAACCTGGATTACCAGAAATATACCATGCAGCTTGAAAAAGAGACTATCGATAAAGAACGAAAACGTCTTTCAAGGGAAATTCATGATATTATCGGTTACACCATGACAAATCAGCTTATGATCCTCCAGGCCGCACTTAGTATGAAGGATAGAAACACACACAAGCTTGAGGAATTACTGATGCGCGCCAGGGATCAGCTTAATGCCGGGGTACAGGAAGCGAGAAGTACCCTGGAGCAGTTCAGGAATCAGAAAATATCCTATGAGACAGGTATCCGATTGCTCAAGAAAATGGTTAATACCTTCGCGTATATCTCTTCTGTCCAAATTAATATAGATTTTGCTAACATCCGAGAACGCACATTCGGACCCGATAGGGATAAAGCCCTGTTTCGGTTTGTGCAGGAAGGTATCATCAATGCCCTCAGACACGGCAGGGCTACTCATATAGATATCACGTTCATGCAGAGCAGCGATTGCTTATTGGTAAACATCTGGGATAACGGAACCGGGTCACAGAAAGTAGTTGAAGGAATCGGCATCTCCGGGATGCGGGAACGAATGGAATGCTTCGGCGGGGAAGTATCTTACCAGTCAGGAAAGCAGAGTTTTACGCTTCATGCAAAAATTCCTATCACCCCAGCCAATATATCCTCAGAACAGCCGCCGAAACATCACGAAGCCCAACTTACAGCGGCCAAACAAGGATAAAGGAGAAACACCGTATGGAAACACGTAAGGTTATGCTTGTGGATGATCAGCTTCTGTTCCTGGAGGGACTCAAGATTGTACTGGAAAACCACAGCGAGGAACTATCAGTTATCTATACCGCAAAAAACGGCAGGGAAGCCGTCGAACTCCTTGAACAGGCTGAAACGCTTCCCGACATTATTCTCATGGACGTGCGTATGCCGCATATGGATGGAGTGGCGGCAACAAGGCATATCAAGGAACGATATCCCGATATCCACATCATCATGCTCACCACATTCGAGGATGATAATATGGTTATTGATGCGCTCCACTGCGGCGCTGCTGGTTACCTGTTGAAAAATATTCCCCCGGAAATGCTTATTTCCGCTATACAGGCTGTATGTGACGGGGCTGTTCTTATGGCTCCGGATATAGCGGGAAAACTTATTCAGAACATATACCGTGACCCAAAACAGCTGAACAGGGATCTCCATGGAGAATTGCCCGATTGGTACCGGCAGCTGACAGCACGTGAAAAGGCCATTATCCGACTCCTGATCCAGGGGAAGACAAACAAAGAGATAGCTGATGAGATACATGTCGGTTTTCAGACTATCAGGAATTATATAAGTACCATCTACTCAAAAATGGGAGCATTAAACAGGATGGAAGCCATAAAAATGGCGGAAACTTTCGGTTCTTTTCTTTTTGACTGATGCCCCTGATAACATTAAGTACATACAAAGTACATTTTACAGTACTTTTGTAACTGTCCCTGCTGGAAAAGCCGCATTATGATGATGAACATCACGTAATAAAGGAGATTTATATGGTAAAACGAACAGTAGCAGTTTTATTGATGATCCTGCTTGCTACTTCGCTCATTACGGCAAAAGGATCGGGTGAGGATGCAGCAGACGGATCAGGAGAAGAGAAAGTTACTTTGATTATGGGATCATGGCGAACTGATGACGTTCCTCAGATGAAAGCCCTATTGAAAGAGTTTAATGCCGCATACCCGAATATTGAGGTTGTTTTTCAGCCAACTAATCCACCGGATTACAACGCAACCCTCAGGCTCCAGCTCGAATCCGGCACAGGTCCTGACCTGATGTACGCACGATCCTATGTAACTGGGCTCGGCCTGTTCAAGGAAGGGTACTTCGCCGAACTTAGCGACCTCGAAAATCTCAATTCATCATATGATGAGGGAACCATGTCTCCATGGGCTGACGAAAACGGCACCTCCTTCGCAATACCGTTCATCGCAGTATCACACGGTGCATACTATAATATTGATATTTTCAATGAACTTGGGCTAAGCATTCCGGAGACTTGGGATGAACTCCTCAGTGTCAGCCAGGCTGTAAAGGATGCAGGATATATCCCTATCGCAAATGCACTGGGTGATGAATGGGATATTGCCGAAGTCGTTTTTATGAGCATAGCTCCTAACTTTATCGGCGGTCGTGACGGACGACTTGCCTATGACTCTGGAGACCGCGCGTTTAACGATGAACATGTAGTTGCCCTCTTTGAGGCAATGGCATCACTCAAACCCTATCTCCCGGCAGGTTTCGAATCACTGACATATAATGACAGCAATGCGCTGTTCGCCACCGGGCAGGCCGCCATGTATTTTGACGGATCATGGACCCTGGGGACATTCAGTGACGTGGATTTTGAATGGAGTGTATTCGCACCACCAGTACCTGAAGCGGGTGATGATGCATATATCTGCTTCCATGCTGATGCAGGTATGGCAATGAACAGCAGCACCGCATTTCCGGAACAGGCTAAACTCTTTCTTGAATGGCTCGGTTCAAAAGAGGGAGCACAGGCAAGTGCCAGCAACCTGCCAACCGGTATGTTCCCTATGTCTAAACACCCTGTTGAAATAAACGATGTACACGCCAACGACTTCCTGGCACTGAACCAGGGTCGCGGTACCGATGTAAGATGGGTATGGCCTAAACTCCTCGGAGGTGAACCGAGTGGGTACGATCTCGTAATGAACGGTTCAATTTCCGTTATCACTGGTAGCATGACACCACAGGAAGCTGCAGATGGTTTCCAGAATGGTCTCGCAAAGTGGTACGCTCCTGCACAGCAGTAACCCTACAATAATGATATCCCCCCGGATGCCCGTATAAACCGAACCGGGGGGAAACCTCTCTATGGTAATTAACAAGTTTTCCAGAAAATAAGGATAAAAATATGGCGCGAAACTTATTTACACCTTCAACAGCCCGGGAATACAAACAGGCGACTGTATGGGTAGTATATCTACTTCCCGCACTGCTCTTTTATACAGTTTTTATGGCATATCCGCTGTTCAACTCCATATGGCTCAGTTTTTTCACCGGAAAAGCCGGCCGCCTTACAACCTTTGTAGGCTTTGACAACTATGTAAGACTTTTTAGCGACCCGATTATCTCTGAGAGATACTGGGGGGCATTCGGCCATACATGGTTATTCTTTGCTGTGCATATGCTTGTTCAAAATGTCCTTGGAATGATATTTGCGAATTTCCTCATAACCAGGAAACTTCGCGGAGCCAAAGTATACCAGACGATCATCTTCATTCCTGCGACACTCTCTATTCTTGTGACAGGATACCTCTGGAAACTGATCCTGAATCCCCAGTGGGGAGCAATCAACCTTGTCCTAAAATCCCTGGGAACAGATAACTGGGCAATCCCCTGGCTCGGGGATCCCTCAAAAGCGCTGTTCATCATATCGCTTGTTTCAAGCTGGCAATGGGTTGGTATCCCCACCATGATATTCCTGGCAGGGTTCCAGAACATCCCGGAAGATCTCTACGAGGCAGCCAACATTGCCGGTGCTACCAGCTGGCAGATTTTCTGGAAAATCAAGATACCACTTATGCTGCCAGTAGTAGGAGTTGTCTCTATTCTAACTTTCGTGAACAACTTTAATGCGTTTGACGTAATCTTTGCCATGACCAACGTAAACGGTGCACCGCAGTACGCAACAGACCTACTCGGTACACTCTTCTATCGAGTAGGTATCGCCGGGCAGCACCCAGTTGGAATACCGGACAGGGGGATGGGTGCAGCCATAGCAACCATCACATTCCTTATCCTGGCAGTCGGTGTCACTATTGTCATGCGTTTCACACGAACCGGGCAGGAGAAGGAGTAGCATATGAGAATTACAGCAGTATCACGTAGAAAACCCGGGACCAGACATATATTTCACCACGCAGCACTCCTCGTATGGTGTATTATTGTCCTCTTTCCTCTCTGGACTATGATTATCAACTCATTCAAATTTCGGCTTGATATTTATAAAGATCCGTTTGGGCTGCCGAAAGCCTGGAATTTTCAGAGCTATGTTTCTGTCTTTCAGGACAGCCAATTTCTTACCTATTTTAAGAACAGCCTCTTTGTCACCGTCGGCTCACTGATTATCATCCTCTTTATCGGGTCACTAGGGGCATATGCACTGGTAAACTGGAAAAGCGGTAAGTCAAAGCTGATCTATCTTTTCTTTATTGCAGGGATGATGATCCCTATTAGAATCGGTAGTATAAACCTACTTTCCCTCATCAAATCACTGGGACTGCTTAACTCAATCTACAGTCTCTTTCCTGTATATATCGCCATGGGTATGCCTATTGCGATATTCATACTGACAGAATTTATCAAGCAGATTCCAATAG
The DNA here is from genome assembly GCA_013202335.1 of Bacteroidota bacterium. The sequence continues at coordinate 18,507 of JABMQR010000225.1, forward strand.
AGCTTTCTGAGGCAGCACGAATTGACGGTGCTGGGACTTTCAGGATTTATTTCTCTATCATCCTCATGCTGCTTCGCCCGGCACTTGCCACAGTGGCTATTTATAATCTTGTCCCAATGTGGAACGACCTCTGGTTTCCGCTCATTTTCATAAATGAAGAGAGTCAGAAAACACTTATACTTGGTGTTACCAGACTTTTCGGGCAGTACCAGACAGACTGGTCGAAAATCCTGGCTGTACTGACCCTGTCAGCCGTACCTGTGATGGCACTCTACTTACTGATGTCAAAACAGTTCATCCGCGGGCTTACAAGTGGCGCGGTCAAGGGATAAAGAATTCCCAGAGAATTCTTTATCCTGGGAGTTTGCCTAAACCAAACTCCATGGATTAGCTTAATGAATTCCCAGAGAATTCTTTATCCTGGGAGTTTGCCTAAACCAAACTCCCAGGATTAGCGTAGAGTGTGTTCCATGAGGACTGCTTCATCCTGAATAGTTTGTGGTGCAATGAAAAATCACGCAATATCCCCGATATACACAATCCCTATTTCAGTTAGTTTTTAGTTACCTTTCACCGCACATTGCATAAATCAAAGAAAAAACGAGATTTAGTTCCACTTTTCCTCAATTTGTCCGTTTTCGATTAGATTATTGCAAATCAAAAACTTCTGATAAAAAATTAACTCTCATGGTATAATTGTAGCGAAAAAATTGTATTGATAACCTTAATTGGGCTTATTGATTGCTTAACGGTATGAAAAAAGCTTTTACTCTTTAATAAATCTAACTTTTAGGATAGTTTTTCAATATATCTGAGAATTTAAGTCTTATTTAAAATATATCGGGAGGATCCAGTGAAAATACAGAAACAGCAGGCAATGCGCAATGTATTAAAAGGGCTAACCCCACTCTGCCTGGCAGCAATCTATTTCTATGGATGGCGGTTTACCGCCGTTCTTGCCGTTGTGGCGGCTGTCGGGGTCTTGAGCGAGTTTGTAATGGCGAAAAAATACGGGCTGCAAATGACTGAATCACTATTTGTATCAGTCATGCTGTTTTCCCTCTCCCTGCCGCCGGGTATTCCTCTTTGGATAGCTGGTTTGGGGATGATGTTTGGAATAGTTTTTGGGAAAATGGTATTTGGTGGATTTGGCAGGAATATATTCAATCCTGCAATTACAGCCCGTGCCTTTGTATATATCAGTTTTGGTGTTCCCATGACCAGTAAGTTTTTGCCGGTTGTACCCGGTCCGGGAAGTTGGCTGCCGGGTGGGTTTGCTCATTGGCTGTCACCTTTGGACAGTGTTTCCAGCGCAACTCCGCTTCTGACAGGAACAGGTAAAATCTTTAACATGACATTTGGCTTTATCCCTGGTAGTTTTGGGGAGACTGCAGCAGTTTTGGTGATACTTGGCGGGTTGTATATAATTATTAAAAAAGCAGCAAATTGGAGGCTTACAGTCTCAGCAATTGCCGCCTTTCTGGTAATGCAGACTATTTTCTGGCTGGCCGGAATTCGCGACACAGTTGATCCTGTTTACGCTCTGGTAAGCGGAAGCTTTCTGCTTGGAGCCTTTTTTATGATAACCGATCCGGTCTCAGCATCGCAGACTACAAATACGGGCAGATGGATTTATGGTGCCTTTTTTGGAATTTTAACCGTTCTTATCCGGGCCTTCTCTATTTGGCCTGAAGGGATTACATTCGCGATACTCTTATCAAATATGTTTGCACCGTTACTCGATTACTATCTTAAGGAACATAAAAAGAAAAAAGCAGCCGCAAAGAAAGGAGCGTCTGCATGAAAAAAGAGAGCTTTTATTTCAAGCGGATATATCCTTTGCTCTTTATGCTGATTATTACCGTACTTTGTATAAGCTTGACCGCAGGATTATTTCTTTCCACTCAGGACCGGGTAACTGCAAATGAGAGTCTGTTTTTACGGAAAACGGTTCTGGAGGCTGCCGGTATCGAATATCCGGATGATTTTATGGCAATTACTGAGCTGTATGAATCATCAGTCCAGGAAAACAATGGTTTCTATTCAGTTACCGCCGGCGATGGAAACCAAGTCTATGTACTGCCGTTTTCGGGTCCCGGGTTGTGGGGTACCATCAATATTATGGTCGGCTACAACAGCAGCTTAGATGCCCTGACCGGCATTGGGGTGGTCAGCCAGAATGAAACCCCCGGTCTTGGTGCCAGAATTGAGGAAGCTTGGTTTAAAAATCAGTTTGTCGGCAAGTGGGGACCTTTTACCTTAGTTGAAGAGGGTACGGCCGACCAGCCGGATGAAATAGATGGGATTACTGGCGCAACAAGGACATCCAGAGGTATGCAGTTGATTTTGAATAAAGCTGTCGCCGAGGGTCCGGCACTGGTAAAGGGGGAGTAGCATGGCTAGAGGTATGATAAAAAAAACATTTCTAACACCCCTGGGGAAAGAGAATCCGGTATTTGTTCAGGTACTGGGAATTTGCTCAACCCTGGCTGTAACCAATAAACTTGAGAATACGGTTGTTATGACCCTTGGGGTTATGTTCACAACAGCTATGTCAAGTTTTGTCATCTCACTTATAAGAAAACTTATTCCATCAAGAATACGAATGATGGTAGAAACACTAATAATTGCAACCTTTGTAATCATTGTCGATATAGTGCTAAAAGCATTTATGCCTGATATCTGGAAGCAGCTTGGACCCTATGTAGGGTTGATCATCACAAACTGTATTATTATGGGCAGAGCTGAGGCTTTTGCATTAAACAATAAACCAGGATTGTCTTTAATTGATGGATTGTCTTCAGGTCTGGGTTATGCCTATGTTCTGTTGATTATAGCTTTTTTCCGGGAACTCCTGGGAACCGGCTCTCTTTGGGGTGTTCAGATCCTGGGCAGCTGGTGGACAAACTGGTCAATAATGATTATGCCTCCAGGAGCCTTTTTTATGCTGGCCATTTTTATCTGGGTGGTCAAAGAAGCATTTATTAAGGAGGAGAGCAAATGAACAGTGCAGTCTATCCTATAGCCGTATTTTTTGCTGCGGTTTTTACCAATAACATCCTGCTGACAAACTATCTTGGGATGTGCTCATTTCTCTCTGTATCAAGGGAAATCAAAACATCTGTTGGTCTTGGAATCGCGGTTACTTTTGTAATGGCTACAACGACCATACTGAACTGGCTTGCCTATAAATTTATACTGCAGCCGTTTCAGCTTGAATATCTCAGATTTATTGTTTTCATCATAATCATTGCTGCTTTTGTGCAGTTGGTGGAGATGATAATTGAACGCGTTAGTGAAGGGCTGTATGCGGCTCTTGGGATTTTTCTGCCGTTGATAACAGTAAATTGTGCCATATTGGGTGTCAGTTTATTCATGGTTATCCGGGAGTACAATCTTATAACTTCATTTTTCTATGGGCTGGGCAGCGGACTTGGCTGGTTCCTGGCAATCATGGCTATGGCCGGGATAAGACAAAAACTTACCCGTGCAAAAGTACCCCCCGGACTCGAGGGTGCTGGAATAACCTTGATAATTGCCGGTATGATGGCACTTGCCTTCATGGGCTTTTCCGGCATGATTAATATAACATAAAGAGGAGGGGACAATGCTGACATCATTACTTATCAGTGTAGGGATAATCTCTGCAGCAGCGGTATTTCTTTCCCTGCTCATGGTGATTGCCGACGCAACAATCGGTAATTACGGAAACGTGCAAATAAACGTTAATAACGGCACAAAGGAACTAACCGTTGCCGGTGGGCAGCCGCTTCTGAGAGCACTTACCGATGAAGGGATTTTTATCCCCTCGGCTTGTGGAGGGAGAGGTTCCTGTGGATTGTGCAAGGTTAAAGTTGTAGATGGTGGTGGACAGATTCTGCCAACCGAGCTTCCCTGGCTTTCAGAAGATGAGAAAAAAGAGAATATTCGCCTATCCTGCCAGTTCAAAGTTAAGAATGACCTCTCTATTCAGATTCCTGAAGAGCTGTTTCTTGTTAAGCAGTATACTACTGTTGTTGAAAGCATTAGGGATCTGACTCATGACATAAAAGAGGTCCGGTTGAAACTTCTGGATCCTCCGGAGATTGAGACAAAGGCCGGACAATTTATCCAGTTTCAGGTTCCGGCATACGAGCTGACGGATGAAGCGGTATATCGTGCCTATTCCATGGCTTCTGTCCCGAGTGACGGTTCTCATATTGAGCTTGAAATTCGTCTGGTTCCTAATGGAATTTGCACAACCTATGTGCATAAATACCTTAACGAGGGCGATGAGGTTCTGGTAAATGGACCATATGGGGATTTTTATCTCCATGAATCCGACCATGATATTATTTGTATTGCCGGGGGTTCCGGTATGGCTCCGATTAAATCCATACTTCTTGATATGCAGGAAAAAGAGTCAAAGCGTAAGGCTACCTATTTTTTTGGTGCAAGATCAGCAAAGGATCTGTTTCTGATTGATGAGATGAAAGATCTTGAAACTAAGCTGGAAGGCTTCACTTTTGTTCCCGCTCTCAGTGAACCGGAAGAGGTTGATAACTGGACAGGTGATGTCGGTTTGATTACTGATATTGTGGCACAGCATGTTAAGGATGGATCAAACTCAGAGGCTTATCTTTGTGGAAGTCCTGGTATGATCGATGCCTGTATTAGAGTTCTTAATGAGTGCGGAGTGCCTGACGAACGTATCTATTTTGATAAATTCTAGAGAGACCGACTTTGGAATGAGATGCAAGGCATACTTCAATTAGTCAGAAGTTTTTGATTACTATAATCGAAAGTTTCAAAGATCAATGTAAATTGATCCGGGGGTAAAAATAGTTATGAAACAATCTATACAGTTAACACGTATGCAGGAACAAATGAAACCTGGTGTAATAACACTTAACGGATTTTTAGGAACTGATACGCGGAATTTGATCGATATACTTATCGAGGATGATGGAATTGTGAGACGATCAGGGCGTACTCATCGGGCTATAGCTGAGAAGATGAGTTACTATCGTGATAAAGGCAGTGAGGGACTTGGTGAATTTAGAAAAGTTGATGCTGACTTTGAGGTGCGGGTTGATTCTGTAAGAGGAAAGCTTCCTTCTCCTTTTGGCGGTCCCGGAATGTATAATAAGGTTAATACAACGGTCAGAAATTTGAAATTAGATCGGGAAGTAACTTATACCGATCTGCACATACATTTTGTGGGTGATCATGGTTTTTATGAGGGTAATGGTTCTCTGTTCCGGCTAAACCCGGAAGATCTTATTATCACCCTTGAAGTTCCGGTTGAACCATAGAGGAGAAGATGATGAA